>NZ_JBWBEW010000066.1:0-16551 GCF_056148915.1 Microvirga sp. jy35 | reverse complement strand
GTAATGGTGAGAAAGTCCGAACGTGCGCCTGGAAAGACCAAAAGCGAAACGACCCGATTGTCCGGCCAAAATCCGATGAACATCATATAGACAACTATCTGAAGAATAGCAAGTACTGGATGACGCTGTCATTTGTGTGCGGATAAGTTATCGCTATCCTAGTTAAGACGTAGTTTTAGACGTGAAATGCGGGAGCGGAAAGTGCTGCAATACTGATAGGAACAGCTACGCTCAATCCAATCGATGGTGAATTGATATAAATCCCGTTCCGCCAGAAGGACACATGACGTGGCCACGGATCGGTCTGGCACTGGAAGTGCTCCAGGCCCCCGCCTGGGTCCGGTAGGGTGCTTACTCTTCACCACGCAAGGCGTTCAGAAGGTCCACCAACTGAGACATCTTGTATGGTTTGGAGAGTACTATGCCTCCTGTGACAGGCTGCAACTGCTCCGCATACCCGGTCACGTACACGACTGGGAGATCCGGGAAGCGCTGGCGGTACGCTCTGGCCACTTCCCAGCCATTGGCCTCGGGCATGCGAATGTCCGTCAGCAGGGCATCGACGGCAATGCCGGCCTGCAAAAGCCGGAGGGCCTGTCCACCACTGGCAGCTTCCATGACCTCATGACCCGCTTCCTCCAGCTCAGTCACAGCCATATCGCGGATGAAGGGATCGTCCTCGACAACCAGAATGTTCATCGCACCCACCTATGCCTGCCGCCGTTGTGGTTCGACCCTGAGGCTCGCGAGGGCATGGAGAAGGGCCGTATGTGTGGATGGCTTTTTGACCCAGACAGCGCCTGTAAACTCCTGCAGGGTGTGCTTGTCCTGCAGATGGCCCGACCAGAGTACAAAGCCCACGCCGCGCCGGACGAGCTCGGCGGCAAGAGCCCGGCAGGTGCCATCCTTCAGCACGGTATCGAGCACGGCAAGATCCGGCGTTTCAGTCTCAAGCCAAGCCAATGCGGCTGCGCAGGTGTCGAACGGCCCGACAACGGCGTAGCCAGCCTCCTTCAGGTCATCCTGGAGGTTCATGGCCACAAGAGCCTCATCCTCCACGAGGAGAACAAGACAGCGGCTCTGGGGGTATTCGGACATAAGGGTAATCCTGGCGCAAATTGAAGTGTCCGGGCGGGACGACCATCGAAGCGCCAAGAGGCCAGTCCGGGAGCGTTTCCCGGACGGCGAGCCTCTCTGTAACACGTCCTACCGGAATCGCCTAAACCAGCTCTCCGCCTTTGAGCGAACGACCCTGTGCGCTGCAGCAACCGATGGATGTCCGGGCCGTTCTCCCCGATCAGCCTACATGGAGAGCTTGCATGTCCCGCACTGAGACGAGATCCGAGACAAGCTCGCGCACCCCAGCTGGGGCTGTGCTTCGTTCGACAGAACCGGAGCGGCCAAACACCCAGCGACATGGGCGCATGACTGGAAGGTCGGGCGGTACGCCTCGTCCTGACCAGGGCTCTCATCCGAGCCGCTGGCTTGCGCCCGTTCTGGCAGGCTCAACCGCAGCCCTGGGTGCCGCCGTTCTGTACAACCGGCAGAAAGCCGGGGCTGCCGAGCGCAAGACGCCACCCATAGGCCGGTTCCTCGATGTTGATGGCGTGCGCCTGCACTACATCGAACGCGGTGAGGGCGAGCCCATCGTGCTGTTCCATGGCAACGGCACCATGATCCAGGACTTCACCGTCAGCGGTCTCGTGGATCGTCTGGCATCCCACCATAGGGTCATCGTGTTCGACCGCCCATGGTACGGCTACAGCAGCAGACCTCGCCAGCTCTGGACGCCACGCGCCCACGCGAAGCTTTTCCAGGGCGCGCTGGAGCAGCTTGGCGTGGAACAAACGGTGGTCCTGGGGCACCCTGGTCGCGGTGGTCCTTGCCCTGGAATATCCGGCGCTGGTTCGCAGCCTTGTGCTTGCCCCCGGCTACTATTATCCGACCCTGCGAGCCGACACGTTCCTGTTCTCACCACCGGCTGTTCCCGTGATTGGCGACGCCATGCGTCACACGATCTCTCCCCTGGTGGCCCGTGCCATCCTGCCGGGCCTGATCAAGCAGATGTTCGCGCCAGCGGAGGTCCCGGAGCGTTTTGATCGCTTATTCCCGAAGGAGATGATGCTGCGGCTGTCGCAGCTTCGCGCCGCAGCGGAGGACGCAGCCCTTATGCCTCCGTCAGTGATGGAGCTGGAGCACCACTACAGCGAGCTGCGGATGCCGATCACGATCATCACAGGCGCCGATGATCAGATTGCGGATGTCGGCCGTCAATCGGAGCGCCTGCATCGGGAGCTGCCACAGAGCGAGTTTATCACTCTTCCGGGGCTCGGCCACATGGTTCATCACCTGGCTCCAGATGCCATCATTCGGGAGATCGATCGTTTGACGCAACGGTCCAAAGTCTGAACACACTAGCAAGTCCTGTGCCCGGGTACTCGCGGCTTCAGAGGTAATAGCCTCCAAACATCTGCAACAGCGACCCGCCGACAAGTGAAAGCATCAGAAAAAAGACGAGCAGCAGGAACATCGCGAGGATCACGAAACGCATCAGACAGCCGCCGAGTGCCGCCCCCGCCACTGGAGCTTCCGAAGTGGTGTAAGCTACTCCCCCGGACTTACGGCCAGTCCGCGCAGCGGCCCGGAGGATTTCCAGCATCCTTGCCGTACGGAAGTCGCGCACTGAGGCGCGCTCGTCGCCTGCTTCAACCTCCAGGGCAGGAGATTTCCCCCGTTCTCTGCGGCCCCAGGGTTCGGCACTCGGCCTAGGTGGTAGTGGCGAAGGATCGGCTCTCGTGGGCGTAGAGGAGGTGACTGTCGCCCGCGGCCGAGCAGGAGCGGCAGGCGGAATAGGCTTTGCTGGCGGACGAACTGGGTCACCGAACTTCGCGCCGCACTGCGGACACGCGGACGTATCCAGCCAGCGCCCGGGCTTATGGTTCGTGCAGTAGTAGCGGACTTGCGCCTCGTGGCATGCATCGCATTCGCCTGGAGCCGTCTTTGAGGTGCCGCAGTTCGGGCAACGCAGGATTACGCCGGTCATCGATGGGAGTCCTGGATTGTTTCACTCTCAGGGCTGCCGGAATCGGGCTCCGGATAGACCTCACGGATGATGTCCGCAGGAATGTGCAGCCGATACACTCGGGGGAGCCCACCTTCGACGAATTGCGCCATGGTGGGAACGCGCTCGTAGGGGCCGAAGCTCTCACGGCTCAATCGGCGGGAGAGCGCTACGGTCGTCAGAACCGGATGAGCCCGATAGGCTGGATAGGCGGCGTATCTCTCTTCCACATGATCGTGGCCGCGCACCATGTGAGTGATCGGCCGTCCCAAACTGGCGCTCAGGGAACAGAAAGCGGCGAAGTCCTCATACCCGAACTGGCTGCCCCGCGAGAAACGGTTCGGGAGCTTCTTGCGGGCTTTCGGATGCGCCCTGGTCCACACGAAATCCGACAGGCACAACGGATCGTTCCATTCACCCGTCTCGGCAAGCCGCGGATGCAGGTCCACCAGCGGAAAGCCTCCATGAGCAAGGAGCAGACCGTCGGGGAAGAAGAGCGCGCGCGGGGCGCGCGCGAACAGCCGCACAGCCAGCTTGCCAGCTCGCTCGATCCATTCGTGCGTAAGGTTGGCGTTGAGGAAGTCCACAAAGTCTGACGGAGCCACGCTCGAAGCAAACCGTACGCCGTCATAGGACAGCGCCTCATCGTGGTTGCCGGCTATGAGACACATTCGATCCGGCGCCTCCACGATCAGCTCGAACACGCGGAGAAGGACTTCGAGCCCGAAACCTTCATCATCGAAGAGATCGCCCAGAAATACGATCCGTGGCTGGCCCCCATCGGGTTGCAGGGCCGGATCATGCATGGCCGCCAATGCGGCTTCAAGCACCAGAAGATCGCCGTGCAGGTCGCCGACGATCCACAGCGGGCTTGCGGCATCCACAGCGGAGACCTGGATCACCTGATCGGCAGGATCGGCCCGGTCGTTGTCGAACAGCAGGCCAGGCCCGTCAGCTCTATCGAGCAACGCCTCCATGCGCTCCACTATCGACCGCATGTTGGAGCGGATGGAGGACGGGTTGACCGCATTGCGGACAGCCTGCCAATCTAGGCTGTCCACCTCCACAACCTGTAAGACGTCTTGCACCATGGCAGCAGGAGGAGGTGGGTCTGAAGGTGGGCTGCCCGTGTCAGGCGGAGACTCACCGATCAATGGCGGGAAGGGAGCAGCATCCGATGCACCTTCGACGCCCGGGATAAGAACATCTGGGGCAGGAGGATCTGGGGCCAGTGCATCCGGCGCAAGAGTCTCAGGAGTTTGTGCGGGAGTCTGCGGATAAGGTTCATCCTTGGGCCCACCCGCCGTTGTTGAAGTTACTTCTGACGTCTTCGGCTCCTCGCAGGAGGGATCAGGCTCAGGTGCTTCAGGTCCGTCGGGCAGGTTCATTTCAGCGCCCGCGCCGTGAGCGGCATCTTGACGATGCCCTTGGCTTGGCGTCCGACCGAAATCCGGTCACCCTGCCTGAGCGGGCGAGGAGCCGTCAGTGCCGTACCGTTCACGAGAGTTTCGTTGGTTGTGCCGGCGACGGGCGATAGCACCCATTGGTTGCCAGAATGGCGTTCAAGAACACATTGGCGGTTGTCCCAGAACTCGCTGTCCGGCCCGAACTGCCGCACCAGGATTTTTCCGAGTTCCGTCTTGACTCCGATCTTCAGTGAGCGTCCGTCCGGGCCGAGCAGTTCGATTCTGTCAGAAAGGATCAACTCGGCAGCTCGCGGAGCGCCGTCGCCCGTTGCCGCTGTCGAACCTTCTTTGGTGGCGGGTGACCCTGCGCCCCGCCCGCTCAAAACAGCCCGCAGTTCTGCAGCCGTCGGTCTCGCGGCGGGGTCTGGTGCGAGGCAGCGGTGCAGGAAAGCGCTAACCTCGGCATTGCTCGCCGGTAACGGCATCAACCCGGCCAATGCCGGAGGTTTCGCGGCGTGGCTCTGGACGAGCTTCGCATACTCGACCTGGTCCTCGGTCCAGTAGGGATGATAGCCGGCGAGAAGCTCGTAGAGCATCAGCCCACAGGTAAAGACATCCGAGGCGAGGCCGGGCACAGCACCCCGCGTCATGTGTTCGGGAGAGCGGTAGTTGTCGGTGCCCACGTATCCCTGGTGACCGTGCCAGGGCGCACGGCGGTCAGCCAGGAGCGAGAAGTCCATGTCGATCAGCTTGAGCTGGTAGCCGGAACTGATCGTCGGATCCTGGATCAGATACGCATTCGCGGGCTTCAGATCGGCGTGGACGATCTTGGACTCATGCAGCGCCGCCATTCCGGTCATGAAGACCTTGGCCCAGGTGACGTGACGGGCCCAGACGGCGGGGTTGTTGGTGGCTGCCACCTTGGTGCGGCGATGCTGTTCCCGCTCCTCATCAAGCATTTGCTGTAGGTCGGCGCCGTTCTCGACGAACTCATAGGCCTGGAAGTAGCAGGGTCCGCCCCAGACCTCTTCGAACGCTTCCACTTGGCGCACTGCGAACTGAGCCGCCCGCCCATTCCGGACGCGGGCTCCGAGCTCGTTCTGGTAGGCGACGAAGGCCTTGTACCAGACAACCGTCGGGGCGGGGGACTTGTACTGCTTCAGAAAGACCTTCTCTCCTGTCGGTCCCTCGCCCCCATAGGAGATCGCCATCATGCCCGGCCCGAAGACCTTCGTGACACGGTAATGCCGGATCCGATCACCGACCTTCAGCTTCTTGGCCATGGCTTACGCTCACTGTGACAGGGGCGGGGTGTCTACAGCGCCACGGTCGCTGCCGAACGGGATACGCTGGCGGCCAGCTGCTTCAGGGTGTTGCGGAAATTGACCGGATCAGATGTAAATTTCTGCAGAGCCTCCTGCGGATTCAATCCTTCGTACTCCACGACCTCCCATTCCGATTTGTCGATTTGGCTCAGGCGATCATAGCCCTCAAAATTGGGGGCAAAGAGGCTGAGGATGATGCGATTAGCCATCACAAGGTTCGCAACATCCTGGAGCGACCCGCCGTTCGCTTCCGGAAGGCTCATGGTTTCCTTGAACGAGGCGTCGGTGAAGACGATGACAACCCGTGCCGCATCGCTCCTATAGCGCCACTTTGCCGGATCTTCGGTCTGTGAACCTTTTGGTACTGCCTCCATGGAGGCAACCTTGTAGAGAGCATCGAGAAGGGACTCCGGCTCGTCGCCGCCGCCATTCGCCTGCAAGGTGCCAAGCTGCGCTTTGAGTGCACCGGCATCACGCACGAAGGGATTGTCGATGATCCAGGGCAGGCCTTCGGCTTGCGCAGCCTCAATGTCGCGATATCCGACGACCTTGCCGCGCCAGTCCCGAACAGGAGCGGCATTGTTGGCATCGCCCTTGCTCAGGGAGTCGATGAATGCCTCGATGTTCCGGCGGAGCGCATCGATGCAAGGGGACATGCTGCCACTGATATCGACGAGGAAGACGATATCGGCCACACCCTTAGTCTTTGGACGTTCCTGCACGTTCGGCGGAGGGGCCACGTCAGCCCGTGCGCTTTCTATTGGAGTTGTCTCCGTTGAGACATCAGGCGTGGATCCAGCCGGTTCCATGGGCGTTCCGAGCGCCGCTTCCGTCGAACTTTCCGTCTCCGTGGAAGGTGGGTTTCCAGGTGTTGCCGGAGTAGATTTGTCGGAATGCTCCATATCACTCATGCTATCAGCTCCACTTAGCGCAACCCTGTTCTCAGCTCGATGGGCCGAGCTATCCAACAACAGGGCGGCCAGATCGAAGTTCCCGGCTATGCTTCAGGTGCCCAGCCGTAGAAGCGTGCCGAGGTGAGCCGCAGGCTTCCTCAAAGGGGCAAGTTGCTTGGCAACCAATGTTACGAATGTAGCCTTGCGGCACGAGACGGAAGTACACCGAAGGTCAACTCACGCGGGGAGCACCAGACAGTACTGTCAAGTTGTCGAAGGTTCGGGGTCTGTGGCAGGGGTGATGTCACGGTAATTTTTGGTCAACGGCTTATGAGCTATGAGCCGCAGCATGACCCATCCCATCAGCTACAAGCGCCACCGTTTCCCGCCCGAGATCATCGCTCATGCCGTTTGGCTCTGCTTTCGGTTTCCGCTGAGTCTACGCTTGGTTGAGGAGATGCTGCTCGAGCGCGGTATCGTCGTTTCCTATGAGACTGTACGCCGATGGGCTCTAAAGTTCGGACCTGAATACGCTCGCCGCCTCCAGCGCAAGAGGCCGAGCCGCCGTGATATCTGGCACCTCGACGAAGTCGTGATCACCATTGCTGGCGAGACGCATCGGCTGTGGCGGGCGGTGGATCAGGAAGGCTATGTCTCCTTGATGAGATCGTCCAGGCTCGCCGCAACACCAAAGCGGCCAAGCGCTTGCTCAAGCGTCTGCTGAAGAAGCAGGGGTGTCCACCGCGACGGATGATCACCGACAAGCTCGGCTCGTATGCTGCCGCCCGACGGCAGGTCATGCCGGCAGTTGAGCATCAGCAACGCAAAAGGCTAAACAATCGCGCGGAGAACTCGCATCTGCCGCTGCGACGGCGAGAGCAAGCAATGCAAGGGTTTCGATCTCCCGGAGGCCTGCAGAAGTTCGTCAGTATCTTCTCAGCAGTTCGCAACCTCTTCGTTCCACCCCGGTCCCGCCGCTCTGCTCTCGCAACCCATCTTCACCGCCTCGATGCCATGGCGGCGTGGAAGTCTGCAGCCTGCGTTGCCGCTTTAGGTAAACAGGCAGCAAAGTTTGCCTTAACTCGTCCGACTTCGGTTAACGTGACAAGCCCATCCTGGGTCATCTCAACCTTCCGTCGTTCGCGCCGTGGCGGGTCAGGTACCCCGTCCACCGAAGACGAGCTGGCGGACAGAGGCATCCTCCGCAGCCTGGATGACGTGCTGGAACGAGCGCTCAGTGGCCGTTCCCCGCCCTTTCGTGCGCTTGGGTCTAAGAATGAACAGCAGGAGAGAATGGCCGGTCACCTCGTACTCATGCCCGAAGTCGAACTCCGTCAGTTCGTCAGCCCCGGTGTGATTTGTATCCAGAAGACAGACCCATCGGTCTCCGCCCACAGCCTCCGGGAGCGTGAACTCCACCACGTCATGGTGGGCGTTCGTGACCAGCAGCAGGGTCGCGTCCGTGCCAAGTCGTCGAATTCCGCTCTCCTGCGCACGTCCGTCAAGCAGAATGCCCAAGCAGCGCGCCTGCGGGTCATCCCAGTGCTCCGCAGTCATCTCGTCTCCGCCTGGCGTCAACCAGGTGACGTCCTTGACCCCCAACTCCTCGTCGTAGACGGCAGTTAGGAAGCGCCCGCGGCGGAGCATCGGGAGGGCATTCCTGAGCGCAATGACCTTCCGCGTGAACTCGGCCAGCGTCCTCTCGTCATCGCCGATACCCTCCCAGTCGATCCACGAGATCTCGTTGTCCTGGCAGTAGGCGTTGTTGTTGCCACGCTGCGTGCGCGCGAACTCGTCGCCGGCCAGCAGCATCGGCGTTCCACGGGACAGAAACAAGGTCGTCAGCATGTTACGCATCTGGCGCAAGCGGATCTCACGGATGCCGGGGTCGTCCGTCGGACCTTCCACCCCGTGGTTCCGAGACAAGTTGTCGGAATGCCCGTCGCGGTTCTCCTCCCCGTTGGCCTTGTTGTGCTTGTCGTCATAGGACACGAGGTCGTTGAGGGTGAAGCCGTCATGCGAAGTGATGAAATTGATCGAAGCCCAGGGTTTGCGCCCGCGCTTGTTGAACAGGTCCGCCGAAGCGGTCAGGCGGGTGGCCAGCTCCGGAAGCTTGCCCTCGTCGCCCCTCCAGTAGCTTCTGACCGCGTCGCGGTAGCGGTCGTTCCACTCGGCCCAGCCGGGCGAGAAGCGGCCGACCTGGTAGCCACCCGGGCCGCAATCCCAGGGTTCGGCGATGAGCTTGATTTGGCTCAGGATAGGATCCTGCTGGCAGGCGTCGAGAAACCGTCCTTCCTCGTCGAACCCATGCGTTTCCCGCGCCAGGATCGTCGCGAGGTCGAACCGGAAGCCGTCGACGCGCATGTCCTGCGCCCAGTAGCGCAACGAGTCGGTGACCATCTGGAGCACGCGCGAGTTGCTCAGGTTGACCGTGTTGCCCGTGCCGGTGTCGTTGATGTAGTAGCGCCGGTCCGGCGCGAGCCGGTAATAGGAAGCGTTGTCGATGCCCTTGAAGGACAGGGTTGGTCCGAGTTCGTTGCCCTCGGCGGTGTGGTTGTAGACCACGTCGAGGATGAGTTCGAGCCCGGCATCATGCAGATGGGCGACCATCTCCTTGAACTCGGCGAAGGCAAAGTCCGGGTTGGAGGCGTAGCGGCGCGCAGGCGCGAAGAACGACAGCGTGTTGTAGCCCCAGTAGTTGTTGAGGCCCTTGTCGGTCAGCTGGCTGTCATCCACGAAGCTGTGTACGGGCAGGAGCTCGACCGCCGTAACGCCGAGGCTGCGCAAATAGTCGATGACGTCCTTGGTGGCCAGTCCGGCATAGGTGCCCCGCAGGCGCTCGGGCACCGAGGGGTGGCGCATGGTGTAGCCGCGCACGTGGGTCTCGTAGATCACCGTGCGCTCCCACGAGACCTGGGGCTTGGAAGACCGGCCCCAGGTGAAGGCGGGATCGATCACCCGGCACTTCGGCATGAACGGTGCGCTGTCACGCCCGTCGAAGGTGAGGTCGTCGCCGGTCTCCATCTGATAGCCGAAGAGCGCCGGGTTCCACTCCAACTGGCCGACGAGCTGCTTGGCGTAAGGATCGAGCAGCAGCTTGTTGGGATTGAAGCGATGGCCCTGCGTCGGCTCGTAGGGCCCGTGCACGCGATAGCCATAGACCGTGCCCGGCCGCGCATCCGGCAGGTAGCCGTGCCAGACTTCGTTGGTGTACTCGGGCAGCTCGATGCGCTCCAGCTCCACGCCCCTGTCCTCGTCGAAGAGGCAGAGCTCGACCTTGGTGGCATTCGCGGAGAACAGGGCGAAGTTGACGCCGAGGCCATCCCAGGTTGCACCGAGGGGATAGGGACGGCCCTCCCGCACGGCGGACTCGCGGGCGGCCCGGGGCGCGGGCGCCTCTGCCTGAGCCCCTTTGGGCTCGCTGACATTCATATTCATGGGGAATCCGGTTCGGGCGCGCGGAGTGTCCGCGCGCGAAGCCAGTTCAACGGTCGGGGCGTGCTCAGGGTTCCAGGAGCGATGGGGACTGCGACATTACCTGCAAGGCGGCGGTCGCGCCCTGGATGCCGCCTGTGATCCGGCCTCGACGGACGGAGCCAATCGGCGGCCCGCGCGTTGTCGCCCTGGGCCGGGCCGGCGCTCCGGGCTTACGGCGGCCTGGAAACCCATGCCATGTCAGCCTCAGAACCGAAGATCGCCGCTCGGGATCTCCATTCCCCGGTCGCCCCATCCGCAGGCCTCGGCGTCGTCGGGATGATTGCTCTCGTGATCGCGGGGCTCTACGTCGGCCGCGAGGTCTTCGTTCCCGTGGCGCTCGCCGTCCTCCTGAGCTTTGTGCTGGCCCCGCTCATCCGGCTGTTGCAGAAGGCGCACGTCCCCCGCTCCCTGGCCGTCATCGGCGTTGTCCTGGTCGCCTTCGCCGCCATTACCGGATTGGCCACCGTGATGGCCACGCAGGTCAACCAGCTCGCCGGGGACCTGCCGCGCTACCAGGCCACGATGCGCGAGAAGGTGCAGTCCCTGCGCGGGTCCGCCGCCGGCAGCAGCGCCCTTGAGCGCGCCGCGGACGTGTTGCAGGACCTGGGTAAGGAACTCGACAGGCCACAGGCCAACGCCGCCCCACCGGCCAACCCGCTGACGCCCGGCACTGCACCCGCCGGCGAGGTGAAGCCGATCCCGGTCGAAGTGCGCCAGCCCGATCCGGGCGCCCTGCAAACCCTCGGGGCCTTCATCACCCCGCTGATCCATCCGCTGGCCACGACCGGGATTGTGGTCATCTTCGTGATCTTCATCCTGCTGCAACGCGAGGACCTGCGGAACCGGCTGATCCGCCTGGCCGGCTCGCACGATCTCCAGAAGACGACAGCGGCGCTCGACGATGCCGCCGGCCGCTTGAGCAAGCTGTTCCTGACGCAATTGGCTCTGAACGCTGCCTTCGGCGTGGTCATCGGCGTCGGCCTGTACGTCATCGATGTACCGAGCCCGGTGCTCTGGGGCATCCTCGCGGCAATCCTGCGCTTCGTGCCCTACATCGGGGCGTTCATCTCCGCCGCCTTCCCGCTCGCCCTGGCAGCGGCCGTCGACCCCGGCTGGTCGATGCTGCTGATGACCGCCGCCCTGTTCATCGTCGTGGAGCCGCTGGCCGGACACGTGGTCGAACCGCTCGTCTACGGCCACAGCACAGGGTTGTCCCCTGTGGCCGTGGTCGTCTCGGCGACCTTCTGGACCTGGCTCTGGGGGCCGATCGGCTTGGTGCTGGCAACGCCGCTGACCGTGTGCCTGGTCGTGCTCGGCCGGCACGTGGAACGGCTCGAGTTCCTCGACGTAATGCTCGGCGACCGTCCCGCCCTCGCGCCGCCGGAGATCTTCTACCAGCGCATGCTGGCGGGCGATCCCGCGGAGGCGGCCGACGTCGCGGAGGAGTTCCTCAAGGAGCGCTCGCTCTCGGTCTACTACGACGAGGTGGCGCTGGCCGGCCTGCGGCTCGCCCGGGCGGATGCCCTGCGCGGCGTGCTGGACGAAGCCCGTCTGGAGCGCATGAGGGACACGGTCGAGGAACTGGTGGATGATCTCTCCGACCACGCCGATCAGGACCCTGGGTCCGGTCGCACGGCCGATCCGGAGGCGATCGCGGCCGTTGAGGCCAGCAACGACGAGCCCGGAGCAGCCAATCTGCCCGTCCTGGCGCCCGAGGAGCTGAATGCCCGCTTCCAGGGCGAGACGCCGATCCTGTGCATTGCCGGCCAGAGCCCCGTCGACGAGGCCGCCGCCCTGATGCTGGCGCAACTGCTGACGAAGCATGGCCTTCGCGCCCGGGTGGAAAGGGCGGCCTCGCTGTCGGTCCAATCGATCTCCCGGCTCGACGATGCCGGCGTCGCGATGGTGTGCCTGTCCTTTCTCGATGCCGGCAGCCCGGCGCACATGCGCTATGCCGTCCGGCGCCTGCGGCGGAAGATGCCGCAGGCCCGGATTCTGCTCGGTTGCTGGACTGAGGGGAGCGGCGCTGGCGCGGCCGAGGGCCTTCGGGAGGCAGCCCGGGCCGATCTCGTCGCCTCTACCTTGCGCGAGGCGACCGCCCTCTGCCTTGACCTTGCCAGACAGGACGCATCCGTCACCCCGGCGGCGAGCGCCGCGTGACTTCCGTTCCGTAAGTCCGCCCGTCTCGACCGGGGAAGGGAAGCCTGATGAAGCTCTTCAAGTGCCAGGCCTGCGGGCAACTCCTCTACTTCGAGAACCGCACCTGCGAGCGCTGCGGCCACCGCCTCGGCTACCTGCCCGAGACCAGCACTCTCTCGGCGCTTGAGCGCAACGGCACTGGGATCTGGCGTGCGCTCGCGCTGGGCGAAGGCTCCCATCGCTTCTGCTCGAATGCGGAGTTCGATGCCTGCAACTGGCTCGTCCCGGCCACATCGGACAAGGCATACTGCACCGCCTGTCGCCACAACGGCGTCGTTCCGGATCCGTCGGCTCCGGCCAACCTCGCCGCCTGGCAGGTGATGGAGCTGGCGAAGCATCGGCCGTTCTACACTCTGCTCCAGCTCCGGCTGCCCCTGAACACGCGGGCGGAGGATCCGGAGCATGGCCTTGTCTTCGAGTTCCTGGCCGAGCCGCCCGCGAACGACGGTCCGAAGGTGATGACCGGGCATGACGAGGGGCTCATCACCATCGCGCTCAGCGAGGCCAACGATCTCGAGCGCGAGCGGCGCCGCGCGGCCATGGGCGAGCCGTACCGAACCCTGCTCGGCCACTTCCGGCATGAGGTCGGCCACCATTAATGGGATCTGCTCGTGCGCGATGGCGGCCGGCTCGAGGCCTGCCGGGCCGTCTTCGGGGACGAGCGGGAGGACTATGGCGAGGCGTTGCAGCGCCACTACCGCGACGGAACGCCGGCCGACTGGCAGGAGAGCTTCGTCTCGTCATACGCGACGACGCATCCGTGGGAGGACTTCGCGGAGACATGGGCGCACTACCTGCACATCGTCGACACAATGGAGATGGCGGGCGCCTTCGGCGTCCGGGTGGATCCGCCGCTGGACGACAGCGGCACGCTCGCCGCCGACATCGACGTCGATCCGTACCGAGGTGCTGACATCCATAGCATCGTTGAGGACTGGCTACCGCTCACCTTCGCGCTCAACAGCCTCAACCGCTGCATGGGCCAGCCCGACCTTTATCCGTTCATCATCAGTCCGCCGGTCGTCGGGAAGCTGGGCTTCATCCATGGCCTTGTGCGGGGTGTGCGGCGATGAGGGGCGCCACCGACCCGTCCCGCGGGTGCGGTCGGTGCGAAGCCTTGCGCGGTCGTCAGCAGGCGCTCCGAGTTGCGACGGAACCGACGAACGCTACGGTCATGGCGGCGGCTCCGGTCATTCCGAACGGCTGGGCGAGGACGATTTCTTGCACCTTCAAGAGTCATGGCGCGGCTCCGCCGACAGGGCCCGAATGGCGCGGATCATGAAGACATTCGGTTGGAGTATCGGCAGATCACCTTCCGCGTCCTTATCCAGCGGTCGAAAGCACGCGATCCTGTTACATCTGCTCGGGATGACACAGAGTACCCCAACCGAACGCTGCGACCTGGCTCGGAACCCCGTCCTCAACCAATCCATTCAGGCCCATCTCGGACACGAGCTGCGCAGCCTTTATGGCGATCCCGCTCAGGAGAAGCTTCCCGCGAGCCTTTCGCGCCTGCTCACCCGGGTGGCGCAGGTCATCCGAGCCCACACCGAACCGGTGGACCAGTCTTTCGTAAACGAGCTCATGAGCACCCTGAAGTCGCTGCGGTCCTACGCCATCTCCCTCAGCCGCGACATCCATCAGGCCGAGGATCTCGTGCAGGAGACAGTTCTGAAGGCGATCAGCAGGCAGGAGATGTTCGAGGCTGGCACGAACCTCCAGGCTTGGCTCTTCACCATCCAGCGCAACCTATTCCTTTCCGGTCGCCGCAAGGCGCAGCGCGAGGTGGAGGATGCGGATGGAATTCATGCGGCAACGATGATCTCGATCCCGGATCAGGAGGACAGACTTGCGGTCCGGGACCTGAACGCGGCCCTCGCCAAACTACCACGCGAGCAGCGCGAGGCGCTCCTGCTCGTGAGCGCGGAGGGACTGTCGTACGAGGACGCCGCCGAAGCATTGGCGACAAAGGTTGGGACGATCAAGAGCCGGGTCAACTGGGCCAGGAGCCGCCTGACCGAACTGATGGGTCTCATCCGCGAGGATGAGATCGCAGAGACACATGGCGCTTTCGCCTGACCCGCTCCAGGTGCCTGACCTACGGCCGGCGCTCCCATTGCTTCCGTGCCTCGACCTGGACCAGGAACGGCTCCCTGATCTACGGCGGCTCATGCTCAAGGCGCTTGCGGGCCCTCTGGCTCTGGATCCTGCTCCCTCCTGACTCCCTGCCAGTGAGGGAGCTTTTTCCAGCGGCGACGTGAGAGGGTGGCGCCAACGGCAGCTCGAGTCATGCCAGCACTTGGCCAGCCGCCGGATGGTCCGCTAATGGGATGGACCGGCCGTGCTTACCGGCGCACCCTTCATCAGGGGCGCCCAGCACGAGGTACTGTGCCGTGACTTTCGGGATCGCCGCAGCCTCGCAGCCTTCGCAGGACTAACACCGTGTCCGTACAGCAGTGGCCGCGTCCGGCACGAACAGGGCATCAGCAAGGCGGGGAACGCGATCGTCCGTGCGCGCCTGATCCAGCTGGCGTGGCGCTGGGTTCGTTTCCAGTCGGCAAGCGACGTCACCGCCTGGTTCCTGGCGCGCACGACTGGCAACAGCAAACGGAGCCGACGCATCACCATCGTTGCGGTTGCCAGAAAGCTGCTGATTGCGTTGTGGCGTTACGCCACCACCGGCCTTGTGCCGGCCGGAGCCAGGGTTCGAGCCGCACAGACCTGACCGAGATTGGAGAAGATCGTCCCGGAGCGACGGCTCCGTGACGTCTGGGGTGGACGTGTGATCGTGAAGTCGTTGGGGCTCAAGACCCGAACCAAAGAGTTGGATCCCGCCCGCCTGCAGCTTGCACGCTGTGCATGAGGCACCTGGGTCGGCTTTGCTGACCGAATACGAGTGGATGGCGCCAAGCGCCTGACCTGATGCAAGCGCGCCCTGGACGTCAAAAACCGCTGAGGAGCCGAACATGACTTGACGAAACCATCATACGAACGACTTCCGCGACGCCGAAGCCATTGCCGAGGCCGTCCAGCGGCCGACCATGCGGTTTGTGCCCACAAAGACGGTCGAGCAGCTTGATCTGCAAGCCCTGCACCGGGTCCGCTCACGCCTAGTGGGGCAGCGCACGGCGGTAATCAACCAGATCCGCGCCTTTCTGCTCGAGCGCGGGATTGCGGTTCGACAGAGGCTGGGTTCGCTCCGTCAGGCCCTGCCGGACATTCTGGCCCAGCGAACAGACGTGCTCACGCCGCGCATGACACACATGATCGAAGGCCTGATGCAGGACTGGCATCATCTCGACGACCGGATCGAAGCGGTCACTGAGGAAATCCAAGCTCTTGTGGCCGCTGACGAGGCCTGCCAACGCCTGATGAGCGTGCCAGGAGTGGGACCGATCATCGCCAGCGCCATGGTGGCCAGCATCGGCAACGGAGCCGCCTTCAGCCGGGGGCGTGACTTCGGGGCATGGCTCGGCCTAGTCCCGCGCCAGAACTCTACTGGGGACAGAACCGTGCTAGGCCGGCTGACCAAGCGCGGCAATAGCTACCTACGATCCTTGTTGATCCAGGCCGCCCGCGTGCTGCTGCTCTGGCCGGCGAAGTGGCGCCAGCATAGCTTTGGCGAATGGCTGACGGCTGCCTCGATGCGCCTGCACCACAACATGCTGGCGGCAGCATTGGCCAACAAGCTGGCCCGCATCGCCTGGAGTGTGTTGAGCCAGAACCGGACTTATGAACCACGAACAGCGGCTGTGATAGGCTAAGGGCAGCATCGCCCCTGCCCTGCATCAGCCGCTTGGAACTCGCCGAGGTCTGCGAGAGGAAGACGAGATGGAGAACGGTCGCGCCGTCGCATGGGTGCTCTGGTGACCCACTTGGCCGTAAAAGGGCCGGTCCGCTAATGAGAACCGATGCGCGCGGATATCCATGATGGCCAGGAGCATTGCTCCACAAAGGGTCGGATACATGTGCGCAAGACCAACCTCGCCATCTCCAAAGCCTCTTGCGACGCACGGCCGGTTCATACATGGGTCAATGTGTACCCTACAGCCAATCTCCATGAAGGTCCGCTTGTTGTGCTCTCCCAGACGCTGGGATCAGGCCGACTCGCTAGCTTAGAGCGTGCAGCGGTTGCGTGGAATCGGGATAGCTGACTCCATAGGGCTGGTTGTGGTCGGCCGGGAGGCGTC
>NZ_JBWBEW010000065.1:0-16610 GCF_056148915.1 Microvirga sp. jy35 | reverse complement strand
CACCTGGACGGCTGATCCGGATGAAATCATCGCCGCCGTCAGGCGTGGGCACCAAGCGTTAGATTCGATCCACTAGGAAACAGTTGCTGCAACGAGCAGGATTGCCGCCCCGCACCCTACCGGGTGACGCCAGCCGGGGTGCTAATGCTCGTCAACGGAACCTGGATTGCCGTGCCGGACTACAGGGTCCAGTATCGCGCTCTGCCCGGGGACACGGGGGAAACAGCCGGGGGACATTGGTGCGGGGACACCCGCCACATGGTCGGCTACGGGATGGACTACTCAACCTACTGCGCAATCCTGCCGCCCAACGCTGCAGCGATCTTTGGAGCCCCTTTTGCGCTTAGGGAAGGTCCCATCCAACCTGTTCCCTAATGCGCCTACCGGAAATTCGCGGCCGAATATGGCGAAGGCCGCGGGGAGGAAGGGTCCCGCGGCCTTGCCCGTGGGGAACGACGGGCAGCTTCGGGAGTCCAAGCGCCGTGCTCGACCATCACAGGTGTTGATCGTGCGCCTAGTGCTGGTCAGCGTCAACGCTGACGACAGAGCTGGCCCTGCCCGCCGGGGCTCTTCTTCGCGTTCCATACTAGCGAGTTATGCGAAACTGCGCAGCGTTTACTGCTCATGATGAGGCTTGGGATGAGGGACCACATTTCGAGCCTGGCGCTCCTCGGCCCACTGCTCATAGGCCGCTCCACCACACACTAGGAGTGCTGACGCTGGCAAGGATGCAGCTCTTTGTGGATGCTGATCTCTTTGAGGATCTATACGCGGCGCTCGACACTCTCCGCATTCTGCGGTTAATATTTCCTCTCACCTGGGCGACTTCAACAGAGGGAAAAGCTTCGTGGCGACAGGAACGGTGAAGTGGTTCAACGATCAGAAGGGCTACGGCTTCATTCAGCCAGACAACGGCGGCAAGGACGTGTTCGTTCATATCAGCGCCGTGGAGCGTGCTGGCCTGCGTGGCTTGGCTGAGGGCCAGAAGATCTCCTATGAGGTTGAGGCGGACCGCCGCTCCGGCAAAGAATCGGCCGTGGATCTGAAGACGACCTGATCAGGGCCGCTTGACCGGTTCCGTTGCAACTCCCGATACAGGTCAAACGAAGCCCGGAAAAGGACTCAGGTTACATGACTGGGCTGAATAGGGCAGCAATGAAGTCGCGCTGAGCGCCCATGTGATTGGGTAGCACACCGGCGACCTGCCCTTTACGGATCATCGCCATCGCCTCATAACCTGCGATCGTCTGGGTGGCCGTTATGAAGCTCTTGAAGCCCAGCCCTGGCCGGACCAGGCGCTTGATACGCCGGTGATCCTGCTCAACGATGTTGTTCAAGAATTTCACCTGCCGGAGTTTGGCAAAGCGCCAGAGCTCTCCAGCGCGTTTCATAGCTTTCGTCGCAACGGGATAGGCCGCATTCTTGTCCACCGTGAGGGTCCGCGGGTTGACCGTATGAGGCTGCCTCAAGGCTTTCCGGAAGAACCGCTTGGCAGCAGCCGCATCCCGCTTGGGTGAGAGCAGGAAGTCGATGGTCTGCCCAGAAGCATCAACGGCGCGATAGAGATAAACCCATTCGCCCTTTACTCGGATATATGTTTCGTCGACTCGCCAGGAGCCATTGGTCATACAAAGATGGGAACGGATGCGCTTCTCCAACTCCGGTGCATAGGCCTGGATCCACCGAAACACGGTCGTGTGGCCGACCTGAATGCCCCGATCGGAGAACATGCTCTCGAGATCGCGGTAGCTGATCGGGAACTGCAGGTACCAGCGGACCGCCCACAGAATGATCTCCGCCGTGAACTGCCGACCTTTGAACAGGTTCTTGTTACTCTGCTTCACCGCGAGCCCCACTTGCTACCCTCATCCTGTAGCTCAGGCAGCGCAAGCTTCAAAGCTGCAACAGAACCCCCCGACGCGCGAGATGGGCCGCATAGGCGCTCGCCACTAGCGTCTTGGTTGGCATGCAGCCGGTGTTGACACAGGTTCCACCGAAGAGCTTGCGCTCGACGAGGGCGATGCTCATGCCTGCCGCGGTCAATCGCCCGGCAAGCGAAGGGCCGGCCTGACCGGCGCCGATCACGATGGCATCGAAGGAATGAGTCATGGCATTGCTCCCAAGACCAGTGCCGCCCCGATGATTGCAACGGTGTCCTCGATCAAGGCGGCGGGACGATCTGCGCCGAAAGCGGCAGCCAGACGCGTCCGGCCCTCCGCCCCTCCTAGGGTACCGATGATGCTCCCCACGGCCCCGGCAGCAAGCCCTCCCGGAAAGGAACCACCCATAGCGATAGCTCCACCGCACAGGCCTCCGACGAGAACCCGGGTGGCGAAGGGGGCCAGCCGTTTACGGCTCGGCGTGGTGGGCAGTTGATCGGCACGAGTTCACCGATGGCAAGAACGGTCAGGATCCAGGGTGTAAACTGATAGCCCAGAAAGGCGAGCCAAGTTCCCTCAAGGTTTAGGAACCCAAAGAAAGCCGCCCAGCTCACAGCCGCTGGAGCCGTCATCGCGCGCAACCCGGCAATCACTCCAATCAGAAGCGCCAAAAGGTACAGACCCATTCATCGTCCTTATGCGAATGACAATCTTGGGAGCATCGTTGGCAAACATGGAGCATGGACTTACCACAACATCCGATTTGGGAAGGCGGCTCTGGATCGTATCAATCCTATATACCAACCAGGGCGTTTTGCGAACGCTGAAGGTCTGTTCAGGGTCACGTATCGTCCTTCAGCTTGATCGTGCGGAGGTCCGTTAACCCCGCGACTGAGGAAGTTCGGCTTTCATCTGCCTCGTGCCATTGGCGGACCTTCAGCCCAAGCGCAGAGCCAGGGTTAGGTATGACGCTTGGCTATGTCCATAATGCATCGGTGTTTTCGCGGCGCTTTATCAGCTCCTCTGCAACACTCTTCTCCTCGCAATTCACAGCTACTCCTGCGTGTATTTGACTCACTCTCAAATGAGAACATAATAGGAACATCGTCAACAACAGATTTGGCTTCGGCACGGATTCCATGAACCCCGGGCAACAGGACAGGCTTGCCGCTTTGCGGCTCCAGATTGCTCGGTTCGAGGGCGGGTCACAGAAGATCAAGCCTCTGCCCTTCGGTCTTCGCGCCGTCGATGAGCACCTGCCAGGCGGCGGCCTCGCCCGGGGCGCCCTGCACGAGATGATCGAGGCGGGCCTCGCCTCCGAGTTCGCCGGCAGCACCACGCTCTTCACCGCGGGGATTGCGGCCCGTCTCAAGGGACCTGTGCTCTGGTGCCTGAGCCGCCGCGATCTGTTTGCGCCCGGTCTCCTGCGCGCCGGCCTGCATCCCGATCGCGTAATCTATGCCGAAGCCGAGCGCGAGCGAGAGATCCTGCCGCTGATCGAGGAAGGCCTGCGCGAGAAGGGTCTGGCTGCCGTGGTCGGCGAGGTCAACCGCATGAGCCTCATCGCCTCGCGACGCCTGCAACTGGCAGCTGAAGCGACAGGCGTGACCGCCTTGGTGATCCGACGCTGGTGGACTCTGGCCGAGAAGAATCTGGTCCATCTGCCGACGGCTGCCATGACCCGCTGGCGCATCGCTCCTGCTCCCTCCGAGCTCATGCCGGCTCCCGGCCTCGGACGGGAACGCTGGCAAGTCGAACTCCTGCGCTGCCGAGGCGCCGAACCCCGTACCTGGATTGTGGAGGCCTGTGATGCGAAGGGTCGTCTCGCTCTACCTGCCGACCTGGCCGACCGATCGGATCAGGCGGCGGATCGGCGAGCCGCCGCGTCATGAGCCGCTTGTGACCGTCCATACTATCGGATCGCGCCGCGTCGTGCGTGCAGCCTGTGCGGCCGCGCAGGAGGTTGGCTTGCATGTCGGCATGGCGCTTGCGCAGGCACAGACCTTGGTGCCGAACCTGCATGTGGTTGAAGCCGCAGCGGACGAGGATGACGCATCATTGCGAGAACTCGCACGCTGGGCCATCGGCTACTCGCCCGTGGTAGCGCCTGATCCTCCCGACGGGCTGTGGATCGATATCGCCGGCGTGGCGCACCTCTTCGGCAGCGAGGAGGAACTGCTCGCTGATCTGACCAGCCGCCTGACACGGCAAGGCATTGCGGCCAGAGCGGCTGTCGCCGATGCCCCGGGGGCGGCCTGGGCTGTGGCGCGCTATGGAGCCGGTGGCGTCGTCCCGACGGGCCGGACGGTGGATGCGGTCGCGACCCTGTCGATCCGTGGCTTGCGCATTGCCGCCGACAAGCTCAGTGCCCTGCATCGGCTCGGCATCGAGCGGGTCGGCCAGTTGGCGGCAATGCCGCGTGCCCCGCTGGTCCGACGCTTTGGCCGGGATGTAGCCCTGCGTCTCGATCAGGCGCTTGGGCACGCGTTCGAGCCCATCACCCCGCTGATCCCCAAGGAAACGCCGACAGCATCGCGAGCCTTCCCAGAGCCGATCGGCCGGTTGGAGGATCTCAAGAGCGTGCTGCTGCGGCTTGCCAAGGATCTGTGCCGGCAACTGGATCGCCGAGGCGAAGGCGTGCGCCGTCTCGACCTCCTGTTCCAGCGCGTCGATCAGAAGAGCGCTTGCCTTCGCGTCGGCACGGCCAGAGCCAACAGGGACGCGGCTCATCTTGCAAGGCTCTTCGATGAGCGGCTGCTAACCATCGATCCCGGGTTCGGCATCGAGGAGATCATCCTGATCGCGAGCAAGATCGAGCCTCTGACGGAGACGCAAACCCAAATTCGTGGCCTTGGTGACGCAGAAGCTGAGGAAGCCGACATGGGCCAGCTCGTCGACCGGCTCGGCGCCCGCATCGGTATGAAGAAGGTCTACCGTCTCGCCCCTGTCCAAAGCCTCGTGCCGGAGCGCATGGCACGGCGAATACCGGCGCTTTCCCCGCCGACTGGCTCGGTCTGGCCGGAGACACTGCCGCGGCCCACGCGCCTGCTCGATCCGCCAGAGGTCGTGGTAGCGACCGCGCTGCTCCCGGATCACCCGCCGGCCTTCTTTGTCTGGCGCAGGGTCCGGCACAAGGTCGCCAAGGCCGATGGGCCGGAACGCATCGCGCCGGAATGGTGGAGCGGCGACAAGGGCTCAGCCGCCCGCGACTACTATCGCGTCGAGACCGAGCAAGGCGGCCGCTTCTGGATCTTCCGCGATGCGCCCACCGCCGAGGGCGGGCGCTGGTGGATGCACGGTGTCTTCTCATAACAGAAGGTCATCTCTCCCATGTATGCTGAACTCCAGGTCACGACCCACTTCTCGTTCCTGCGCGGCGCCTCAAGCCCGCAGGAGCTGTTCGAGCAGGCGAAGCTCCTCGGCATTACCGCTCTCGGCATCACCGATCGCAACTCGTTGGCCGGGATCGTGCGCGCCTATGAGGCGTCCCGGGACACCAGCGTCCGGCTTGTCATCGGGTGCCGGCTCGACCTCACCGACGGCACGTCGCTCCTCGTCTATCCGACCGATCGGGCTGCCTACTCGCGCCTGTCCCGGCTGCTCAGCCTCGGCAAGAGCCGCGGCGGTAAGGGCCGGTGCCATCTTGTCTGGGATGATGTGGTGACCTGGAACGAGGGTCTCCTCGCCATTCTCCTCGGCGATGAAGCAGACGCCCTCCTAGACCAAAACCTTGCACGTACTAAAGCAGCCTTCGGCAACCGCGCCTACATGGCGCTGATCCGGCGCTTTGCCCCCAACGAGCACCTGCGCCTTCATGCCATTGAGCAAGCAGCGCAGGCCGCCCGGGTGCCGACCATCACCATGGGCGACGTGCTCTACCATCATCCCGACCGTCGCCGCTTGCAGGACGTTGTGTCCTGTATTCGGGAAGGCTGCACCATCGACGAGGCGGGCTACCGGCTTGAGCGGCATGCCGACCGCTACCTCAAGGATCCGGCTGAGATGGAGCGCCTGTTCGAGCGCCACCCCGAGGCATTCCGGCGGGTGCGTGAGGTGCTTGAGCGTTGCACCTTCTCGCTTGATGAGCTGCGCTACCAGTACCCGTCCGAGACGGAGCCCAGCGAGACGGCACAGGAAAAGCTGGAGCGGTTGACCTGGGAGGGTGCGAGGAAGCGCTATCCGGACGGTATTCCCGATGTGGTCGCTGCAACGTGCCGGCATGAGCTGCGGCTGATAGAGGAACTGGGCTACGCACCCTACTTCCTCACCGTGCATGCCATTGTCTCCTTCGCCAAATCGCGTGGGATCCTGTGCCAAGGACGCGGCTCAGCGGCGAACTCCGCGGTCTGCTTCGTGCTCGGCATTACCTCCATCAACCCCACTGAGCATGACCTGCTATTCGAGCGCTTCGTGTCCCAAGAGCGCCGCGAGCCGCCGGATATCGACGTCGACTTCGAGCACGAGCGCCGCGAGGAGGTGATCCAATGGATCTACGACACCTATGGCCGTCATCGCGCCGCCCTGACGGCCGTCGTCTCATGCTACCGCGCCCGGGGCGCGGTGCGCGAGGTCGGCAAGGCCCTTGGCGTTCCCGAGGATGTGACGACAGGCTTGGCCGGCCTCGTGTGGGGTTGGGGCAATGACGGCGTCTCCGACAAGGAGGCGAAGGAGCTCAACCTCAATCTGGACGATCCGCGCCTGCGCATGACCCTGGAACTTGCCTCCGAGCTCATCGGGGCGCCGCGCCACCTCTCGCAGCACCCGGGCGGTTTCGTCCTGACCCAAGATCGGCTCGACAATTTGGTACCCATCGAACCGGCCGCCATGGAGAACCGGCAGGTCATCGAGTGGGACAAGAACGACATCGACACCCTCAAGTTCATGAAGGTCGACGTACTGGGATTGGGCATGCTGGGGTGCATGCGCCGGGCCTTCGACCTCCTGCGCGAGCACAAGGGCGAGAGCTACGACATCGCCACGATCCCAGGCGAGGACAAGGCGACCTACGCCATGATCCAAAAGGCCGACACGGTCGGCACCTTCCAGATCGAAAGCCGCGCCCAGATGGCGATGCTGCCGCGCATGAAGCCCAAGACCTTCTACGACATCGTCATTCAGGTGGCGATCGTCCGCCCCGGTCCGATCCAGGGCGACATGGTCCATCCCTATCTGCGCCGGCGAGAAAAGCGTGAGGAGGTCGAGTACCCGCGTCCGGAACTCAGGCGAGTGCTGGAGAAGACGCTAGGTGTGCCGCTCTTCCAGGAACAGGCTATGCGGGTGGCGATCGAATGCGCTGGGTTTACGCCGTCAGAGGCCGACCAGTTACGTCGTGCCATGGCGACCTTCAAGTTCACGGCTGGCGTGTCCAGATTTCGTGAGAAGCTGATCACGGGCATGGTCGCACGCGGTTACGACGCCGCCTTTGCCGAGCGCACCTTCAAGCAGCTCGAGGGCTTCGGCTCCTATGGCTTTCCGGAGAGCCATGCGGCTTCCTTCGCCAAGATTGCCTATGCCTCATCCTGGATGAAGTGCCATCACCCGGACGTGTTCTGCTGCGCCATTCTCAACTCGCAGCCCATGGGCTTCTATGCGCCGGCCCAACTGGTGCGGGACGCGCAGGTTCATGGGATCGAGGTGCGGCCCGTCGACATCAATCATTCCCGTTGGGACTGCACCCTGGAGCAGACCCGAAACACTCGGCGCTTCGCCGTCTGCCTCGGTCTCAAGATGGTGCATGGCCTTGCCAATACGGATGGCGGCCTGATCCCAATCATGCGTGCTGAGCAGCCGTTCTCCTCCATCGAGGATCTCTGGCGCCGCGCCGGGATCTCGGTCAAAGCGCTGAAGCATTTAGCCGAGGCGGATGCCTTTGGCTCACTTGGCGTCAATCGGCGCGATGCGATCTGGACCATCGAGGGTCTCTCGGATGAGGTGATGCCGCTGTTCGCAGCCGCCGACGAGAGAGATCGGATGAACAGGCCCGAACTCATTGAACCGGAAGTCGAGTTCGTCCCGATGACCGAAGGCCGTGAGGTCGTCGAGGACTACCGCTCTAAAGGCCTGACCTTGCGCCGACATCCTGTCTCCTTCCTGCGACAGGAATTGCTCGAGCGCCGGATCCGCTTCTGCCGGGATCTGCACCGCGCCCGAGACGGGCAGCGGATGACGGTTGCAGGTCTCGTCCTCGTGCGACAGAAGCCAAGCTCGGCCAAGGGCGTGACCTTCATGACGATCGAGGACGAGACTGATGTCGCCAATCTCGTGATCTGGTTGACTGTGTTCGAGAAGCACCGGCGCCTGATCCTGTCCTCAGGCATGATCGGCTGCCGAGGTCGGCTTCAGCGCGAAGGCGGCGTCACCCATCTCATCGCCGAGCACTTTCTCGACCTCTCCGACCTCCTGCGCTCAGTTGCAGACCGCGACGGCGAATTACGTCTGAGGAGCGGACGCGGGGACGAGAGTAAGATCGGCACCCGGGACAGGCTGAGGATCGGATCGGCGGAGACGGCAGCTCGCCCGTGCATCCAGGAGCAAGCTCAAGAGAGTGTCCCAGCGATCAAGGTCGCTACTCGTGATTTCAAATAGCGACGTCTCCGTCCCGCCTAGCGCCACCAGTTGACGACCGTGACCCCAAGCAAGGCCAAGATGCATCTCCTGAGCCGATATGCACGAATGACTTCGTGATGTTCGAAACGATGATCTCAGCATTGAACGACCTTCCGTCTCAGGTCGAAAGCAAGCTCTTGGCTATCGCTTCAATGTATTGGTCCGTGGGAATTGGTCTATGGACGGAACGCCCTTTCGGCAGACGGCGTTGGCACGGCAAGGCCGTTCGTATGATCCGGGGTTGCCCATGAACCTCGTCAAGGCGGAACGGATGTCAGCTTTGTCGATGAGAGGGTATGGACGACATTTCCGATCTCGACCACCCGAAACCTCGCAGCCTCGGTATTCCCACCGACGGAACCACTCCCATGGCCCGAATCGGCACGGCCGCCTGGAGCATTCCGAAGGAGCATGCAGCCCCCTTCCCAGTCGCGGGATCCCACTTGGAGCGCTACAGCGCCGTCCTCAACGCGGTTGAGATCAACTCATCGTTCTATCGCCCCCACCGGACGACCACCTATGAGCGCTGGGCCGCGTCGGTGCCGGAGAGATTCCGCTTTGCCGTCAAGGTCCCGAAGGCAATCACCCACGAGCACCGTCTCAAAGATGCCGATGACCTGCTGGATCGCTTCCTGTCGGAAGTCAGCGGCCTCGGGCCCAAGCTGGGTCCGCTGCTGGTTCAACTGCCTCCGAGCTTGAGGTTCGAAGTTGGTGTTGCTGACACCTTCCTGACCGAGTTGCGCAACCGCGTTGGAGGCCCCCTTGTCTGCGAGCCGCGCCATGCCACCTGGTTCATGCCGGAAGTCGAGGGCCTGCTCGACGAGCTTCGGATTGCCCGGGTGGCAGCCGATCCTGCCCCGGTGTCAGGCGCGGACAAGCCAAGTGGCTGGCGTGGCATGTCGTACTATCGCCTGCACGGCTCTCCCAGGATCTACTACTCTGCCTATAGTTCGGAATACCTCGCCGCCATTGCCGAGCGGATTGCGAGCGATGCCGCAGCGGGGGTCGAAACGTGGTGCATCTTCGACAACACGGCAGCCTTTGCCGCGACGGGCGATGCGATCACGACGAGAAGCTTGGTGTTGAAGAGCCGCTGAGAATCTCCATCACACTACGGGTAAAAGCCTTCCTGAACCTTACGATCCCCGGATCATCTCCGTGATATGCCGGACAAGAGTCTCACCGCGATACGGCTTTGGCACGAAACGGCCGTGATCTGGGATCTCGTCAGGATGCGGCCGGGCATAGCCGGAGGAGATCAGCAGCAGCACATGCGGCCATCGCTGATGGACCTGCTCGGCCAGGGCCATGCCGTCCATCGAACCTGGCATGTCAACGTCGGTGAACAGCACTTGAACCAAGTCGGAATGTGCCTCCAGCACCCTCAGCGCCTCGTCGGCGTTCCCGGCCTCCAGCACGCGGAACCCCGCCTCGTCGAGCTCGTCGGCTGCGGTCATGCGCACCAGCGGCTCATCCTCGACCACCAAGACCACGAGGGGGATGTCCGTTCCAGGAAGGACCATTCACACCACCGGCGGCTGCGGGTGACGGACGGCCTTCTCCGCCTGCACCAGCACGTCGAGGCCGCGCCAGGGCTTCGGAATGAAGATGACGGAGTCCGGCAATGCGTCCGGCCGATCACTTGCGGCACCGGAGGTCAGAACGATCCGGATCGCAGGCCAAAGGGTGCAGGCTGCTCTTGCAAGCTGTACTCCGTCCATCGTGCCGGGCAGGCGAATATCGGCAAATATCATCGCCACTTCCCCTCCCCTATCCTGGAGGCAATGCAGCGCTGCTTCGGCGTTCTCGACCTGCACGACATCGAGTGTCGTTTCCTCCAGCAGGACCGTGGCGAGCTCCCGAACATCGGGATCGTCCTCGACGACCAGGGCGATGTGCGGCTCAGGCTGCATCGTGGTCATAGTCAGCCCCACTGCTGTCCATCTGCCGCAGAATTGCCGCGAGCGGTTCAGGGACAGGTTCTACAAGCACATCACGATAGACCTCGGCGAAGGCTCTAGCGATCATGAATGTCGCGACGTCCGGGCAAACGTCGGCGACATGGGGCAAGCGCAAGTCGCCTGAGGCGTCGTGGGGCATCGGCATTCTCCCTGGACTGTCCCGTCAGCCTGCCACAGCACCATGAGCGTCAGGCTAACATACGTTAGTCAGGGCAACTGCCGACTCACGGGCTGGTTTCAGCGTAGCGGCAGAAACAATGCTTTCCACCTGTTGCAGAAACCCGGCAATAATCTGCGCCGGACGAACCATAAACGTGACCGTTGCGTTGCCTCTTAGAGCAAGGCGAGGGCATGGTGCAGACCCGACAGGCATTGACGATGATGGTTATGCTGTGGGGAAGCACTGTAGCGGCGCAGCCGGTTCCGCCCCTTCCCCCGCCGCGACCCAGTGATGCTGCCGTTCCTGCACAGACACCTCTGCCCCAACCCGAGAAGCCTCCAACCGAGGCTGCGGCACCATCCGAGCCGGATCCCGGCGTGTGCCTGACCGCGCTCAAAGCGGCGGGCTTCGACATCGAGACAGCGGAGCAGCCTTCAAGTTCGAATGATCGCTGCCGGATCGAAGCACCGGTCCAGCTGAAGGCAGTGCCGGTGCCATCCCGGCAGGGATCCAAGGTGCGCCTGACGGACCAACTTATCCTGGCTTGTCGCTTTGCCAGTCAACTCGGGCACTGGATCGGAGATCTGGTCGCTCCCCTGGTGGTCGGCCTCAAGAACACGGAACTCAAGGCTGTCCAGACCGGCCCCGGCTTCGAATGCCGCAACCGGAACGGCGCAACAACAGGCAAGCTTTCGGCCCGCGCGGAAGGGCTTGCCATCGACGTTTCCGTCTTCGAGCTCCGAAGATCAGGCCGTGCTTTGAGCGCTCTATGAGCGAGGTCGCAACCGTCGCGCCCGCCTAGATCGATGTCGGTGAACAGGACATCGATCATCTCCTGGCTGAGAATGATCTCGGCCTCTTCGGCACTGGCAGCAATCAAAACAACGAACCCGCCTTCCTCCAAGGCCTCGGCTGCCACGGCGCCAACCATGAGATCATCTTCAACCAAGAGCACGCGGATGGGGCTTGCTTCGGGGGCTGCACACGGGGCCTGGGAGGCTCGGCTCCAGAGCGGAGAGATCGGGAACATGCGGGTACCCTTCCTTCAGGAGTTCGGTTGGCTAACCCCGAACCAGGAGGAGGCGTTCACAAGGCAATGCGCCTTCCACTCAGCATGGTGAGCGGATCGTTAACGATCCTCTCGTCGCCCGGGCTCTTGCACCCGTTCCTGGGCCTCACCAAGACCGAAGAACTCGAGCGACTCCACCTCGTTAGCACACATTCGGACGGATGATCGAACTCCTGCCTTGGATTGTGTGAGCGAGGTTCAACCAAGAGATCTACTGGCTCAAGAACGTGCGGTATTGCCGCCGTAGGAGACATTCGGCCCACTTCCGCTCAGTGCCGATTTTGTTGAAAAACTCCCGAGCGCTGCTTCGCCGATCTATTAGTTGTATTAGCGCGCCAAACTAGGCCCAGCATCCTGTATGCTGACCACGCCAGAATCGGCAGTTGCGGACTTTTTCAACAGTATCTGCCACGAGCAGTCATTGGCATCTGCTACGCCCTGCGTGAACGGGGAGTTTACTCTTTTAGAGGCGCGACAGTGCCCACGAGGCTGTTGGAACAAAGCTACGGGGCGATGGTCCGCGAGCCAGCCTAACCCTTGCTATAGAGGTTAGAGCCTTTAGGATGGCTCCAAGCGCCGCTTACAGGCGCAGGAAACGCTTAGTTCTCATGCCTGAATCGTCGAATGCTCCAGCCGTTTCGCTCCGCAGCGTCGCCATCACCTTCGGGCCAAAGGTGGGTGGCTACACGGCGGTTCAAAACATAGACCTTACCGTATCGCCAGGGGAGTTCATTGCCATTGTCGGACCGACCGGCTGTGGTAAATCCACCCTGCTCAATGCATCGGCCGGGCTGCTTAAGCCATCTGAGGGCGAGGTCGAGATCTTCGGTGTGCCTCTGCATGGTCTCAACAGCCGTGCGGGCTATCTCTTTCAGCAGGACGCCCTGATGCCCTGGAAGACGGCCGTTCAGAACGTGGCCGTCGCCCTCGAACCGAAGGGTGTCTCCCGCAAGGAGGCGGAGATGAAGGCCCGCCACTGGCTGCGGCGAGTCGGGCTCTCCGCCTTTGTCGATCGCTACCCGCACATGCTTTCAGGCGGTCAGCGAAAGCGGGTTGCCTTGGCTCAGATGCTGATCCGTGATCCCGAGATCCTTCTGATGGACGAGCCCTTCGGCCCACTGGATGCCCAGACCCGGCAAATCATGGGCAACCTGCTGCTGGACCTCTGGGCAGCCAACCGCAAAGCCGTTCTCTTCGTCACGCACGACCTCGAGGAGGCGATCGCCCTGGCCGACAGGGTGGTGGTGATGTCGGCCGGTCCCGCGGCAGGCATCATCGGGGAGTTTCCCGTGCCGCTGCCACGCCCACGCGACATCGCGGAGGTGCGGCTCGAACCCGCCTTCCATCACATCCATAAGGAGATCTGGGCGAGCCTTCGCACCGAGGTGCAGAAGGCCTATGCCCAGGGAGAGGGAGCCTCCTCATGAACCGCTTGAAGCTCATCCTCCTCCAGGTTGCTGTGGGCCTTGGATTCCTGTTGCTCTGGCATGTCTTGACTGCCTACCCCATTCTCGCCCCGACGCGGCAGACCCAGTTTTTCTTCTCGACCCCTCTCGACGTGTTGGCGAGGGTCTGGAAGGAGTTCGCTTCCGGCGAGATATGGCGGCATCTCTGGATCACCCTTGTGGAGACCATCCTGGCTTTCACCTTCGGCGCCGGCGGGGGGATCCTGTTCGGCTTTCTGTTCGCCCGCCGAGAACTCCTTGCTGCCGTGTTCGACCCCTATATCAAGGCGGCGAACGCGCTGCCGCGGGTGGTGCTCGCGCCGATTTTCGCCCTCTGGTTCGGCCTCGGGATCTGGTCGAAGGTGGCCCTCGGCTTTACACTTGTCTTCTTCATCGTCTTCTTCAACGTGTATCAGGGCGTGCGTGAGGTGAGCCCGGTCGTGCTGGCAAACGCCAGGATGCTCGGCATGAACGAGCGTCAGCTGCTGCGGCACGTCTATTGGCCGGCGGCGCTGACTTGGATGTTCTCGTCCCTGCACACCTCTGTTGGGTTCGCCCTCGTCGGCGCGGTCGTGGGTGAGTATCTCGGCTCCTCCGCGGGGCTCGGCTACAAGATCCATGAGGCGGAGAGCGTGTTCGACGTCACCGGCGTCTTTGCCGGCATGGTGATCCTGTCGATCTTCGTCATTCTCATCGATTTTGTAGTGACCCTTATCGAGAGGCGCCTCCTGGTCTGGCGCCCTTCCCCATCGACAAACGGGCAAGGTTAGGCAATCCTGCCGTCCGCAATCTGCATCCAAGCAGGGAGAACGAGGATGGAACGCCGTACATTTCTCATTGGGACGGGCGCCGTTGCTCTGTCCGCCGGACTCAGCGGCAACGCTTTCGCACAGTCGAAGCCGGAAAAGAGCAAGGTCACTCTGGGTGTGGGCGGCAAGCCGCTACTCTATTACCTCCCGTTGACCATCGCTGAACGGAAGGGATTCTTCAAGGAAGAAGGGCTTGAGGTGGAGATCAATGATTTTGGTGGCGGCGCCAAGTCGCTCCAGGCCTTGATCGGCGGCTCCGTCGACGTCGTCACCGGGGCCTATGAGCATACCATCCGCATGCAAGCCAAAGGTCAGGATGTTCGCGCCATCACCGAGCTTGGGCGCTTTCCAGCCATCGTGATCGCAGCCAAGAAGGACAAAGCCGGGCAGGTCAAATCCGCGGCCGATTTCAAGGGGCTCAAGATTGGCGTGACAGCCCCCGGATCCTCCACCGCGCTCACCGCTCAATACGCCATGGTGAAGGCGGGACTGAAGCCTTCCGATGCCGCCTTCATTGGCGTCGGATCCGGAGCGAGTGCTGTTGCCGCCATGCAGAAGGGTGAGATCGACGTGATCTCACACCTCGATCCGGTCATTTCCAAGCTCGAGTCGGAAGGGGACATCACAATCCTGATCGATACGCGCACAGAGGCTGGAACGCGAGCGCTCTTCGGCGGTTCGAACCCGGCAGCAACCCTCTATACCAAGAAGGACTTCATCGACGCCAATCCGGTGACAACCCAGCGCCTCGTGAACGCCTTCATGAAGTCGCTCAAATGGCTCCAGACAGCGAAGCCGGAGGATGTCGCTGCGACAGTGCCGCCAGAATACCATCTCGGCGACCGCCCGCTGTACCTCAAGGCTGTACAGAACTCCCTTGAAAGCTATTCTCGTGACGGCATTGTGCCGCCCGAAGGCATGAAGAGCGTCATGGATATGCTGCAGCAGCTCGACCCCGAGCTGAAAGATGCCAAGGTTGATCTTTCCGCAACGTTTGACGACCGCTTCGTGAAGCAGGCCGCCAGCTAGCCATTGAGCTGCGTAAGCCGGACACGTTAGTAGGTCGGCTTCTGAGAAGGCCCACTTCGCCCCAGGTTTGCGGCTTGCCCGCAAACCTGGGGCATATTTATTGTGCTTCTGAGTTCCTCAGATACTCGCAAGGCAGTTCCGATCGTTAGCCCCGGTATAACCGTCCGACCTGCCACAACTCCACCAGTTGTGGCCTGCTGAACTATAAAACCTGGCCTAAGAGCATGCCATTCAAGGTCAGCTCAGGGTCATTCTCTGCCCATCCCCTGCCCTTCGCGAACGTCCGCTGCTCCCCGCGAGAGCAGACCCTCGGTCTACTTCCGAGAAGTGCCATGAACCAACTTTCCTGTGATGGCGGGTGAACGAGGACGCCAGCCGGAACCCTTTCGCTCTCCGCAATTGCAACTTCTAGCCGGAATTCCGGGTCTTCGACATCCTGGTCGATCATGGACAGTGCGTTGTTCAACCACACCGGTCGACTGCTGGGTACGAGGTGACCGGCGTCCTCAGCGTGCTGCTTCGGAGCCGATCCTGGTGCGGTTCCTCCCCTCCTCCTTGGCGGTGTAAAGAGCCCGGTCGGCCCGGCGCAGGATCGAGCTGCGGTCATCGTCCGGCAGAGCCTCGGTCACGCCCGCACTGAAGGTGCACGGCAGTGCGATCTCACTGTGCCCCAGGACTGCTGAGGGAAAACCATTCCGGACGCGGTCAATGATGCGCACGGCATCGTCGAGCCGAACATCGGGCAGCAGCAGCAGGAACTCTTCTCCGCCAGTCCGGCCCACGCGGTCCTGGACGCGCACCCTCTCCCGGCAGGAACGTGCGAAATGCTCAAGCACCGCGTCACCCGCCTCGTGTCCGTGTGAATCGTTGATTGCCTTGAAGTGGTCGATGTCGATCACGGCCACACACAAGCCCGATCCTGTGCCCTCGTTGGCGGCAAGCGCCTCGTCGAGCAGTCCCAGGATGTAGCGGCGGTTCGGCAGCCCGGTGAGTTGATCGGTCTGCGACGCCTTCAGCGCTGCCTCATGGGCCTGGCGCAGGGACTTCTCGTTGTTCTTCAACGTTGTGATATCAGCGCCAACAGACAGCACCCAGCCGTTCGGGAGCACGGTATGGTCGATCCAGAACCAGCGGCCATCCACAAGGTCGGTCTCGAACGACTTGCGGGGCATGCTCCGTCGCTTAGCCAAGGTCCGGGCGATGAAGGCTTCGACGTCATTGTCATCGATCCGCACTCCCAGCCCGTTCCTGTGGGCGTGGCGGAGGATGCCGGTGAAGGTGAGCGGACCGTCATAACTGCCGAGGAACATGCCCTGGTAGGTCTTGTTGGCGTATCGGAGATTATCCTCAGCATCGAAGATGGAGACTGCCTGCCCGCTTTCGGTGAGTGCCTCCACCAGGCAACGGAGGGCTTCGTCATCGGGATCGAAAGGGAGGGAGGTCATGGGAACTCGAGGCAAGGACGACGGGCAGGATAACCAGCCATTGCCAACTTGGAAACTAGCCGGCCACTGAGGAATTACCCTTATAGCCACCTTCCAGAAGCGATCTCATGGGCAGCGCCCCTAGGACCACTTTGGGTCATTCTCTGCCCATCCCCTGCCCTTCGCGAACGTCCGCTGCTCCCCGCGAGAGCAGACGTTGGGTCTAC
>NZ_JBWBEW010000064.1:0-17131 GCF_056148915.1 Microvirga sp. jy35 | reverse complement strand
ACCTCAGACCTGACCTCAATAAAGCAAGCTTCAGCGCTGTCCCAGCCCGTCTCGATGCCGACTTTGTCAACGCAATCGGGCAACAAGCGGACCTGCGAACGGCTGACCTTGGAGCCCTTTTGATAGTTTGTAGCTTTTCCAGCTATAGGGCGGGAGCTTCGTACTCAAGAAGAAGCAGATTCCTGACATGCAGCTCCGGCTTCCAACGTCATGGTAATTCGAGAGATGTTTCCCGCAGGCCCCGGAGGGCGTGGCTGAGGGCAGCTACATCCCCTGGTGCTGCGGCTTCCATGGGAGCTCGGGGCCAAGAGGTCTTCAACCCCTGAAGCCTTTGAGCCGCTTTGACACGTGCAGGGAGATTGGGGCCTGTCAGGGCAGCCCAGAAGTCCGATAGCCGCAGTTGGAGAGCGAATGCCTCAGCAGTTCGGCCATCCTTGACGGCGCGCCACAAACGGACGCTCTCATTCGGTACCGCACATGCAATCGCCGCGATGGAGCCTGCAATCCCGAAATCGTAGCAACTCTTAAGCGACCCATCGAGAGCACCGAACACCCGTTGGGGACCTACCGAGCGGGTGAGATCCGCGAACACGTCCATGTCACGGTCACTCTGCTTAACGGCAATGACCTGAGGAACCTCTTGCATGATGCGCAGAGCAAGCTTGGGCGTCACCTTCGCCCAAGGGATCACGTTGTAGATGATTAGGGGAACTCTGGTGGTTTCGGCAATGGCGCGGTAGAAACTGACGAGACCATCCTCCGACGGCGAGAAAATGTAGTGAGGCGGGGCAACCTGGAGGGCTGCGATCGGCAGGCCTTGAAGCATCGTCGCGCGCGAGACTGCGCTTCGCGTGCTGTCGGCGATGATGCTGGCCAGAATCGGAATTCGTCCGGCTGCGACCTCGACGGTGCTCCGTGTCAAAAGCAGGAGTTCGTCAGGCTCGAGCGTAAAGCCTTCGCCCGTGCTACCTCCGACGACCAGCCCGTCAACCTCCTGTGCAAGCATCCACTCGATCTGCTCGCTGAATGCATCATGGTCGATTGCGCCGCTCTCATCGAAAGGCGTCGCTAGGGGAACAATCACGCCGTGAAGATCGCTAGGCGTCGTCATCATGTCCTCTGCCAGTCTAAGAATTACGCAGCACCGTAGCCAAGTTGGCGCGAAAGCTGATTAGCTGTTGCAACCACGTATTCGGCTATCTCCGGCACACGCGTATGAGTGACTCGCTCTTTCGGACCCGTCACGCTCACGGCTGCGAACACGCGACCCGCGGCGTTGTAGATCGGCGCAGCAACGCACCGGACTGCCGGTTGATGCTCCCCTTCGTCAATGGCATAGCCCCGTTCGCGAACGGCGCGGAGTTCATTGCGAAGGACGTCGGGATCCGTGATCGTCGTGGGTGTGTAAGGAACGAGCCCGTTACGAATGACCTTCTCAATCACCACTTCGTCCTGAAAGGCGAGGGTGGCCTTGCCCACGCCTGTGCAGTACGAGGGTGAAATCGAAAGCGTGGTCGTCCAGTTCACAGAGAGCGCTCCCGGCTCGCGGTGCTCGATGATCACCATGTTGGTGCCGTCGAAGACGCACAGATGAGCGCTTTCGCCACTGATGGCCATAAGACGTTCGACGAACGGACGGGCCTCGCGGTTGATATCGAGGTTCGCCAGAACGATGCTGCCGAGCTCGAACAGGCGGATCCCCATCCGGTATCTGTCGCGCTCCCTGTCCTGCTCCAGCAGCTTCGCCTCGCGCAGGCTCGTCACGAGTCGGTGGACCGTCGTCTTCGGCATTCCGCAGCGGGCTGAAATTTCGCTCAAGGTCAGCGCGCGGTCATAGCGGGAAAAGCAGTCGAGAACGGCCATGAGCTTCTGCATCGATTTCAAAGAGCCGCGCTGATCCTGGGTCTCGGAAGATGCTTCCTGTCGTTGTGGCGCGATGCCGCGCGCAGGCTTGTTCATAAACAGAACCTCATCCCGTGAAGATTTTGAAATCTCGTACCACAAATTACTTGGGCTCGACACCATTTTCGGAATTGACATCCGGAATACGGAACGGCGTAATGGAACCCAGTTCCGGTATATGGAACGACAATCCGAAACTCAATGGGAGGTGGATGTTGCCAGGACGGGTTCTTTGCGTCGGCGTCGCCGTTCTCGATAACATCTTTGCCATTGAGGCTTTTCCCCCTGAGCCGACGAAGGTATTCGCGCGCGACTTTATCCAGGTGGGAGGCGGTCCTGCGGCCAATGCAGCAGTCACCGTCAGCCGCCTCGGTGGCAAGGCAAGCCTCTGGGCTCGCGTCGGTGACGATCAGGTCGGTGCGCGAATCATCACGGAAATCCAGGAATACAGTGTGGATGTGAGCCACATGAGGCGCATCCCCGGCCGCAGATCCGGCGTCTCGGCGGTCATGGTCGACCGCAACGGCGAGCGTCTCATCACAGCCTTCGCCGACCGGGAGCTTGATACGGATTCCTCTTGGCTGCCGCTGGACAGGATTCGGGAGTTCGATGTGGTTCTGGGCGACGTGCGGTGGCCCGCGGCGTCGGAGCGGGCATTGCGTGCGGCATCCGAGCAGGGCGTCAAGACGGTTCTGGATGCCGACCTCACCACTGATGACGCAGTCGAGCGGCTGATCCATCTCGTCGACTATGCAGTGTTTTCAGCGCCCGCACTCAAGCGTCTGTCCGGCGAGGAGGCGTTTGAGACCGGCCTCAAACGCGCGCAGGAGCGCACGGAGGGTATGGTAGGCGTCACGCTGGGCTCACGCGGCTTCGCATGGCTCGCAGATGGCCAACTGCGTCAGACGCCGTCCTACCCGGTGGATGCCGTTGATACGCTTGCCGCCGGCGACGTCTTCCATGGAGCATTTGCGCTCGGCATCGCGGAGAACCTCGCGCTGGAAGAAACCGCTCGTTTCGCGGCGGCTGCCGCCGCCCTGAAATGCACCCGCTGGGGTGGTCGCGCTGGAATTCCGAACCGCTCGGAGCTGGACACATTTCTCAGCGCTCAATTTGGCGCAGGCAACAATAACAAGGGGAGAACGATCAACACTCTCATGAACCCGGCTCATTGACGTCAAACCTTAGATTAAAGCCATCCGCACGAAAGCGGAGGTGCAAGACGAAGTGGAGGAAAAGATGAAACTGACACGTAGATTTCTGATCGCAGCTGCCGCCGCCCTGACCCTCACGACACCCGCCCTGGCGCAATATCCCGAGCGTCCGATCACGCTGATCGTGCCATGGGCCGCTGGCGGCGGCACCGACGCGACGGCTCGCATAGTTGCATCCCTGCTCGAGCAGGAACTCGGAAAGCCCGTGAACGTTGTCAACCGGACGGGCGGCGGCGGCATCGTCGGGCACACCGAGATCGCGAATGCCAAGCCCGATGGTTACACGCTCGGCGTGATCACGACAGAGCTGTCGCTCTACCATTGGATGGGCACGTCGCCCGTCGATTATCGCAGCTACACTCCGATTGCGCTCTACAACACCGATCCCCAGAGCATCAATGTGCGGCCCGATGGCGCGAAGGATCTCAAGGAACTGCTTGAGCAGGCCAAGGCAAAGTCGGGCACGTTCAAGGCATCCGGCGCCAATCGCGGCGGCGCCCCCCATCTGGCGGTGGCGGGTCTTCTGAAGGCGTCGAACCTGCCCGTCGACAGCATTCCGTGGGTTCCCACCGACGGCATCACTCCTTCGCTTCAGCTGCTCACATCCAAGGCTATCGACGTTGTGGCCACCACTCTGCCTGAGGTTCAATCCATGGTGGATGCGGGTGAGGTGAAGACGATCGCCATCATGCGCGCCGAGCGCGATCCCGCTTTCCCGAACGTGCCTACCGTTAAGGAGGCTACCGGCGTCGACTGGTATCTGTCCTCGTGGCGTGGCGTCGCCACTCCGAAGGGCCTGCCTGACGATATCGCCAAGCGTCTCTCCGATGCGATGGCGAAAGTTGTCCAGAAGCCGGAGTTCAAGTCGTTCATGACGGCACGCAAGTTCGGCCAGGATTACGCAGGTCGCGAGGACTTTGCGAAGTTCCTCGCGGATGCCGACGAACGCTTCGGAACGGCCATCAAAGCAGCCGGATTGGGCAAGTAATACAGGCAAAAGGCAGGCGGCATCATGAGGAAGACCGAGTTCTTCGCAGGAATCATTCTGTCTGTGCTGGGGGGAGGTATCATACTTGGGGCGGCACAGTTCCCGGTGATCCCCGGTCAGGATTACGGGCCGGCGTTCTTCCCGACCATCATCGGCATTGGCTTGCTCCTCAGTGGTGTCGCCTACACATTCAATGCGCTGCGGCAGCCCGAGCCTGCCATAGAGCCCGTATTCGGAACTGTGGACGACGGGAGCGACGAAGCTCCCGCCGCCCGTCCTTACTATGCAGCCTTTGCGTGGCTTGTGGTGGGTTTTGCTCTGATCATCCGTCTCTGGGAAACCGTCGGTTTCATCGTGCTGGTGTCGATTTTCCTGACCGGGTTCCTGGTGCTGCTCAATGTGGCGCTCTGGCGCGCAGCGCTTCTGGCAGTCATCGCCACCGTGGCTGTCTATCTGCTCTTCATCCTACTTTTAATGGTTCCGCTTCCGGCAGGAATCCTGGCGAACCTGGGATTGTGAGGCTGCAATGCAGACGATCTTCGAAGCCTTCCGGCTGATTGCCGATCCTCAGGTCATCCTGACCGTTGTCCTAGCATCCTTTTTCGGGCTGTTCGTCGGTGCCGTGCCCGGCCTCACAGCTACCATGGCGACGGCGCTGCTGGTTCCGATGACCTTCTTCATGGACCCGCTTTCCTCGGTGGCGGCCATTGTGGCCTGTACGGCGATGGCGATCACCGCAGGCGACATTCCCGGGTGCCTCCTGCGCATTCCCGGAACGCCTGCCTCGGCGGCCTACACTGATGAAACCTACATGATGACGAAGAAGGGACTTGGCGCTCAGGCGCTTGGATCCAGTCTAGTCTCATCGGTAATCGGCGGTCTGTTCGGCGCCATCGTGCTGATTTTCGCCGCACCTTCCCTGGCGCGTGTCGCCCTCAACTTTTCGAGCTTCGAATATTTCTGGCTTGCAGCCATCGGCCTCACCTGCGCCGCGCTCGTCAGTTCCTCTGGCTATCTTCCGGGCATCATTTCCCTGTTCATCGGCCTTGCGATCTCGACGGTGGGCATGGACGTCATCAGCGGTTCCCCGCGTTTTACCTTCGGCGTGGTTGATCTGATGGGAGGCATCAGTTTCGTCCCGGCGATGATCGGCATGTTCGCCCTGTCGGAGATCCTGCACAGTCTTGTCTATGGCACCGCGCGCCATCGTTTCGCTAAGCCTCAGAATGTAACTGGCATCTTCAGCGGGATCATGCCGCTGATCTCGAAGTACCGCACCAATGTCGCTCGCGGCTCCATCATCGGTACCCTCATCGGCATCTTGCCCGGCGCGGGCGGCGACATCGCGGCATGGATCACCTATGCGACCGCGCGCCGTTTCTCTAAGGAGCCGGAGAAGTTTGGCACAGGTCACCCGGAGGGCGTCATCGAGGCCGGAGCCGCGAACAATGCGGGCCTCAGCGGTGCGTGGGTTCCGGCGCTGGTGTTCGGCGTTCCGGGCGATGCGGTCACAGCTATTGCGGTCGGCGTGCTCTACATGAAGGGTCTCAATCCGGGCCCGAGACTCTTCGAAACGCAAGGGGCGATGCTCTACGCAGTGTTCATGATCTTCCTGATCGCGAACCTGGCGCTCCTGCCTCTCGGCTGGCTCGCCATCCGCACCGCAAGCCGCATCCTGACCGTGCCTCGACCCCAGCTCATGGCGGTCATCCTTCTGAGCTGCGTTGTAGGCTCATTCGCGATCAACAACGCGGTGTTCGACATCATCGTCATGGTAGCGTTCGGCCTGATCGCCTTCGCCCTGTCGGAGGCCCGAATCCCGATCGCCCCCATCATCCTTGGTATCGTGCTCGGCCCCATGCTCGAACAGAACTTCCTCACCTCCATGACCATCGCGGACGGGAACCTGCTGGCGTTCTTCGAGCGTCCCATCGCAGCTGTGCTCGGGGTTGCCGCACTTCTCTTCTGGTCACTGCCCTTGGTGGGGTTCGTTCTCAGAATGATCCGCAGGCCACGCCCGCAATCTCCGGAGCTCAAGCAGGCTCAGGAGATAGGGCACACCACTTCCTTCTAACCAGCACCACTCATCATGACTCGAGAAAGGACTATCGTAATGCAGATCTCTGCCGGAAAGCTGCGAGGACTTCGGCGGCTGTCGGATCCTCAGGGGCGGTTCAAGATGGTTGCCGTCGACCAGCGTCCTCCCATGCTCAAAGCCATTGGCGAGAAGATCGCGCCGCGCCAAGTCGGATATGAGGATGTGGCCCCTGTGAAGGCGATGCTCGCCCGAGCCCTGACACCCATGGGCTCGGCCGTGCTGATCGACCCCGATTATGGTTTCAGTCTCGCCGTCAGCGACATTCCAGCGGATCGTGGATTGCTTATCACCCTTGAGGATTTTCGCTTCGAGGATACGCCGGGCGGACGCAAGACGCGTCTTCCGGCAGGCTGGGACGTGGCCAAGATCAAACGCATGGGTGCGGATGGCGTGAAGCTTCTCCTGTGGTACCGGCCCGATTGCAGCCCCGATGTGGTAGCGCATCAGCAGGCGCTCGTGCGCTCGGTGGGAGAGGCATGCGCTCAATACGACATCGCCTTCCTTCTGGAGCTTCTCGTCTATCCGTTCCAGGGCGCTGCAAACCACACGACGGATTACATCGAAAACAAGGAGAAGTATCCGGAGCTCGTGCTCCAGAGCCTGCGCGATTTTGCTGATCCTTCCTTCGGCGTGGATATCTACAAGCTCGAAAGCCCTGTCCCTGCTGATGCCCTGCCCAATCCCGACGAGGAGACCGATGAGGTCCGCAAGGCGCAGGAATGGTTCAACAAGATCGGCGACATCATCGATCGCCCTTGGGTGATGCTGAGCGCCGGAGCGGGAATGGAGCAGTTCCGCCGCGTGCTCGCCTTCGCTTACCGCGCCGGCGCGAACGGTTATCTCGCCGGTCGCGCGATCTGGTGGAAGGCCTTCGGCGCCTATCCTGATCTGGCGGCCATGGAACTGGGGCTTCAGGAGGAATCCGCCCGGTACATGGATGAGATCAACCGCCTGACCGACCAGCTAGCCCGCCCCTGGGCTCGAGCACCTGCCATGGCGAAGGGCGTTGAACTGGAAAATGCCGGACACACCTTCCCGAGCCTCTATGCGGGCTTCGGCTCGCAAGCAGCCTAAGAGAGAGACGATAATGCTCAGCGATCTTCAAAACAAGCGCGTCCTCATCACAGGGTCCAGCACGGGTATCGGTGCCGCGGTAGCCCAGGGCTTTACCAAGCTCGGGGCACGTGTTGCCGTTCACTACAATTCCAGCGCCGCGGAAGCTGAAGCCGTGGTCACCGCCATCCGTGAGAGGGGCGGCGAGGCCCAGATGGTGAGGGGTGACGTGTCCAGCAGCGCCGCTGCGAAGGCAGTCGTGGACGAAGCGGCGACCCTGCTTGGCGGGCTCGATGTGCTCATCAACAATGCAGGAGCTATGGTGAAGCGCGCGCCTCTCATGGAGGTGGACGACGAGCTTTACGATCAGGTGCTCGACATCAACGTGCGCTCCGTAGTCATGGCCTCTAAGGCGGCGGTGCCGCACTTCCGGCAGGCTGGGGCGGGAGCCATCGTAAATACGAGCTCTATCGCGGCCCGCAACGGCGGCGGCCCCGGCGCCGGGCTCTATGCAGGTGCCAAGGCTTTCGTCGGCAACATCACCCGCAACATGGCGAAGGAGCTCGCAGGCGACAACATCCGCGTGAACGCCGTCTCGCCGGGCGTGATCATGACACCGTTCCACCAGCGATTCTCCAGTCCGGATTGGCTGGAGAACATGCGCAAGACGATTCCGCTTGCCCGGATCGGCGATCCGGAGGACTGCGTGGGCGTCTATCTCTTCCTGTCGTCGCAAGCCATGAGCGGCTACATCAATGGCCAGACCATTGAGGTGAACGGCGGTCAGTACATGCCTTAATGGAAGCGTGAGCTGCCGGAGGAGAACTTACGGCAGCTCCATTTAACCGAAGTGATGCATCTGCAACCCCGCATGCGGTGCAGGTATGCCCCTTTGCGAGGAGTTCGCAGTAGCCTAACGTTCAAAGCAGCCTCTGAAAGAGAGCTGAGCCCTAGGCTTCTATGGGGCTCTTCACAGGAACTGATATGGGCAGCGGCTATCCGCCGAACGCCGCATAACGTCAAGCTTAACGCTCCATCTTCTCGATCCCCTGCTTGGAAGGACCGTTGCTGTGCCCTCGTACGCCAGCCCGCTTCGGCCTGAGGAATGAAATTCTGCTTTCGCGCGCAGAGCAGACGGTAGAGGGCCGCTTCGGGCTACCGCTTTTGACCGAGGCCGTGTCAAAACGCAGACGTCACCCTACGGGCTCACGCCTGGGGCTTGTCACGTTGTGAAGGGACGCTGAGATGAGATCTGCCACATATGTCCCGTTATGCCGCGGCACCCGCAGCTTCGCGCCACGCGGCGAACGCCTCGACTCGCAGGAGCCGGTGCGTTCGGGCGGTGGTGAGATAGCGAGGAACGGTGAACGTGTTGTAGGTCGCTGCATGCATTGATAGGAGCCGCTGGGCCGAGCCGGGTGACTTGAACCCCTGCAGCTTCCACTCTCGTCGTCGTACCGGCACGTGCGAACTCTCCGCTCGGTTGTTGGCCCGATTGGCCTGGATGTGAGCAGCCCTCTGAATCTTCAGGTCTCGAAGCGCAGCCGCATACGCGGGGCACTTGTCTGTGATCCATTCGGTTGGGGCTGTGCCATGCTTCTTCAGGAATTTGCGGATGAGCTTCAGGGCGGCTTGCTTGTTCCGCTTGGCTTGAACCAGCACCTCAAGAATCTCACCTTCACAATCGACGGCGCGCCAGAGATACATCTGCTTGCCACCAATCCGGACGAACATTTCGTCCAAGTGCCAGCGGCTGTGCGGCTTCGCCCGCCGCGCCCGCAGCCGGCGTGCGATTGCCGGCCCGAAGGTGAGCACCCAGCGCCGGATGGTCTCGTAGGACACCTCGACCCCGCGCTCGGCCAGGAGCTCCTCGACATCGCGATAGCTGAGGGTGAAGCGCAGATAGAGCCAGATCGCACGCTGAATGATGTCACTCGGAAAGCGGTAGCCGGAGTAGCACGGTGAGGTCATGCAAATAGTTAAGCCGCTGCAATCCGGTCAGCAAGCTAGGAACGTGACAAGCCCGCTTCGGGCATTGACAGAACAAATCAACAACCAGTTTGAGGCCCGGGCTTGAAAAACACGAATCATGGACTCTATTCTGTTTCGGGTCACCGTAATTCGGCTGACCTCCACCGGTAGCCGTGCGGGGCTGTCGGCTTGTCACCTCTTCGTCGTTCAAAAGTCAGTCTGAGCCGGTGTAGTTGCATCGGGGCAGGAGTTCAGGAGTCTCTCTTTTGGCTACGCTGAAGCAGTTTGAAGAAGCCCTGCGCGTCCAAGGCATGCATATGGCCTTGGCCATCCTGGAAAAGATCCGCAAGGAGGAGAAGAAGACGCGGTCGATCACGCCGGCTCGTCGGGTAGCCGGGCGGAAGATGACACCGGAACTCGCACGCAAGATCCTTGAACTCCACACCACGACCGATATGACCCAGCAGGAGATCGCATTCCAGCTTGGGATCAACCAGGGTCGCGTGAATGAAGTGGTCAAGCGCGGGAAGTGGCTGACCGAGGATCCGCAGTCTGAGGAAGCACAGGCCCGCGACAAGGCAAAAGCTCGGATGAAGCGGATGCAGTCGGAAGATACACCGATCACCCGAAAGCAGCCTGTCGCCGCAGGTGTCGAGGACGGCCCAAAGAAGCCGAGCCCTAAGCCGCGCAACACCGCACAGCTGTCGATTGAGGACTTTCTATAAGCCACAAGCGCTGAATGGAATCTTGTATCAACGGGAGCCTGCGCCGCTGGTGACGATCAGCTCGAGCCGCTCCAGATCGGTATGGTGCATCAGCAGCACGCCGTTTTTGTGCGCGAGCTGGTGCGCGGATTTCGTGTAGACTGAGTTTGTGACCACCACAGCGTAAGGAGCATCCTGGAAGGCTGCGGCAGCGTACGCTTCCTGAACGGCCTTGTTGCCGACGGCGCCGTTGTAGAACTTGCACTGGATTACCACTCGCCTGTCATCCTTCTCCGCGATGATGTCTGCTCCCTGGTCGCCCGATCCAGGCGTGAGGGCTGCTTGCCAACCTGCTTCCTGCAGGATGTCACGGCAGTAGAGCTCGAATTCCCTGCCAGTCATCGTCTCGTCGAATTCGTCCGCCATTTCTGCGGGCTGGTACCGGTCGATGATCCGGTTGATCCGCGTCCTCAGGCGGGCAACGTAGCGCTTTGGGTCCTTAGCGAGGAGGTGGTCGACCTTCCTGCGCTGGAACTCCGGCAGGAGCGTTTTCTTGATGAAGGTGTTGAGGTGCTTGTCCCATGTCTCCTCAGACACATTCCCGTATTCGTCTGGCGAGAGCATATGGGCGCGTTTGGTTGCCAGCGTCCGGATATGCTTGATCGCGGCCCGGTCCGTCAGATCATATACCAGCAGAAGCGAGTGAACCTTCGTCAGGCGCAAGAACAGAAGCAACGCGAGCCCGGCCCAGGCGGCAATGGGGTTTAGATAGAAGCCCACGCCGAACAGGAGCAGCAGCACAGCGCTGAACGCCTTATGCCTCCAGAGGTAACGAAACATTCTCCTTCCCGCGCCGGATACCCGTCCTCACTATGATCACCAACTGTCTTCGATAGCTGAGCGCGGTTACCGGCGGCTTCGCACCAATCTAAAACTCAGGGAACTCACAGGAATATTTCGGCTGCTACTGTTTAGTGATGCGCGTGCGGTCGAGGATTTGACCAGCGAACTCGCGCAACTCCTCCGCTGTGCTTGTCTCATCCCTCTGGATAACGAAGAGCCCAGTATGCAAGAGGATCATCAACTCCCGAGCTCGTTGTGCTTCGCCGTCGGCAGCTGGCATGACTTCAGCCATCTTGGCTCTCATGATAGCGGCATCGCGATCCAGGATGTCCATAAGACGGGTGGTCACTGCGTCTCCTTCCATTACCGAGTCTGAGGGCCTGACCGGTACAAATAGTTCTTCTCGTCTGAATGAGAACAGTCGAGGGCTGGAGGGTCCAATCACTCAGGCTTGATGCCGAGCGCAATGCAGTAGCCGTAATACGCATGTTCCCCTGCTTTATGGTAGATTTCCGCGATCTCCATTTTCTTGCGGCGGTCGAGGGCAAAGCGGGAGCCGGTGCGTTGGAGGCGGAGATAGGCCATCGGGCAGGCGTCGAGTTTGACGGTCTGCTGAAGGCGAGGGAACTCCTCGGTTGACATCTCTTCTGAATAGCCGTCATGGCCCATAAACATCACGAACACCTTTCGGTGTTCGTTGATGAACCGCTCATCGCTGAGGAACTTTGGGGTCGAAGCTGCCATACTGAGGAATCTCCATTAGGTCAGGCGTAACAAAAAAGCCGCCCCAATACCGGAGCGGCTCATCGTAAAGGCGGAAGGTTCCGCGAATGTGTGAGGTCTTAGACTTGCTGCAGGTTGGTCGCGGATTCTTTTCCCGAGCGACGATCCTGCTCAATCTCGTAGGAGATCTTCTGCCCATCCTGCAGGCTGCGAAGGCCTGCGCGCTCCACCGCTGAAATATGAACGAATACGTCCTTGCCGCCATTGTCCGGCTGAATGAAGCCGTATCCCTTGGTTTCATTGAACCACTTTACTGTGCCAGTCGCCATTCTCGTCCCTAGTCCCTAGTCGTTTCCTCTAGCGGAACGTCATGTTCCGCCCTCCGGTGACAGGTCCGTCACGCGAAGGAGGCTAGTTGGGCAGGGGAACCGTGGCAATAAAGAGGCGAAAACAGCATTAACTTTCCTTCGGATGCCGGGGTTGCTCCCGGCCAGTGACTTCGGACCAGTATTGGTCGGCGCGCCCCTCGAAGGTATTCGGCCCTCTGCTGTCACTCTGATAGAACTGACCAAGTGCGATGCCGGGAGCGTATTCCTGCTCCACCCATCCTCTCGCATCGTCGTGAGGGAAAACGTATCCGCCATAACCATGAAGCGTCTTGGCACTGGCATAATGTGTATCGCGCAGATGCAACGGCACTGGGATGGCAGGCGCTGAGGTTCTGTTGCAGCTTTGAGGTTCGCTCCGCCGGGTATACGACAGGAGAGTGTTGAGAGGGGCTGAGGGTGAACCAAGATAACAAGAACCTGTTCAAGGGTCGGCAGTTCACGGCGGAGATCATTCTGTGGGCGGTCCGCTGGTACCTGCAGTTCCCGATCAGCTATCGTGATCTTGAGTGCATGCTCTCGGATCGGGGTGTGCAGGTAGACCACACCACCCTCTTTCGCTGGATTCAGACTTATGCTCCCGAACTCGATAAGCGCGTCCGCCCGCACCTGCGGATGACGAATGGCTCCTGGCGGGTGGACGAAACATACCTCCGAGTGAAGGGCGAATGGGTGTACCTGTACCGTGCTGTTGATGCAGCCGGGCAGACCATTGATTTCTTGCTCTCACCCAAGCGGGATGCGGCTGCCGCCAAGCGCTTCTTCCGGAAAGCCCTGAAGCAGTCACATACAGTCAATCCGCGGACCATCACGGTCGACAAGAATGCAGCCTATCCTATTGCGGCGAAAGCCATGAAGCGGGACGGAGAACTCTGGCGCTTTGCCAAACTCCGGCAGGTGAAGCTCTTGAATAACATCGTGGAGCAGGATCACCGGCGCATTAAGCGTCTGGCTCGCCCTGGACTGGGCTTCAAGAGCTTCGTGACTGCCACGCAGACGATATCCGGCTATGAGGCCATAGCGATGATCCGCAAGGGACAGGTCGTCGGTGTGCTACCCAATAACATGGGCGCTCAGCGCGGCTTCATTGCCACCCTGTTCGGTACAGCCGCGTAACCAGCGTCCTTGTCTGCCCTCCGCTTGACTTATGTCAGGAGTTGCAACGGAACCAGCGGCTCTGGGCGAGCCTGAAGGAGTGGCGGGCTGTTACAACCCGCTACGAGAAGACGGCCTCATCGTTCATGGGCATCCTCTGCCTCGCCGCCGCTCTCGATTGGCTCAAGACCTAACAGACCCTAGAAGACAGCGGAGTCTTAAGCCACCATCTTCATGTGTATGAGCGGGTAAGGGCGACCTGTGCCGTCCAATTCAGAGCGGCTGATCTCTTTGAACCCCATCCTCTGATAAAAGGCGCGTGCTCCTTCGTTCTGCTCGTTGACGTCAACGGCCAGGCCATCCTCCTGGCCACGGGCGTGCTCAACGAGCAGACGTCCAATTCCCCTGCCATGTTGATCAGGGGCGACGAAGAGAGCATCGATCATCGGCCCTGTCATGCCCATGAAGGCAACAGGCACGTCTGAGGCATCAACGACGACCCAGAACCGGCCATGGGGCAGGTAGTCGTTACGAACTATGTTGGAAAAGAACTCAAAATCAGGCTCGCTCAGGAAGTTATGGGTCGCCTGCACAGCGGTACACCAGATGTTGAACATAATTTTGATGTCGTCGGGACGTGATGGACGAATGGTCAGCATTCAGTGCGCTCCATAGGTGCAAGTCCATAGGCGATCAAACCGAGGTTCCACTGGCAACCCCATTCAGGCTTCGATATCGTTGTGTTGTAAAAAGTCCAGAACCGTTTCGCGGCACTTCTGCCAGTCCGCTTCCATGGAGCCGTAGAACGCATGCTCGGCCTGCGGGAGATGCAGCACGTGAAGGTTGCTGCCTGTGCCCCAAGATGCAGGGGGACGAGCGGCATCCCGGCCGCGGCAAACCGTAAGGGTTGGAATAGGCATCCTGTTCGGGTCCTCATCTCTCAGGCGTGTCGAGGAGACACAAACGAGGCGCTGCAACTGAAGACCACACAGAACGCTTTTCCAGAGGACAGCTCCACCGGAGCTGTAACCCAGACCGATGTACGAGTGGATAGCGTGATCAAAGTGTTAGGATTCTGCGATCGGAGAGCCCAGGCGGTTCAACGTAGGTCCATAAGTGTGGATTGTGCGGGAGTGTAGCTTGCTGGTGACAGCCCACGTCGCTTTTCTCAAGCCACCATCAAAGGCGAATGTCCGTACTGGGTCGAAACGCGATGAACCGTGCCTCACAAGAACGTCCGGTGTTCCCCGCGTGAGCTGAAATTCGATCTACTTCGCAGACGTGCCATGACCGGACGAAATGCTCATTCTACGCTGCACCGCTATAGCGGAAGCTCCAGGAGGTCTGGGATGGAACAGTGGTATAATCTCCGCTAATACACCTCATGAAACAAGCACTCCTCATTGTCGACGTCCAACCGTGCTTCAACCCGCCCGAGTGGCAGGTGGAAGGGATATCCCGGCTCGCTCCGACCATGCACTCGGTAGCGACAGTCGAGAGGCACGACGAGGCAGTGACCCCGTTCGAGCGGCAGCTTGGGTGGAAGCCTGCCCCCGCGGACGAGCCGCTGGTCCAAACCGACAAGGTATTCGTCAAGCATGGCTACCTCCCGCCATCCGAGCTCATCGGATACCTCAAATCCATGAGCTTCGAGCGTGTCTTGGTTTGCGGCATCCAAGCCGATACCTGCTGCCTTGCCGCCGGCTTCATGCTGTTCGACGCTGGACTTCATCCCACGATGCTCAAGTGGCTGACCGTCGGTTCGTCCCTGGACCGCTCTGCCGGCTTAGGCGCGAAGCTGTGGGAGCACCATTTCGGGGCCACCAGCGTGCTCCATAGCGCCGACCAGTTGCGGAGCGGCGTGGTATAAGACGCCGGTGCCAACGCCTTGACTTTCGATATGAGTAGGCTGGTCAACGCTCGGGAACGCCACTCGGGAACGCGCCTGAAGATTGCACAGAGAACACGCCTTCCACGATCTCTAGGAATAGCTTCTAAGCCACAAAGTCGGTACATCCGAGGGCATCTTCTGCTTCGGGATCACCTAGACAGGACGGAGTTGGCCGATGGACGAGCCATTGCTGGACCGCGCGCACTGGACACGAGTAGCTGCGGAGTGGACCGCTTGGGCACGCTCACCCAAGCACGATGCCTTCTGGGCTTATCGCGAGGCTCTCGTTGCATTTCTCGGCGAGGGTAACGGGAAGACACTGGAGGTCGGATGCGGCGAAGGGCGTATCTCCCGCGAGCTGAAGGCACTTGGATACCGCGTCACCGCAGCAGACACTGTCGCTGAGCTCGTTGAAGCGGCCCGGCAAGCGGACTCGGCACATGACTATGCGGTTGCAGATGCTCGCGATCTACCATTCGAAGACAGCAGCTTTGATCAGGTGGTCGCCTATAACGTCTTGATGGACGTCGAGGATGTACCCGCGTCACTGCGGGAGATCCGAAGGGTGATGCGCCCGCACGGACAGCTATTCATCTCGATTGTCCATCCTTTCCGTGACCGAGGGAACTTCGCCAATGCTCAGCCTGATGCTCCATTCGTGCTTGAGGGTAGCTACTTTGGACGTCAACGCTTTGATGGGGTCGAGGAGCGCGGCGGCTTGCGAATGCATTTTGCCGGGTGGTCGCAGCCTTTGGAGGCTTACGCGGCCGCCTTGGAAGCAGCTGGGTTAGCGATCACCTCCATTCGTGAACCAATCCCAAATCACAGTGAGGGCCAAGAGCATCTCAAGCAATGGACGCGTGTGCCAATGTTTCTCTGGTTGAAGGCACGTCCACTTGGTCCTGGGACGGGCTGATCTACGCCGTCAGTCTATCCGGTCCCCTCAACGGTTGATGACGGGAACTGCGGTAGGTAGCCCCGATGGTAGGAACAGGCTGCGTAACCAGGCGAGCGAGCCACCGAAGGTCCGCACCGGGTCAAACTGGGAAATAGAGCAGAGATTCTAAAGGTCTGCTCCCCACCAGCTTTCGGACATTCTTAGGCATCCAGATGATGGAGTTTCAACCCGATTCTTAGCTTGGAGCTCTTGGCCAAGGAGACTGACGTCCTGCTCACCTCGTTTCGGTCATGTTGTCTGCCTTATGCCAATTTCCTAGGATCCGATACACCTGCATACGTGAGCAACCGAGTGCTTTAGCGATTGCCGCTGGGCCATGGCCCCTGCCGTGCAGGGCTAAAACTTTTTCGTGGTCCAAACGCCGCTTACCGCCCTTGTAAGTCCCCCCGGCTTTAGCCTGCTCAATGCCGTCCCGCTGCCGTTCCTTGATAAACCGGCGCTCCATCTGAGCGACCATACCAAGCACAGTTAGCACGATATGGCCCATCTCTCCTCGGGTTGAAACATGGGGGTCGAGTACGGTTACGAAGGCTTCCTTTTGCTCGCATTCGTGGATCAGGTTGAGGACGTCGCGGGTGTCTCTGCCAAGGCGATCAAGGCGCGTGACGACAAGCTCATCGCCGGGGCGCAGGAAGTCGAGGATCGTGGCCAGTTCGAGGCGGCCATTGCGGCTGGACCCCGACACCTTTTCGGATCGGATCACTTGGCATCCCTCAGCTTTGAGCTTCGCAAGCTGGGTATCGAGGTCTTGGTCGGTAGTGCTGACACGGGCGTAACCGATGCGGGCCATGCTGTAACCTCAGGGTTTAAGCCCAACGGTAGCAGCGTCACAAATAGCCCTGTCAATCCAAATGTTACATGATATCTTCGCTGCCGTGTGACGTCACCTCAGGGTATACCTGACAGTGACATACGTATGCTGGTCAAATCGCATCTGATGCCAACCAGGAGTTCTGTGTGCTCGAACGATGGCTGTCAGTGATGGTGCTTTAGCTCAACGTAGCTTCCGTAGCCGTCGCGTTGGGGCATACGGTCAATTGCCTCTAGCATTTCGCGCTTCACGATTTCGTCCCTTTGTTCAGCCTCGCTAACAGCGAGATCAGCCGAAAGGTCGATCAGGCTCGTGATTCCATCGATGACAGCCTTTGCGCGAATTAGAACGGTCATCACAAGAAGAATAATTGCGAAGTTCAATACAGGTGCGAGTTTCAGGTAAGCTCCACCCGTCCCTAGTGGTTTCCGCCTGACAGAAGAGTCCGATTGAGGATTCCCTTTGAGCCGTGTACATGCAAGGCTGGGGCATGC
>NZ_JBWBEW010000063.1:0-17792 GCF_056148915.1 Microvirga sp. jy35 | reverse complement strand
CGCCTCCCTCAAGTGGTGCTCTTCAACACCTCCACTTTGGCACACCAAGGCCGTTGGGGGGCGTCCACCCCATCAGAGCCCTTCAGGCTGGCTCCCGCTTCAGTCTCGATCCGCCATTCCTCAGACCAAGTGCCGGCGCGAGGGTTGAGGCTTTTCTATTCAGAAGTTCCTAATTCCAACCTATGCGGTTTCGTCGCAGCTGAGGCTGAGCTTTTTGGCACCTTAGGTCTGTTTCCCTAAGGTAAGATGGGCTAATCCTTATAGTAGGAAATCAGCCGCCCAAGAGGCTGGCCCGAGGGAATCAGAACACGCAGGAAATACTGATGGTGCGGGGCAACAATGGATCATCCAGCCAAACTTATCAATCAGCTCAAGGCAGAGCTTGAGAGTAAAGCCAGAAAGCCGGGGCTTCTTGACCCTATCCCGCAAGAGGCAGGTCCAAGGCTGACAACCTTCAGGGGCGGTGCAGTTCACTGCGTTCGGCAACCAGGCTCTGAGGTCTTCCGACCAACGAGCCACTTTGCGTCCGTAGCACTCGCCCCAAGTTCTAACATAGAAGCTGGGTATGGCGGCGGCCGACTGCAAAAGTTCAGTGCGCCCGTTGGAATGATCGAGATAAGCCCCGTTAATCTGGAGAGTTTCTGGAATTGGCCGTCTGAAACCAACTATGTCCATATTGCCCTTCCACCTCAGACGCTGTTGGAACTGGCAGAGCAAGAGCTCGATCGAGGCAGCATTGATCTCCAGCCGGTTCCCTTTGGGATCGTGGACCAGAAGGCCCTCCGCATCGCTCAGATGCTGAAAGCCGAGCTGTCGGAGAGGGAGGTAGCAAACGAACTCTATGTCGACTCCCTGATCACCTTATTCGGCATTCACCTGCTGCGTACCTATGCGGGTTCCGGTAGAGCGCCAGGCAAAGCTGAAGGGGGCCTGCCTGCGCACAAGGCCAGACGCGTGCGGGACTACCTCCAGGAGAACTTCTCCCGCAGGATATCGGTGGTTGATCTTGCAGCCCTGTGTGAGCTCTCGCCCGGCCACTTTATCCGAGCCTTCAGCAACAGCTTTGGGCAGTCCCCGCACCAGTACCTGCTCCAACTGCGGCTGGGTGCAGCTGAGCTGATGTTGTTCGAGAGCGATCTACCGATTACCGAGGTTGCGTACCTGAGCGGGTTCTCCAGCCAGAGCCATCTCACTACAGCTATGAAGCGATACAAGAGCATAACTCCAGCCACGATACGATCGAGTAGATAGGCAGTGCTGCTGTGTCCGGGATCCGCCCCACCAAGTTATGTTGCGAAAGAAAAGTAAGCTCCAAAAGCAGCGAGGCCGCTAAGGAATTGATCGCTGGGATTCTCGGCTGTGTCACCTAGGCTGGACGCCCAAATTAACTGCCAGCTTCCATCATCCCTGCGCAGAAGAACCTGGGCTGCCTCGTCAATGAGGGAAATCTTTTGGGCTGTCTCAACGGCGGCCGAGATCGCGGCTTCCCTGGAGGGGTAGGGGAAGTCTTTTTCCTGAAAGCGGACCTTCCACTGACCGCCCTCTTCCAAAACGCAGTAGCACAAGCCCGCCATCGCACCAGTCACTCTCACCTAGCTGGTCCAGCGACACAGCTCGCGCACTGCTATCCTGGATAGCCCCAGTTAACCCGTGCTGCTTATTGTAGTTCTAAGTTTGCCGGCTTAGGGACCTGTTATATGGGATTGGGTAGTTAGACTTTCGTGTATGGGCATCTACCGGAGGAGAACTGCTGAGGTTTACCCGGACGGCGGCTATGATGACACGTTCTTGATGGCTTTCGATCCCGATGTGGGCTTCCCACGCTTCCACATAGAAACCAGTGACGAGGGATCCGTCGCAGAGTTTTTGTTTCAGAGTTTCAGCTACTGCTCTCTGGGTTCAGGGACGGAGGGTGGCGTGTTCAAGGGCAGGCATTTTGGCTCTGTCGCAAATCCTGACTGGAGTTGAAGGGGCGGAGGCGACCGTCGCTCCTCGTTATGCAGCGAGCAGCTCGAACTGCTCTGAAAGCGATATATTCGAGTTGCAGGCGTACTTCGCCTGTCCTTTGCGCATCATGTGCACCATCTCGATGCCACTCAGGATCACACGGGCAGTGGTCGTGGATTTGAACCCGAGCATCGGCCGTACCCGCCGTTTGATGGCACGGTGATCCTGCTCGATGCGATTGTTGAGGTAGGCACTTTGCCGTATGCGGATCGGCTTCAGCTTCCGCCCTGATCGGTCCTCCAGTTGGTTCGTCGCGTCAAACGATAGGATCGCTTCTCGATTGGTCTGGCTGCCATCGATCACAACCCGCTCAGGCCGGCCATGGCGCTTCAGCGCCTTGCGCAGAAACCTCTTGGCCGCAATGAGGTTTCGTCGTTCGCTGAACCAGAACTCAACCGTGTCGCCATTGCTGTCGATGGCCCGGTACAAGTACATCCATCGCCCACGAACTTTGATGTAGATACCGTCTGAGCCGTCAAGTCTGGTGAGTGACTGGATAGCAGTACCCGCCCTTGCTTTTCAGCACGCCAAAGCAGATGTGAACCAGCTTGCGCATGGCAGCGCCCAAGGTCGCCATCTTCGCCTTTCCGCGCGCGAGCAGCCGCTGTTGCTGGGCTCTGATGTCCGGGTTCAACTTCGTCGCCACAACAGCTGCCATGTAGAGCGCAGCACGCAGCCGGGGATTGCCGGCCTTCGAGAGTCGCGGCCGCCCGCGAACGCTCCGGCCCGACTGCCGCTCAATCGGCACCAGACCCAGGAAGGCGGCCACTTGGCGAGCGGTCTCGAAGGGGCGGCTCTGCAGCAGTACCAGCATCCGCATCGCTGTCTTCGGACCCACCGCCGGGATGGTCTGTAGCCTCTCCAAACCGGCTTGGAGATCTTCATGGGCGGCAAAATGCTCGGCGATGGCCTGCTGCAGGCGTTTACACTGAGCTTTGAGTGCCCTGATGCTCGTGACGAATGAGTGCTTGATGGCGCCGGAGCAGCCACGGACGCAGGCCTGCTCATACCGGTTCTGCTCCCGGCGCAGATCGCCTTCCAGGTCGTCCAGCCGTGCGAGCAGCGCCTGGAACTCGATCAGTCGCTCGGCGGGTGGAATCCAGGCCTTTGGTCGGGCCAAGCAGCCGTAGCGTGCCAATAGCACTGCATCGATCTCGTCAGTCTTGTTCAGGACAGCCATGCCTTTGGCAAAACTGCGGATCTGAGCTGGATTGGCGAGAGAGACTGTCATGCCTTTGACAGCCAGGAGCCAGGCCGCAAGCTCGTGGTAGGCCGCTGTCGGCTCGAGAACCGCATGAACCTCCGATAGCTCGACCTTAGAGATCCTTGTCACCCAAGCAGCCGCTCTCTCGATACCGTCCGGGGTGTTGGGGAATACCTTCTGTCCGATGGGGCGCTGTCGGTCGTGAACGACCACCGCGCAATCGAGCTTCTCCTTTGCAACATCAATGCCAAAGAACACTGTCATAGAGCTTCCTCTCGTCAGGAGGCCCCTTGCGCTGATCAACCTTGTCAATGCAGGCTTACCCGTCTCGGGATGACCTTTGATACCGTCCGATCTCAGCTGGGGAGCGTGGTGAGGCCGGGCGCACCATCTACATCGCAGACTTGTGTCTGAAGTTTCATTCGAGCTATCCCGGCCCCATGCTGTGGGAATGACCCACAACACCCATCAAATACAAAGTTTCATCCACGTGCCATTTCCGGCTGACGCTTCGTCTGCGAAGATTGAAGCGCTTGAGCAGTTCGGGCGAGTAGCGAATAACCCACCTGTGGACGGTCGCATGGTCGACGGAGATGCCCCGCTCGGCCATCATCTCCTCCAAGTTGCGCAGGCTCAGATTGTAAGCCAAATACCACCGAACGCAGAGCAGGATCACCGATCGATCAAAATGCCTGCCCTTGAACACCGCGTCCTCCATTACTGTGACCAAGGTCTCAGTAGCTGAAACGCTGAAACAAAAAGTTTGCGACGGATCCGGCTTGCCGCTGCCGGTGTCAGTAGGCAGTAACCTGATGCTGACGCAACTCGGAACTGCGCTACCCCGTGATTTCACCAGATGCCTTTTCTAACGCGTCTTGAGATTGTCCAAGTGCCTCCCCGGCAGAGAGGCCGATGGGCAGGGCCAGGACTGATGAGAGGCCCGAGAGAAAAGATCTTCCGACAAGGTTGCACGGGCGCCTCGATCAATGTTAGGAACGCTCCATCGACAGGGGTGCTCCGTATTGCCGGGGCTGAGATGACGGTGCCAAACCGTCGGACCCTCAAGCTGATCTGGGTAATACCAGCGGAGCGAGGACACGATGTTTTCCGGCGCACAAGTCTCCCTTTATCCCATGACCGACGATTTCGTCGGCGTCATCCTCGGCGCGATCGAGGCGCTTGAGCCCTACCGACCGAACTTCCGGATCGAAACCGACGACATTTCGACACTGCTCGTCGGTCCGCCCGACCAGCTTTTTCCGGCCATGCGCGATCTGTTCATCGCCGCGGCTGGTCAAGGAGTGCACTGCGTTCTGACCGCCACCGTCTCGCGCGGGTGCCCAGGCGAACCGGACGATCCGATCTGCACGCCCGTGAACGACTCGCGTTATGGCCAACCGCTCGCGGAGCGGATCGCAGCCGCCATCGAGCAGGTCGGGGCTGCCCCACAGACGGATCAGATAGTGGCAGCCCAGTTCTCGCTGTATCCGCTCGGCAGCGGCCACCACATGGACGAGATCTACGGCTGCATCGAGTTCCTCAAGAACTCCGGCGTCTTCGACCGCTCCAAGAACTTCTGCACCAAGCTGCGGGGTGATGCGGGGGCCGTTTTCGCGACACTGAGCGAGGCCTTTCTGCGCTTTGGCGCACCGCAGGGCCATGTCGCCCTCGACCTCAAGGTCTCGGCGAACAGCCCGACCGTCGTTTAAGTCATCCATCAACTCCACATCATGGAGACCACCATGTCCGGTATGCGAGGTTGGACGTTGAGGGAGACCCTTATCGTCACTGTTCTTGGGGCGGTCTTTGCCGTGCTCTATCTGGGTTGGGTGCAGGTCTGGCTGATCGCGCAGGCTGTCTTCGGCCCAGTGACGATGGACGTGGTGATGGGCTTCTGGTTCATCGCCTCCATCGTGGCTGCCGCGATTATCCGCAAGCCCGGCGTTGCCTTCGCGGCGGAGGTGCTCACCGCAGCGGTGCAGATCCTGCTCGGCAGCCCGGCCGGCCTATTGCTGCTGGTGACCGGTGCGGTTCAGGGTGCGGGCGCCGAGGTCGTCTTCGCCGCCACCCGATGGCGCAACTACTCCTTGCCGGTATTGATCGCGGCAGGAGTCGGTGCTGCGATCTTCTCCTTCATCTATACCTGGATCCGCTTCGACTACGGCGCCCTTCAGCCCGGCATCTTGATCGCCATGTTTGTCCTGCGCTGCCTCAGCGGCGCCCTGTTGGGCGGGTGGCTCGGGCACCTCATTGTGGAAGCGCTCTACAGGACCGGAGCCCTCGCCGGTCTTGCTATTGATCATGCGAAGCGATCGGTCACCGCCTAGAACCGGCTTCGCAGCCGAATGGCATAGGGTGTCGGTTCAGTATCCCTTTGCCAAGCGGCAGGCAGTCGGACCGGTTAGCCTTGTGGTCCGGGCAGGCGAGCGTGTCCTTCTGCTGGGGCCTTCAGGTTCGGGCAAGTCCACCCTCCTGCTGACACTGACCGGCCTCGTGCCAAACAGCATCCCCGCGACGGTCAGTGGAGACATCCGCCTCTTTGGGGTGGATATTGGGACGAGACAGCCCTGGGCTTGGTCACCCCAGGTGGCGCAGTACTTTCAGGACGCGGACCAGACGCTCTGCGGCATGCGGGTCGAAGATGAAATCGCCTTTGCCCTGGAGAACCGCGCCCTGTCGTCCATGCTCATCGCTGAACGCGTCACGGAGGCGATGCGCCGGGTCGGGGTGCCGGAGAGCTGGCGCAGCCGTCCGACGTCAACATTGTCAGGAGGCGAACGGCAACTCGTCGCCCTGGCCGCGACCCTTGTGCAGAACGCACCCCTGTTCGTGGCCGACGAGCCGACGGCGCATCTTGCGCCACAGGCGGCGAACCGCCTGCACGCACTGCTGACCGAGCATGATCCTGATCGCAGCGTCCTCATTGTCGACCACCGGCTGGAGGGCCTGATCCAGCACATCGATCGCATGGTTGTCCTCGGCAGAGACGGCACCCTTCTTGCCGAAGGGCATCCGCGTGCCGTCTTCCGGACCAAACGCGACCTGCTGACATCCCAAGGCATTTGGTGCCCGGTGGCGAGTGCGCTCGATGCCCATTTGCAGCAGGCCGGCATCGCCCCTGCGCTTTCTCCGCTGTCCGTCGAGGAGGCTCTCGCACACATCAACCCGGGAGCATCCTTCCGCGAAGATGTCGCAAAAGCCCTTCCGGCTGTCGAGGCTTTCCTTGGTGACTATATGGCGCGAAGCACCGAGGCTGCATCGGGTGCTCCGATCCTGGCGCGGCTTGTGAACGCCGAGTGCGCGCCGTTCCTCGGGCCCACGGTCCTGCGCAACATCGACCTTGCCATCCATAAGGGCGAAATCCTCGGTATTCTCGGGGCGAACGGTGCTGGCAAGTCGACGCTCGGTCTTTGCCTATCCGGCCTCCTCCGATTGAAGGCGGGGAGCAGAACCGGCGCACCAGGCGGCTATGCGTTCCAGCGGCCGGAGAACCAGTTCACTGCCGGCACGGTGCATGATGAGATCCTGGATGCTCTTCCCAAGCAGATTGCGGCAAGGGACAAGGCTGAACATGTGGCCAGCGCCTTGGCGACATGGGGGCTTTCTGGCCTTGAGAAGCGGCATCCGTTCGAGTTGTCTCAGGGCCAGAAGCGAAGATTGGCCCTTGCGGCCCTCACCGCGTCAGACCGCTGGCCGCTGCTCGTGCTGGATGAGCCGATGGCGGGCCTTGATTGGCATGGCGTATCGACGCTCATGCGCGAGATCCAAGCCTTGCAGGGGAGGGGGCACGCCGTCGCCGTCATCACCCACGATATGGACCTTGCCTTGTGCCTCTGCCCCCGTTCGATCATAGTCGGTGAAGGCGGCATCCTGGCTGACGGTCCGACGCAGGAGCTAATGAGGGACGCGGCTCTCCTCCGGCGAGCCGGACTGGCGGAGCCAGCCTGTGCCAGAGCTGCGCAATGGCTGCATCGGGTCGCATCATGCTGAGGGCGCTCAACCCGCTCAGCAAGCTTCTCGTCTGCATCGTTGGCCTGGTCGCATCCGTCCTTGTCTTCGACGCGCACTTCCAAATGGCCCTGATCGTCGTGACGGGCTTCACGCTTGTCGCTCTCAATCGCACGTCGCCGCTGCTTCTTCTGGCGCTGATGGTGCCATTCTGTCTGTTCGGCCTCGGCTTTCTGACCACCAGCCTGCTGTTCCGGCTGGACAGCGATTTTGCCACGCGCATGGCGGGCGAGGCGTTCCTGAGCTCGCATGCGTTCTCGGCAGGTCTCACCTTGTTTCTGCGCGCTGTTGCCTGTGGGATGATCTCGGGTTTCTTTGCTCTGACCACTGATCCCGGCTCTTTGGTGCGCGCCCTGATGGTGCATGCCCGATTGCCGCCCCGGATTGGCTATTCTCTTTTTGCCGCGATGCTGCTTGTTCCGGATCTCGCATCGGAAGCGCAGCAGATGCGGCTTGCCTGCGCGATGAAAACGGGCCGCCGCATCCGGCGGGTGCCGGGACCGGCAGAAATCATTGGTCTTGTCATCCCGCTGCTTGCCTTTGCGATCCGCCGCGCCGGCCGAACGGCGGTCGCGCTGGAAGCGCGCGGCCTCTCACCCGTTGGACCGCGGACGGTTCTGAATGCTCCAGACTTCAAACGATCTGATGCCGTCTTCATGATTGCGGCGGTCGTTGTCATTGCCTTGTGCGGCGCCGCGGCTTTCTCTGACATCGATGCAGTCTTGTCACTATCTCAGGTGGGGCATGAAGAGCCAGCCCGGTTTTGAGTGGAGCCGAATCTTAGCTGACCTTGCTGCAGCGATCCCGGCGCTGCACGGATTACGCTTGGAGAAAATCGCCATACCTTTGGGAGGGCTCTCCAATTCCAATTACCGCTTGGACCTGCCTGACGGCTCTCTTGTCCTGCGGGTGCCAAGATCGAACCCAGGGCCGTTCCACATCGACCGTCAGGAAGAGGTGAACGCAGCACGCTTCGCCGGTACAGTCGGGATTGGGCCTCCCGTTCTCTTCGCCAATCCTCAGGGTGTGATGCTGACCCGGTTCATTGAGGAAGCAACGCCCATGAGCATCGAAGCCTACCAAGCGGATCCAAGCGCGGTGCAGCGCGCAGCTCATGTTGTCGCCAGACTGCATCGGTCAGACCTCCGTCTCAAGCGATGCTTCGCCCCTTTCCCGATCATCGACGAATATAGGGCTGAGTGCCAGCGGCGATCTCGTGACCTGCCAGTGTTGCCCTCCAGATTGGAGGCAGCCCTGGAGGAGGCACGAGCGCAGGTGACAGCCTCGTCAGTGCCGCTCGTACCGAGCCATTGTGATCTAGTGCCGGAGAACTGCCTTGATGCCGGATCACGCATGTTCCTCATCGATTGGGAATATGCCCGCATGAACGATCCGGCGTGGGATCTGGCCTACCTGAGTGTCGAGGTCGCATTCGATGCGATCCGGGAACAGCTGTTGCTTGCGTCCTACGATGATGCCGCTGTGACCTATGGACGGCTGCAGGTGTTCAAGCTGCTGACCTGTACCTTGAATGCTCTATGGGGTGGGCTGCAGAGAGACCGTTGGGGCATCAAAACTTATAATTCATGGTCGTGCGAACGGTTGGCGAGCGCCATGCAACTGGCTGAAGATCCAAGATGGACGAAGTGGCTCGCGGAACTGAAGTGAAACCCCGGATCAAAAATAGGCCTAGAACTACAGCTTCCTGTTGAGGATGGGCCAGACCTTGCAACAGTCCGGTCAAGGACCGGGGCAGGAGCCATATTTGTTAGGTACAACTGCTCGCGGACGCGAGTTCACACTCCATAGCTCCGGAACGGTTTAGGTTCCATAAGATATGTTTGCCGAAATTGCCGAATGTAGGCGCAGTTTCTGTGCAGGTTACGGTTCGAGGTACCGCTCTACCAAACGGGCCCAAAGTGCCGCTCCTGTCGTCAAACTTCCGTCGGCGAAGTCATATTTCGAGCTATGCAGAATAGCGGAGTTCATGCCGTTGCCGAGGCGCAGGAAGCTTCCCGGCTTGTGTTCGAGGAAGTAAGCGAAATCCTCACTTCCTGGGATGAGGTGGCAGGTTGAGACTCTTTCCGTTCCAATGAGCTCCTCTGCTACGGCGCGGGCGAATGTCGTCTCGGCCTCAGAGTTGACGACAACCGGGTACCCACGCTCGTAATCGATTTCGACCGAGGCGCCGTAGCCTTCGACGACGGACTGAGTCAATTTAGTGATGCGCTGCTGGAGAAGGTCACGGATCTTCGGTTCAAAAGAGCGGACGCTGAGGGCGAGTTTCGCATACTCCGGGATAACGTTAACGGCATTGCCCGCGTGGATCGTCCCGACGGTAACAACTGCAGTCTGGGTTGGGTCAACATTCCGAGATACGATAGTTTGCAACGAGACGACGAGATTGCAAGCGATCACCACAGGGTCGACGGTCAGATGCGGGCGAGAGGCGTGACCGCCAATACCTCTAATAGTGATACTCACGGTATCGGACGAGGCCATCATTGGGCCGGCGCGCAGAAGAATATTGCCCTCTGGTGCACCGGGATGGTTGTGCAGACCAAAGATCGCATCAAAGGGAAAGCGCTCGAACAGGCCGTCAGCGATCATCGCTTGAGCACCGCTGATCTTGCCAGCCTCCTCGGCCGGCTGAAATATCAGCGTCACAGTGCCATTGAAACGACGGGTGCGCGCAAGATACTCAGCCGCGCCCAGAAGCACGGTCGTATGTCCGTCATGGCCGCAGGCATGCATCTTGCCAAGGCTTATGCTCGCATAGGCAAGGCCCGTCTCTTCCGTAATTGGAAGAGCATCCATGTCGGCGCGAATGGCAATACCCTTCTTTCCACTCCCCGCGCTCAGGCGCGCCACGACGCCGTGGCCGCCGACGTTGCTGGCCACCTCATAGCCCCAGCTCTCAAGCTTCTCGGCAACGAAGCGTGCCGTTTCGGCCTCTTCAAAGGAGAGCTCCGGATTGGCGTGAAGATGCTGGCGGATGCTCGTCAGTTCTGATTCCATGGCATCGAAATCCGAGACGCGGGCAAATATGTTGTCGTTGAGCATAAGATCCATCCGGATGGTGACCAAGAAACCAGCAGATCTGAGGGACTGCTGGGTGAACTATCAGAGAAAGCGCGACAGAAATGCCTGCGTGCGCGAATGCTGCGGGTTTCCGATTACGTCCTCCGGCTTGCCCATCTCGACGATCTTACCATCATCCATGAATACCACTCGGTCCGCCGCCTCACGGGCAAAGCTGATCTCGTGGGTGACAACGATCATGGTTAGACCCTGCTTGGCAAGGTCCCGCATAGTCGCCAGAACTTCACCAACCAGTTCTGGATCCAGCGCTGATGTCGGCTCATCGAACAACATCAGTTTTGGCTTAATCGCTAAAGCGCGAGCTATCGCCACCCGCTGCTGCTGGCCACCAGAAAGCTGACGAGGATAGTTGTTCGCTTTCTCCAGCAAGCCGACCCGCTCGAGAAGCTTCATGGCGCTCTGGGATGCTTCCTTACGGCTTTCGCCATGAACACCCACGGGCGCTTCGATGATATTCTGCAGCACCGTCATATGCGGATAGAGGTTGAATTGCTGGAAAACCATTCCAATTTTCCGGCGCTGACGGGCAATCGCATTCGCAGACAGCTTTTCCAAGCGGTTGTTGCGAGTTCGATAACCCATCTGCTCACCATCCACTTCAATGAGGCCCTTGTGGATAGCCTCTAGGTGGTTGATGCAGCGCAGGAAGGTCGATTTTCCCGAGCCAGATGGGCCAAGGATCACCACGACCTCTCCTGGCATGATATCGAGATCAATCCCCTTAAGCACTTCGAGCTGATCAAAGGACTTATGGACGTTGCGCGCCCGGACAAGGGGCCTCATGGTCTGGGCAGCACTCAATGGTTTGCCTCCACAGCCGCTCCGGCAGCAGCCGGCGTTGGGCCAGCTCCGGTCTGGCGTTCGCCGCGGCCGTAATAAGCCTCGATATAGCTCTGCCCGATGTTAAGGATCGAGGTGATGAACAAATACCAAATGACTGCAACGAGCAGCATCGGGATAATCTCGAAAGTACGATTGTAGATCGACTGCACGGAATAAAGCAGATCCGCCATCGCGATTACGCTGACGAGCGAGGTCGCCTTGATCATGCTGATCAGCTGGTTGCCGGTCGGCGGAACGATGGATCGCATGGCCTGTGGAATGATAATACGCCACAAAGCCCTGCCTCTGGTCATGCCGAAAGCTTCCGCCGTTTCGGCTTGACCTCGGTCCACAGACAGAAGGCCACCGCGGATGATTTCCGCCATATAGGCTGCTTCGTTAAGCGCAAGTCCGACGATTGCAGCCGTTATCGGTGTGATCACTGAATTCGTGTCCCAACTTGCCAGGGTTGGGCCGAAGGGAATCGCGATCGAAATCTGCGGGAACAACGTGGAGAGATTGTACCAGAAGATCAGCTGCACGAGCAGCGGTGTGCCGCGAAAGAACCAGATGAAAAGCCCCGCGGACGAGCTTGCAAGCCCGTCCTTGGACATGCGAGCGATGGCCAGCACCAACCCGAGGATAGTGCCAAGCACCATGGCGACAACAGTAAGCCAAAGGCTGACGTAGAGACCACTAATGACTGTCGGATCGAAGAGATATGCTGCAACGACCGGCCAACCGAAGTTCTCGTTATTGGCGACGATCCAAGCGAAGTTCAACGCAACGAGGAGGATGACTGCCCAGAGAACTAATCGGCCCGTACGGAACGGAACGTGGGCGGTTGCCACGTCCCGGATGTCCGCACCGCCGGAAGGCGATGCGCTGGTCAGATGAAGTTGGCTCATTTCGGGAGAGTCCCACCAAGATTGATGCCTGGCTCCTTGATCATGTTGTTCTCAAGGCCCCATTTCTTCATGATCGCGGCATAAGTGCCATTTTCCATCAACACTTTGATGGCGTCGAGGAGCAGCGGCCCGAGCGGTGAACCCTTCGGCACGACTGCGCCTTGATAGAGGTTCTCGAAGCCATTCTTCTGGCCGACACCTGTCAGCTCGAGCTGACCATTCGCCTGAGAAACGAAATAGGTGAGAGGCGCTTGAGACGAGAAGAACGCTTCTGCGCGCTTCGAGCGGACCGCAAGAATTGAACTCGGCTGATCCGTGTAAGACTGAACCACGATGGGTTCCTTGCCATCGGTCTTGCACTTTTCCGCCTGAACCTGAATCACACGCTCGGCCGAGCCGCCGGCCATAACAGCGATGCGATTGCCGCAGGCAGTATCGAGCGAAGTGATGCCCTTAGGATTGCCCTTCTGGACCGCAAAGACAACAAACTCTTGAACCCAGTCAACAAAATCATTGGCTTCCTCGCGGCTCTTGAAATCGCCGACTGGGCCGAAGGCGAATTGGTAGCGTCCTGAGTTAACACCAGTGAGCAGAGCCGGCAGACCACCGACCGTAGCATGTTCAATCTTGACGCCAAGGAGCTGACCAATTGCTTCCGTCAGATCGTCACTAGCACCGGTCATCTCGGTGCCGGTGACGATTTCATAGGGAGGGAATGAGCCATTGTTGACTGAGATCATCTTGCCTTCAGCGCGGATGTTCTCAGGCAAGCGCGCCCGCAGTTGTTCATTCACTGTCTGTTTCGGGATTGTTGCATCCTGCGCGTAGACAGGGCTTACCAGGACAAGACCAGCGAAGGTAGCGGAAATGATGAGTTTCAGATACATGTTGTGTTCCCTCATTTAAGTTCTACGAAAGCTCTTCAGATTTTAGGTAAGATCTACAAAAGGCTGCTCTTTGTCTGCCATGGAAAAAGTTCAGCGGGCGTAAGCCGGCGGGGCAGGATTTTCTGCGCGTAAAGTTCGTTGGCGAAGTCTGAGATCATAGCCTCGTTCGCTTCAAGCCCACTGATATTCCACGACAGCGGCAAATCGGCGGCGCAACGGCGCAGCTCGTCGATCATCCAGGGCGTCGTGTCCGCGTACTTCTCACGCTTCTGCAACCACATGCGCTGGGACGCATCGATGAGTTCGCTGAGTTCGTCCATGATCCAGGGATTTTCTTGAGCGATTTGGGCCTTGAAGCCGATCAGGTGCATGCCTGGTACATAGCCAACCTCGTGGAAGTAAGTGACCTCGGCGGCCCTGAAGTCGTCAAGAACTTGGCGGAAAGGGGAGTGCTGGTCGAAAAACCCTGGGGGCATGAACGGGGTGAAGATTGCGTCCAGACCACCATTCTTTAGAAGATCGACCATGGGCTGTTCACCGGGGGCGGCTTCAATACGGCCTGGCCGTCCAAAGCCATCGAGCCGATCCGTGATCGGATGGGCTTCTGTCAGCCGGCCTGCGTACCACATAGCATCGTCGACTTCGATGCCTTCGCGGCGGATAGCAGCGCGGGTCCAAGTATTTCCGGAATCCCTCCAGCCGGTCACACCGATCTTCTTGCCGGCGAGATCCGATAACCGGCGGATTGAGCTCTCTTTCAGAGTAATGATACAGCGGTGGCGAAAGCCTCGCATGATGAAGTTTGGTATGCCAACCACGCTTTCATCACCGTCATGTCGCAACTGGGAGTAGCGGCTAAAGGACATCTCTGCTGCGTCATACGCTGGATCATGCCCAACGTTGGAAATGAGAGTGCCAACACGATCGACTTTAACATTGAGGCGAGGGGACTGAACATCGCCCAGAACTAGGGGCGTCATGTAATCCCAGTCACGAAGGGCAAGTCGGAGGGTTAGCGGCATCAGCAATCACTCACAACAAACTTGTGTTCCAAGCAGTTAAAATGTTCAAATTGGATTGATCAAACCCTTTTACGTTATTGAACATTAAATTTGGGGTCGTATGGACGAGAGCAGAGACGCAACTTGGTTCGCCGAGAAACTGACGGACAGGACAATTCGTGGAATTGCCATCGAAACAAGAGCCTTGATCCGTGCTGGTGCATTGCCAGTTGGTACTAAGTTGCCGCCTATCCGTGACCTCGCTTTTGCCCTTGGGATCAGCCCCGCGACTATCTCAGAAGCGTGGAGTGAACTGCGACGCCAGAAGATCATCAGCGGGCGGGGCCGAAACGGTACATGGGTCAGCGGGGACCGCTTCGTCGCTAAGCCCCAACGCTTGGGAAATTCCGGCAACTACGGCGAAGGAGTCCTAAACTTAACCGCAGCTGTACCTGACGTTCACCTGTTGCCGCCTCTTGCTGGGGCAATGGCCTACGGCGCCTCAGCGGACAACCTCAACAGTTACGAGCGTAGCCGCATCCTACCGGAACTGGAGGAGGCGGTCAGGAACATTTGGCCTTATGAACCGGAAGCTTTCTTGGCGACAAATGGCGGTTACAATGCCGTTTATACGCTTATCCATGCTCTTGTGCCGCCAGGGGCATCGGTCGCGCTCGAGAACCCGACCGGCATGCGCCTCCTCGACATTTTGGAGGATCGGGATGTGCGTATCCTGCCGGTTCAGTGTGACAGCGAAGGGCCTTTGCCATCATCTCTTGAGGCAGCTATGAAACTCAAGCCTGCCGCCTTTATCTTCCAGCCACGGCTGCATTCGGTTACTGGTCAGAGCGTCAGCCGAGAGCGGTTGGAAGATCTCGCGAAGATCCTGCGGGGCACCGATACGCTTATTGTCGAGGATGATGGAATCGGAGATATCTCTGCCGCACCCCGCCATTCCATGGGCGCCCACTTTCCAGACCGGGTTATCCATATCCTTTCCTTCTCGAAAACGCATGGACCCGACTTGCGACTTGCTGTCCTCTCCAGTTCACGGGCAATCGTCGATCAGATCCAATCTTACCGAAGCTTCAGCGCCGGCTGGACGAGCCGCATCCTGCAGGCTGCTACGGCTTGGCTGCTTCGCGATCCGGCGACACAGGCATCGGTCGATCACGCCCGGGTGGTCTACCAAGAACGACGCGCTAATCTAGTCAACGCTTTACAGCAGAAAGGAGTAGAGGCCATGCATGGTGCGGGTCTATGCGCATGGGTTCCGGTGGCATCGGAGCCATTCGCGATGGTGACGCTTGCCGCCCACGGTATTGCCGTCCACCCTGGTGCCAAGTTCTCTATTCTGCCCACATACTATTTGCGCGTTGCAACTGCCACTCTCTCTGACCGCTATGAGAAGGTTGCTGATTCTATTGCGTTGGCTGCTGGCGCGTGAGTAAATTTTGAACAAGTACCTGCTTTGGATTTGGCGCAACTGCATCGCCAATTAGAGTGCCTCAGATTAAGAGCGTTGTCTCGTCCATACATCTCCTGTGTGATACCAGCGACGCAACCGCACTAGAGTAAATAATGATAGTAGGCTCGATAGGAGGTACTGTTCTCTTATTCCGGGTATTCTGGTCAAGCCGTTTGAGCAGCCCGTTCCGTCAGTTCGGCTGATATCACCTGTCGGGTCATGGTTCTCTCCGCGGTCGGCAGACACCGCCGCATGATGGGGTCGGAAGCCTCAGCCTCGCCATGTTGCATACGCGGTCAATCTGCTCCCTGAGGTTCAGGTCTCAGGCCGCAACGGTGCCGACGCGATGGCTGCTGCCTCGTCCCGACAAGGGACATCGTACCGCCAGATCTGGCGGATCTCTTTAGGTGTTTATCTCATGCGGGCTGCCCTTCCTCGCGCGACCACCGGAAGTCCGTGTTGTCACGCCACATCCGGTGCAGGATCACCGCCAACTTACGCGCGACCGCGACGGTCGCCTTCTTGCCGCCCACCTTCTTGGCGAGCCGGGTGCCCCAGGCCTTCAGCGCAGACCAGCGCGAGACCCGGTTCAGCAGGATCTCGGCCGCCTCAAACAGATACGTGCGCAGCAACGGATCGCCGCACTTGGAGATCCGACCGCTTCGGTCGATCTCGCCTGACTGATACCGTCGTGGGGTCAGACCAAGATAAGCTCCCACACTCGAGGACTTCGAGAACCGTACCGGCGCATCGATGACACTGATATAGGCCAGCGCCACCAGAGAGCCGACACCGGGAGCCGTCATCAGACGGCGGGCCGCTTGATCCTGGCGCGCCAGCCCCATGAGGCGACGGGAGAGGATGCCGATTTGCCGGCTGACCTCCTGCAAGGCGGTCAGGAGTGCCTCAACCGCATCCTTCAGTGGCCCATCGGCCACCAGCTCGCGCACGCGGTCGATGAAGGGCTGGCGGCCTCCCTTGCCAGCGACCAGACCAAAGGGCTTGAGCATGCCTCGGATCTGGTTGATCAGGTCCACGCGTACCTCCACTAAGCGAGCGCGCGAGCTGAGAAAGCTACGGATCACCTGGCTGTCGAGGCTCTTGACGGTGACCTCCCGGTACCAGCCCGTGCGCACGATTTGTGCCAGCCCGAGCGCATCATTCGGGTCGGTCTTGTTCACCTGCAGCGACAGCGCTGCCTTGGCATGGCGCGCATCCAGGCAGATCACAGGCAGACCGCGCTTCTTCAACTCATGCCAGTGCCATGCCGACAACGGGCCGCTTTCCAGGCCAATGCGCTCCACATGCGGCGCTCTCACTTCGACGACTGCCGCAATGGCTTCCGGCGTCGAGGCGCATTTGCCACGCCAGAGCGCCTTCCCGTGCTCATCGACGATGCAGACGGCTGTCTGCTCCAGCGATACATCCAACCCGACATAGTGCTTCATGAGGATACTCTCCGTTGGCTTCCAGTTTGGGCCTGATCGCATCAGACCTCAGTTTGCCGTCGAAGGGCACCAGGCCCGGAATAACCCCATGTTGCTAAACTTCATCCCGACGCTGATGTGATCATCCCGCCACGATCAACGGCGGTACCGAGCGATACGGCGGAGACCGCGCCGACTCAGCGCGACCGGCATCTCCAAAGCATCGCAGAGCATGGAGGCAAGGGTTGGCAGAAGCGGTCCGGGTACTCTCGGCGTGCCTTGGTTGAGGCCGCCATCAGCCGGCTTAAACGAGTGATTGGGGATGCGCTGCGTTCGCGGACCGACCGGCGTCGTGCGACCGAGGTCGCTGTCGCAGTTCAGGCCTTAAACCAGATGCTCGAGTTTGGACGCCCGAAGTCCGTCCGCATCGCTTAAGCGGCGGCACCGAGTGGGCCTCGTGTGCTCACCAACCGATCTATGCAACACGGTCCTATCATGGTGTCCTCAGCGTCGAAGGCCACTCATCGCCGGAACTGGCTCCTGGCGGCCCTCGATCCTGAAGATCTGTCCTACCTTGAGCCGCAGCTTGAGATCGTGAGCCTGCCCGATCCCAGATGCCCGCACCAGACTGGAGAGCCTGCCGTTATGGTTCGAGCACTACAACAGCCTTCACCCACACAAGGCGCTCGGTTATCGTTCACCGCGTGAGTTCACCGCCTCATGTCACCCGGGATGACCCCGTCCGATCTTTCGGGGGCAACACTACCCGACGAACAAGGTGGGACCAGAAGCGGCAGGTTGCCGACTAATCCATCTACCCGCTTAGGTACCATCAATCGGAAGTGGCCATGGATTTCGGATTAGACTTGGGACTCCTTCCGCCGGACTTGCTTCACGAGCATCCGATAAAGGGCCGTGCGGCACTTCGATAGAGCCTACGGTATCTACCCAATCAAAT
>NZ_JBWBEW010000062.1:0-19126 GCF_056148915.1 Microvirga sp. jy35 | reverse complement strand
TTGGGCCAATCAGACTGTCGCCTGATCGGCGTCTCCGCCAGAGCTCTCGCGCTGCCCGCGATTACCCGATGTCCACATAGGCCATGTCTCCGGCCTTTGAGCGCGGTACTTCATGACCGCAGGCCCTGATGTTTTACGCTGGAACTGGTCCCTTTCACGGTATCGCGCTTGACTGGCGCAAGACAACACCACGGGTTGTCCAGATCCGGCGGTCCATGTCCGCTGTGGCTTCACATCATCTCATCGTCACCGTGCCAACTGGGTTGCCCTAAGGGCGAATAGTCTAAACTGGTTGTCTATGCCGCTGACGCGGCAACTCCCTGGCGCGCAGGCTCGTAAGCCGTGCTCCTGGCCATCATCGCCCAAGCGATCCGGGCCATCTTGTTGGCCAGCGCAACGGCCACCACCTTGAACGGCTTCTTGGCCAACAGAGACCTGGTCCAGTCTGCCAGGACCGTCCTGGTCTTGCCCGACTTCATGCTGTAGAGCGCCGCGTGCGCGCCGACGACCAGCAGCTTGCGCAGGTACCGGTTGCCCATCTTGGAGATGGAGCCAAGCCTCGCCTTGCCGCCGGTTGAGTGCTGCCGGGGCACAAGACCCAGGTAGGCGGCAAACTCCCGACTGCCCTGGAACAGGCCGGCGTCTGCAACACTGGCCGAGAGACAGGAGGCCACGATTGGACCGATGCCGGGGATGGTGGCCAGCCTGAGGCTGACCGGATCACTGCGGTGGGCGGCCAGGATAGCCTTGTCGAGTTTGGCAATCTGCGCCTCGATTCCGAGCAGCATCGTCGCCAGAGGCTGGAGCGCCATCCGGGCCGTGTCCGGCAGATCCGGGTGGGTTTCGTCCTGAAGATAAGCGATCAGCTGGCGCGTGTTGCGAGCGCCCTGCGCCGCCACGATGCCCAACTCGGCGAAGTGACCGCGTAGGGCATTGATCAGGGCGGTCCGCTGCCCGATCAGAAGATCACGGGCGCCGTGCAGCATGAGGGTGCTCTGCTGCTGTGGGCTCTTGACCGGGACAAAGCGCATCGACGGCCTCGCAGATCGCAGCCGCGTCCGCGGCATCGTTCTTCTGCCGACGTAGATACGGTTTGACATAGGCGGGCGGGATCAGGCGGACCTCATGCCCGAAGGCCATAAGCGTGCGGGCCCAGTGATGAGCGGTTGCACAAGCTTCCATGCCGATCAGGCAAGGGGGCAGTGCGCTGAAGAAGCCCGGCACCTGGCTGCGGCGCAGCGCCCTGCGCAGGATGATCTTTCCATCCCTATTCACCGCGTGCAGCTGGAAGACGTTCTTTGCGATATCAAGGCCGATCGTGGCAATCTCTGGCATGGTCAGTGGCTCCGCTCCGGGTTCTTGGACATGCCCATTCTGGCACGTTAGACGCTGGTGGAGGGCGCCATCCACGACATCACGTTAACTCTCGGTCAGGGCTTCTGCCTTATGAGCTGAAGCATGAACAAGCCCGTTAGCTACCTCAGGTCATCGCCCATGCGGTGTGGCTTCTCAAGCTCGGGTGTGTTTCCTATCGCCCACGCCACCAGTTTCTAGAATTGCTTCCACTTGCGTGGAATCATCTCTTTTCTTTGGTTGCCGCATTTTTTGACGGCGGACCGGAGCCACTTTGCCGAAAAATGCTCTAGATTGAATTTAGGCGCGAGTGGCTGAGTGTCGCTAACTCATGTTTAGCCAGGCGGAATACTGGCGAATACCAGCCGCGTGATTAAATCGCCGAGCCCCATACACGGTACCATAATCGACAGCCTTCGTTGCAAGATGCCGCATACCACTCCTTATCTTGGATTCTCCTCTGTCGGATTGGTCTCAAGTCCTCGCTCGAATAGTGTCAAGAATTGTTAGAATGTCAGGGCTTCTGATCAGTTCTGTGACTAAGCACCAAAGCAGCAAGAGCCGTGCGGTTATCGACACTGAGCTTTTGATAGATGTTGTGCAGATGCATTTTCACAGTTCCTTCAGTGACACCGATCTGTAGGCCGATCTTCTTATTCGACTGTCCCTCGGCAACAAGGTGCACGATCTCGCGTTCGCGAGGTGTTAGCGGATGATTACTTTGTTCGACCGAGCAACGCCGCTTGAGTTCACGCTCGATCGCGGGTTCAACGATTTCTGCGGGTAACCAGCGGTTGCCCATCGAGACTGCCCGCATGCATGCGAGCAGTGTATCCGCCGCAGCATCCTTGAGCATCAGTCCGTAAGCACCCAATGATACGGCTTCTACGATTTGGCTGTCATGAGCGGTCGCAGTAAGAATAATGATGCGCGTATTGAGTCTGCGCTCCTCAATCGCAGTAAGCACGTCGACTCCGCTGAGGCCTGGCATTGCAATGTCCAGAATAGCCAGTTCGGGTTTTTGATCCTCAATAGTCTGAATCGCTGTTTCGCCGTCCAGACATTCGGCAACAATCTCAAACATCGGATCTGTTCGAACCAGATCTCTAAGACCGCCTAGGACCACCGGATGGTCATCGGCCAACACAACTTGAAAGGTCTTGGAGGTGGTTTTCATAACGGTATCTCGATATCAATTTTGACGCCCGAAGGAGATGTTTGCAGGTAGAGAGAGCCCCCTAATTCCTTGGCACGGGTGCAGAGTGAAAGAGGGCTGATACCGTGGACGGCCAGTTCATCATCTGAATGTAGGCCGTTGAGACCCGGAAATCCGCGTCCGTTGTCGCTGATCGTGAGTTTGAGGCGGCCAGGATCAGCCTGGACGGAAACATCGACATGAGAGGCTTTGCCGTGACGGACGGCATTGGACAAGGCCTCGGCTAGAAGGTGGCAGACATTGTACGCTATGTATTCTGAAGTTTGTAAATCAGGAGGTTCAACCCTAACGTCCACGTCGCAACCCCACTGATCGCTGAGAACCTTTAGAAGACTCCTGATCCGACCACGTAGATCTGCAGGTTCCGAAGGAGTGTTCCCGCCCGATCGTGTCGCCTCAACAAACGCCCGGATCCGCTGTTGTTCGGTGGCGAGAACTTGTCGGACTTGAGCGAGACGGTCCGCAACATCTCCGCGAGCCTGGGAGTGGCTGAGTTTTAGGTGGATGGTGGCGGCTGTCAGCCCCTGCAAAACACCATCGTGGAGATCCCGCGCCAGGCGAGATCTCTCACTCAGGGCGGCCGTCATCTCACGCTCACCGCGCACAAGATAGTGTTCCAGATCGACGCCAAGGCGAGTTGCAATCAACTCAGCGAGCAGGAGATCTTCTGGACCACTATCATCGACCATGTCGAGCAAGAAGATCCGGCCATGACAAACGGGCAGCTGAAATGGAGCCGACAGAGCGCTTTCAATCGAGAAGGTCCGCCGAAGATCCTCGTCGATCAGCTTGTCGGCGCTCACTCCCCGCGCTTTGGGTCGGCATAAGAAGCTTTTGCCGCCTACACTTTCGGCAACGATCGTACTGAATCGATCGGAGTGCTCGCGCATATATTGAACACGGTCGTTCGACCAGAGCACGACGTCGCGGAACGGCTCGTCAGGCTGTTCCCAGATGATCAGCAGCCGCGGCACACACATGATCTCGGCTGCATGTCCGAGCGCCGATGCAATTGGAACGGCAGCGTCTTGCCCGGAATCGGGCCCTGGCCAAGCGACGAGTTTGGCCAAGCGCATGCGGCGGCACTCCTGCAATACGCCGACATAAGCGAGCATGATGCCCGCCACGAGCAGATTGGCCGGGCGAAGGATGGCTTGACTCAGGCTGAGTTCGGTAAGCCTTTCTGCGAACCCGTGGCTCTCGACCTCCATAATGAGAAAAAAGATCAGCACGAGCAAAGCGGTGGTGACGACCGCGCCGCGCCAGTCCCACCGAAGTGTGGCTGACACGATGATAAATGTAAAAAAGACTAAGAACGGGCTGTCAGGGCCATGATTGAGGTATATCAGGAGGCAAATGCAAACAATGTCGATCGTATGGGCAAGGATTTGTTCCAGGGTCGTTGGAGGACCCTGCATGACGATATAAGTACTGATGATCGCAAAGGCCAGATAAGCGACGGCAACGACATATGTGAATTCTATGTTGCGGGCCGGCTGAGGCAAATCAAGAGTGACCGCCGCAAGAGCAAAGATGGCGAGTGTCAGCCGTGCAAGCACGATTACACGGACAGGCCGCACCGCTAAAACGCGCCGAAGGAGAGATTCCTCAAGCTTAATCAGAAGCCTTGTCTTCAATGCGAACCTACCGCGATGTTATGACATTTACAGCTTCACATGCCATCATACTGCGCGCATAGGGTTTACTTCCATTTATCTAAGGAGTTACTCTTATGAAATGAGGGGTAAAGTTGAGGTGTCCTCCGCGGGCACTACGGGACGGAATGGATAACCCCGTGGAGCCATCAGCCGGGATGCCAGCGAGCCCTAAGAATTGCGGGTTGCAGGACCGCCATCGGTCTGGCGGGTTCTGCAGTGCAACCTGTCGCGATCGACGCTTCAGTTTCCGGAGCCCTCAGTCCCCGTTGGCTTGGCCCGCATCCAGATCTCATAGGCAACAGCGCGCAATTCGCTTTGGAACTGGTCCAGCCAGGAGAGCAACTCGTCGACCGGCGAAGTAGATAGAGACCGGCTTGTGATCTTGTTGGGGCGATCTCGACCAATTGGCGTCTGGTGATGCGGCGTAGTTCCTCAAGAGTTCCGGGACCCATGCCGGGCATCTTTAGCCATTCCCTGTCAGAGATGCTGATCACTTTCCGAAGGGTTGGAGTGCGACCCTGAAACTCGGCTAGGATTACGTTTCGAACGCGTGCTCGGCATTGGTCAATTGGAAAGGGGGCATCAAGATCCATCTCACATTCTCGCTTTTCACGAAATGGGATCGCAATGATTGTTCTGGACTGGGGGATTTTGACCTATCCGAAAGTAGACGATTTCCTGCCCCGCACATCGCGAAGTTCAGGGCTAGTGTACACCTAACAAGTCCGCTTTCGGCGAATCTGTCGCGACTATCACGGCGGCCTGCGTCCGGTTCGACGCACCGAGTTTCCGCATAATCTGGCGCACATGCACTTTGACCGTTGCCTCCGACATGTGAAGCTCGCGCCCGATTACCTTGTTGGAAATCCCATGGCGCAGCAGCCCGAGAACCTCCTGCTGGCGCGTGGTGAGACCATGCGCCGAATTGACTTCGGCGGCGTCCGCTCCGTCGGCCCGCTGACCTGAACCGTTGAGCGTGATGTCGCCGTGCTGCAAGAAGCGCTTGAGGACGGTCGGTGGGAAGAATGAGCCGCCGCTTATGAGGAACGTGAGTACCTGAAAGACGGCTGTGGGCTCCAGGGCTGTCGGAATGAAGCCGCGGAACCCGATCTGAAAGGCGCGCAGCATTTCGTCAGGATCGTCCCGGTCCGAGATTGCCACAAGGATCGCCTCGGGCTGCTTAACCTGCATAGCTTTGATTTTCTGCATGAGATCGGGATCGCCCAACGTGCCGTTGCCGAGGCTCAGAAGGAGCATTTTGCAATTGTCCACCGTGTCATCCTCGGCAAGGTCCGATGACCTTAGCGTCAACCCACAGGATTGAGCCCACTCTGCCAGAAGGCTTGATAATCCGGCCCGCCTGAGGCTCATCACATCGAGGATCATGACGGCCTGATCTTCAGCATGCTTCAGTGTCAGGTTCATTTCGCACTCCCATGATTTTTTGGAATTTGCTTTCCCCGCAAAATTGTTCGCTTGAAACGCTCGAAATACTGCTAAACCCCACTTCGGCTAAAACGCAGCTTCTTACTGTTAAACTAGGCATTGGGGAAAAGACCATTTACCTGAAGTTATAATCATAAATTGCTACTATTGGTATGCTCACAGACACCATCCGTATTTAGTCCTGCACACGGAACGTATTCAACTAATCAAAGCTAAGGTTGATACTGCGAATTGGCATCAACTTATTGCTGCTAAGCTCTTCTCGGGACAGCGAATAATGAGCATTGTATGAGCATGTTTTCCCGTCGTCGTGAAAGCCGGGAACAGGAAAGCATTGCTATTCTTCGGGCCAAATCACCGATGCAATCAAAGGGGCATTCACCTTATACGCGGCAGTTCTCAACCTCATGATATATTCCGACCTGGAATTTTAGTCTTCTGATGAATTGCATCAATCCTGCCAAGGCTGCGATGGTTCTTCGCTCACAACGCGCCCGGGAAGGTGACGTCACGCCTTCCGCCCGTACGCGGCGAGTCGCCGGAACATTCGGCGACATCTGGGCCGGTGCGCCTGCAGCGGAGCCTCGCTATGATTGAGACGGGCCCAGATTCCAACGCGATCCGCACCGAGAGTGCCTACGATACTCTAGACCGAGCCGTTAGCGCAGCTCGACGGCTTGCGGCGGAGCAGCCTCATCGACCTCCCGAGAGGTCTGACCCCTCAGCGGCGGATGAGCTTGCCTACCTGTTGGAGGCCCAGGTTGCCGAGGAGAAACTCGACTTTGCCCTTGGCGCCTTGCGAGCTCAGGTCTGTGGCGATCGACTGGAGCCAACGAGCACGCAGGGTCCTGCTCCTTCCGTGAATTCCAAGGCTGACAGGGACGATTCAGCAACGGCATCCACCCGCCCCTCTGTTTCGACGCCCTGGCTGCAGCTCATGGGGCCGGCAGTCATCACCGCTCAGGTAGTGGCCGCCGTGGCGCTGGTGATCGTTTGGGCGCCAGGACTTCTGTCCGAGTCCCTCGCCCAGGTGCTCAGCCGAAAGGGGCGGCTGACAGTTCATTCCCTGCCGGGCGGCACGATCGTAGCCCAAGCTGATATTCCGCTGTCAAGCCAACCAGAGCGCGTGGCCATACATCCCGCAGATCCACCAGCTGGAGCGACAGAACCGATCCCAGTTACGGCCTCTTCTGAGACCTTTGCCTCGCCGGCTCCGGCGGATGTCGAACTCGATGGGCCCGCCGCACTGCCCCCCGTCCCTGTCACTGACACTATGCCAGACCTGCCCGTTGTGCCTCTTCCCGCTGAAGCTGCGACAGTCGAGGATGCGGCAGTCAGGCCAGCCGGCGGGGGCATGACCGAGGAAATTGGCATCCCGTCGCCTCTGTCGCCGGCCTCCGAACCCGTGCCTGCGCCTGAACCGGTTACACCGACACCATCCGCAGCAGACCCGCCAGTCGCCGGTGGCACGCCTGCTGTGGCGGACGGATTGCGCGCGCAGGACCTCACCGCCCCGATGGGCATAGAAGAGCAATTGGAGCCGCAGGCCCCGACGGCCGAACCCGACGTCAAGGAAGCCATCGCTGAGGAGGCCATCGCTAAGGAAGGACAGCAGGCCGCCATACATCCTCTGGATCATGGACAGGACGTCAAGTCGGCGCCCGAGGCAGGCCTTTCCTTACCGTTCGAGACCATGCCTGGCCTTCTTTTCCCGCAGGCGGCAAACACGCCCCCGCCGAGTCCCGTCGAGCGGCTGGTCGAAATGGTCGAAACGCTTGCGACCGAGCGCCAAGCCGCCCTGGAGCGGGAGCGGGAGCGCGCCGACGCGCTCGCCCGCGAGCTTGCCTTGGCGCGTGAAGAGCTCGGCGCCCTACGTCTTCGCCCACCTGCGCCCTGGATCATGGCGATCACAGTTCCGGCCCTGGCACCGGAACCTATGCAAGCCGCTACCTCAGAGGCCTCACCAGAGGAAACTGTAGGGCCAGCAATCATGGCAGCGATGCCCGACCAGCTCCCGGCACCACCTGCCGAAGACAACCGCACAGCTTCTAAGCCATTGGTGCCGCCTCCGCCACGAGCCAACTCCGCCGACGAGCAGCGCCTGCTCGACCGCGCGGAGGCGCTCCTGCGGGTTCGCGACATCAGTGGAGCCCGTCTCCTGTTGGAGCGTGCCGGAGAGCGCGGTAGCGCCCGCGGGGTTTATCTGCTTGCCCAGACCTACGATCCGACCATGCTTGCCCAGTGGCAGGTTCGGGGCATCACAGGCGACCTGGAGAAGGCCCAGATCCTTTATGCGCAGAGTCGAATGCCGCCCCTCCGGGAGGCGAATGGGATTGCCACTCCGCGCTGACCGCCTCACGGCGAATCTTTTCTGGAGTTTTGAAACCCAGACCGCTTGACGGGGCAAAGGGTCTCTGTCGAGAACGCTGACGTCGCCGATCAGGAGGATTATCCACGATCGGCTAAGAAAAAACCTCCTCTACATCGTTGGTCGGATCACTCACTGCACACGTTCTACTCGCCCGATAGATCTGCTCTCTTTGCACCCGCCTTCACTCACGGATCAGGCGATTTCAGACGGAGAAGCAGGATGGCAAAAGCAAAGATGTTCTCTAATCCTTTCGCGAAGCTGATAGGGGCATTATCATCCACAAGCACCGCAAACCAATCAGCCGAGAGCCCTGCCGGTAGCGTATCCAAACAACCGGCGCCAGCTACCAAGACCTCCGGCACGGATACTGACAGTAAGATGCAGACCATGATTGGCGGCGAAGCGACCGCGGTCGGCGAGAACACCAGCGCAAGCGGAAACATCTATACCCGAACGTTCGACAAAGGAGCGATCAAGATCAGCTTCGGCTCCGCCCAGTTCAAGGCCGGCGCGCAGGCCTCCGATGGCGACCCGACTTACGCCGCCGCCGACTCCTATGCGTCCGCCGCAGGTGCGGACCTTTTCCTGACGCGTACCAAGGTCTCGTCGCACGGTGGACAGGAGGGCGGTCAGAGCTATTCGGGCGAGACATCCCGGACCGTTTACCTCGCAATCGATATTGAGAACGTCGACCTACCGCGGGGGCCTATAGCGATCAACCAAAGGGTCGAGAAAGGCGCTCCTCGCGCCACAGGTCCGAACGACGGCAATGTGGCAACCGTCGACGTGGACGCAAAGGCTGAGGCGGGGCACACCTATCTCGGCATCGATGCCTCTGCTCTTTCGATGGAAGATAGCCTCTCCACGGTCAGCGCAACCGTCGTGACCGAAGTGGCCTGAAGGCTGATGCGTATGGGAAGGGCGCCATGGACCACCGGACGTTGTCCATGGTGCCAACGATAGGAACTACACCTTACCCCCGCCTTACGTGGAACAACTTCTCGCCCAGGTAGACGCCGTAAGTTGGATCACCCATTGCGTATATTTCAATGCTCCTCCGACGTCGGTACTTCTGAGCTCTCGGAATCGGTCGGCTAGGAGGGACCACTATGAAGGTACGCAGTTCATACAGCTCCACGACCTCCGTTTCCTCTGTCACGAATTCGACCGATTTGACGGGTGGCTCCACGATTCAGACCCAGAATGATGATACCAACATCGGTATCCAGACAGGATCTCTGGATCCGGAAAGCGGCGACGGCACGATCGCCATCTTGGGGGGTGAAGCGATCGCGGTCGGTGAGGACACGGCTGCGATCGGAACCATCGAGGGCGAGATCACCGATGTCGGTACGGCCGTCATTGCACAGGGATCCGCCAGCTTCACGGCCACCGGCCAGGCATCAGGTGGCGACCTCGCCTATGCGTCTGCAAGCACCTACGGCGAGGCCTCGCCGGCGGACACCCTTGTGACCATCACCTCAACGACTTCCGAGACCCTCCAAACCTCCGACACGTCGATATGGACAGAGACTTCAACGACCAACCTTCTGGCGGTCGATCTGGATCTGTCGAACACCTCCGGCGGCGCGGAAGCAGCTGACAGCTCAGACGACAGCGGTTCGGATCAGCAATCCGGCTCCCTTGACACAGACGAGCCGACCCCGTCGGATGAACGTACTTCGGACGGTCTGGACGGCAATCTTGCCATCATTGAGATTGATGCGACGGCATACGCCGACGACACCCTCGTCCTTGTTGATGCCTCCGCACTTGCCATCGAGGACGAGCTATCCGTGATCGGCGGCTATGTCTGGTTCGGCGTCGGTTAAGGCCCGCTAGGCATCAAGGTCAATCCTCCACCCATCCGAGACTCAGGGTGAAAGACATGCAGATTGATGTCATCAGCGACATGGAGACGCTTTCATCGCTCCAGGATAAGTGGGACGGCGTGTACGAGGCCGATCCGGAAGCACAATTCTTCCTGTCCTCCGTCTGGCTCTTTAAACGCCTTGAACGCCTCGATTCGCCATGGTTCGTGCTGGCGGCAAAGCCCAACGACGATGCCGCGACCTATGTCGCTTTCTTTCCTCTCCGCCTAAGACTCAAGATGAGGAACAATGGCGAATTCTACAATGAGATCACAATGGCTGGGACACCGGCCGCTGATTACACTGGTTTTATCTGCATGCCCAATTGTCAGCATGATGCAATCAGAGCCTTTGCCAACCACCTCAGGACGCTGCATTGGGCTGACCTCACCCTCACGAATGTTCTCACTTCCGACCACCGCCTGCATTCCTTTTTGAGTTGCTTTCCGAAAGATGCCTTCCGAATGGGTATCGCTCCACAGGTGAATATCGATGGCGTCGACAACTGTGTTTGCCCGCGCGTGAAGCTGCCCAGCGACTGGGAGAGCTATCTCGGCAATGCATTGCGCCCGAACACGCGACAGAAAGTTCGACGTTTCCTGAAGCAGGTAGAAACGTCAGACGAGTTCCGTATCACACATACCACCGCGGGAACCGTCGAGCATGACATAGAGACGCTACTCCGCCTGTGGGAAGCCAGGTGGGGAGCGCGCAAGGGCGATCGGATGGAAAGCATCCGGAAGGTGGCGCGCGTCATGCTGATGGATTGCTTTGACAACGGGTCACTGTTTTTGCCTGTTCTGTGGAAAAGCGGAGCGCCGATTGGTGCACTGGCCAGCCTTATCGACACGCAAAACAGGTCCCTTTTGTTCTACATGGGCGGTCGGCTGGAAGGACTCAACAATCCTTCACCCGGCCTCGTCCTCCATGCGTACAGCATTCGAACGGCCATTGCCGCTGGTTTTACGACCTATGATTTCCTGAGAGGCAACGAAGCTTACAAGTACTCGTTCGGGGCCGAGGAGCGCCACGTCAAGTGCATCGTCGTGCGGACTCGGACTGGGAAAAACCTTGGGAACAGATTAGACAGAAGGAGCTTGTCTCTGCTGCTCAAGCAGACGATCGCACTCCATCGGGACGGGCGGCTTGCTGAAGCCGAGGTTGGTTACCGGCAGGCTCTCAGCATGCAACCCGACTGTACGGTGGCACTCTACCGCTTTGGACAGATGGTAGCGGCAAGAGGCAGTCACCACGAAGCAGAGAGGCTGTTTAGGGCCGTTATCGCCGCCGAACCATCCGCATGCAAGGCATGGTTCATGCTGGCGCAATCGCTTCAGGCACAAGCCCGACTGGCCGAGGCGGCGGCCGCGTACGAAGAGATCGTGAGGCGGCAGCCAACATTTCCCAATGCCTACTATAATCTCGGCGTCGCCCAGCTGAAGCTTGGACGGCGCTGGGACGCGGTTGCCTCGTTCGAGTCCGCACTGGGCCTGCAGCCGAATGATATCAAAGCAAAGATTGGTCTTGCACAAGCCGCCGGCGCAGGATTTTCCGGGCGCGATGCCATTCACCTTCCGCTCAGCTGAGCGACGCTCTTGGTAGGATTTCAATAAACTCAAACTTTTCTGGCAATACCAAGCCGTTGGCCCTGCATATGGCTGGCCAACGGCACTATTACTCCTTGATGACATGAGTTTTTATGACGGCCATTCGCTCAACACCACCAAGGACCAAGTGATCGCCATGAAAAGGATTGAGCCTGAGCGGATCTAGGTCAACCGCGGCTTTCGCGACCATCACTACGCGAACACGAGCAGGTCTTCATCGCGGGCGGGCACCGTGGCCTTACACCGATGACCCAGTGCGAGTTGAAACGACGATCCGCCATTCAGCCGATGATCGGCCACATGAAGGAGGATGGGCGCCTTGGACGCAACCATCTGCAGATACCAACTGGCGATGCCATGAATGCGCTGCTCGTGGCGGCCGGACACAATCTGCGGCTGATCCTGAACTAGCTCGGGTTTTAGTGGCCTGGTGCATCGCAGCTCTCATGAGCTCATCCACGCAAGCGGATGCTTCTCACGCAATCTCCCCTCCAACCGGCGCTTGATTAAGCCGCATTGTTCAGGGCTGACTACTTGAGTGTTATTGCAATCATTCGTCGAACGTAAGGTGATCTCATACTATCGATATAAGTAGTGAGTTTCCGTGTCCACTCCTCAATGTCTCTAACGTTTGATCAGTCTTTTGCTTCTTTGACGATGAACTGGTGCTTTTCCTACACTGCATATGTCGGCAGAGTCGCCGACTTCGCAACGGGAGACAGAAAATGTCTTGGGATTACCAGGAAGTAAACTTCGACAAGGAAATCGACATCGAGGTCGAGGCTGAGATCGAACTCGAGTGGGATATTGAGTTCAAGAAGGACGTGGACGTCGACATCAAGGTCGACTCTGATGTCGATCTCAACGACAACCTGACCCAGGTGAACATCGACGCCGAAGCCTTTGGTGACAACTCCCTCGTGGAGATCGATATGGCGGTTCTGACGACAGATTATCTGTCGCATGCCTCCGTTTCGGTCATTGCTGCCGTCGACTAATCGTAAGCGTTCGCGGCGGCGGTCGTCCTGAGACGACCGCCGCCTGCTTTTCTTTGTCCGCGAAAGGATCCGGTGCATTGATCCGGCTCTCGTGCTCTCGCACTAGCATGGGATCAAACACTAATCCGCAAGGGTGAATGGCCCGACGCGTCGTGGCACTCGTGTGATAAGTCCGACTACGTCTAAGGGTGGTAACCGTGTGCGTCGTTGTATTGGCAAGTATAGGCTCTACTATCCCAGCAAAACGACCACGTACATTGTGTAAACGCAACCATTTCACGGGGAGTGTGTCATGCCGAAAGTCAGGCTTACAGGATCAAACGACTTTTCCAAGATTTCGACAGCGGGCAGCCACCAGGTCTATGGCCTCGGAGGAGCCGATATCATCCAAGTGAGCATCGCCCGAGGCTCGACTTCTCCCGACAGTGGCGACTACTTGGACGGCGGCGACGGCAACGACACGATCACAGGCGCGGGCACGAGTGATACCCTTGCGGGAGGAGCCGGCACTGACATTCTAAGGGCTAATGACGGAAACGATCTCATCTATGGCGACGCCACGGATGCCAATGAGGATGGTGTCGTGGATCCGGCCACCATTGACGGACAGGTTGGCGGCAATGACATCCTCGACGGCGGTAACGGCAACGACACACTCTACGGCGGCGGCGGCAACGACAGCCTCCTTGGTGGCTATGGGACAGACAGTCTTATCGGCGGCTACGGGGACGACATGCTTGTCGGTGCGGGCGACAACGACACGCTCCAAGGTGGCGCCGGCAACGACACGCTCGACGGCGGCCTCGGCAATGACGACTTAGACGGCGGGGAAGGCGACGATCAACTGCTGTCGAGTAGCGGGGACGATATCCTTCGTGGGGGACTTGGGGGCGACACTCTCCTGGCGGGAGGCGGCAACGATCAGCTTTTCGGCGGGGATGGCGATGACGAGCTTCTTGGCGGTGATAACGACGACCGGCTGGTCGGCGAGGCGGGGGCGGATACTCTGAACGGAAGTTTCGGCAACGACCAGCTCATCGGTGGTGATGGCAACGATGAGCTGGTCGGGGGCGAGGACAATGACCAGCTGATCGGCGGGGCGGGGGCAGATGTTCTGAACGGGAGTATCGGATTTGACACTGCCGACTACTCGGGGTCGTCACAGGCTATCACGATCCAGCTAAGTGCCGAAACCACCAGCCCGGGCACGGGCACCGGAGGGGAGGCCGAGGGAGACAGGCTTTCCGGAATCGAAAAGGTCATCGGCTCATCGTCGAACGATGTCTTGCTCGGCAGCACGGCCGCTGATGTGCTCGACGGGTTCAGCGGCAGCGACCGGCTTGTCGGGGGCGGCGGTGCTGACTTTCTGATCGGGAACGGTGGCGTCGACACTGCCGACTATTCGGCTTCAGGGGCCGCAGTCTCAGTGACGCTCAACGCCGATCCGGCCGGGTTCGGAACGGGTAGTGGCGGTGATGCCGAAGGAGATCAGCTCAACACAATCGAACGTGTCATCGGATCGGGTTTCAATGATACGTTAACAGGCAGTTCAGGTAATGATGCGTTCATGGGAGGCGCCGGCGCGGATGTTCTGACTGGGGGCGACGGCGTCGATGGAGCCGAGTACTCGACCTCGTCGGCCGGGGTCACGATCGACCTTCAGGCCGGAACAGGCCTCGGCGGCGATGCTGCAGGCGATCAGCTTAGCACGATTGAGAACCTGATTGGATCGGCGTTCAACGATCTGCTGATCGGCAGCGGCGCGAACAATCGCCTCGAAGGTGGGAGTGGCAATGACACCCTTCGCGGTGGGGCCGGGGCAGACGTTCTGATCGGCGGAGACGGCACGGGCGATACGGCCGACTATTCAGCATCCTCGGCCGGAATCCAGGTTACCTTGACGGCAATCCCGACTGGGGCGACCACAGGTATCGGAGGGGATGCCGCTGGGGATCTTCTGAACGGCATCGAAGACCTGATTGGCTCGGCCTTCACCGACGATCTGAGGGGCAGCAGCGTCAGCAATCGCGTCGTCAGCGGCAATGGCGACGACATCCTCCGGGGCGGCAGCGGGGCCGATCTGCTGATCTCGAACGGGACCGGGTCAAAGACCTTGATTGGTGACGGTATCGCTGATGGCGGAACCGCCGGATTGGACACCTACAGGACCCTCGCCGGAACGTCGTTCATCACTCAATATCAGACCGGCGAGGACATCCAGGTCGGTGGCACGTTCACCGCAAGCCTGGCTCAGATCAATTCGGCCGGCACTCTCGCGCTCAAGCTGACAGGAGCGGGAGGAGCGTACACCACCTACGTGGTCGTAGGATCGACAGCCAGTATTCCAGCCGCACAGGCGGCGGCCTCTGCCATCCTCAACAGCGGCGACATCTCGATCGTTGATCCGACTTCGATCGCCTGACCACGAACAGCGATGGCATGTGCGAATGGCGGACAATGTGCTCGCACATGCCATAGCAGCGAACGGGGAGCTGATCCCTTTTGGCGCAACACGCGCAAGGCGCGGCTCTTAATTTCATCCACTGCAGACGGGAACCGAGGTTGTCGGCGGTCCCGCCACAGGTCTGCAGAAACAAGGGGGGACATCAGCATGGCGCTGCAGGCCAGCATCACTCAGTCGTCGAACCGGGACACGGAACTTAGTCAAGCCTTGTCGGCCTGCCGCTCGGCATTCTGGATCATGGCCCTGTTCAGTCTCGTCATCAACCTCTTGCTGCTGACGCAACCCGTCTACATGCTCCAGGTCTATGACCGCGTTCTGACGACCGGTCATCTTGAGACCTTGATAACCCTTACAGGCCTTGCTGCGATAGCCCTTCTCCTTCTCGGCGCCCTGGATTCTCTCCGCTCTGCGGTCACAGCCAGGATCGGCTGCTGGCTGTATGACCGTCTGGGGCCGGTGTATCTCGCAAATGGCGTCAATGCCCGTCTCCTCGGAGACAATGCCGGTGCCCAGCCGTTAAGAGACCTGAGTCAAATTCAGAATTTCATCGCAACCCAGGGCTTGACGGTGTTCTTTGATGCGCCCTGGGTTCCTGTCTTTGTGATCCTGATCTGGATGCTGCATCCCATCCTTGGGATTTTGGCTCTTTGCTCGGCCATCGTTCTCTTGGGTTTGACAATCGCCAACGATCTCCTGACCCGGAAACCTAACCTCACGGCCAATCTCGCGCAGATCTCAGCAACCCAGCAGGCAGAAGCGGCCATCCGCAATGCCGAAGTCGTCTGCGCCATGGGCATGCTTCCTGCGGTCCTCGAGCGGTGGAAGTCCACCAATGCCACGGCTCAGACGGCCATCCGGGCATCAGCCGAGATGGGTGGCATTCTGGCTGGTCTGACAAAGTTCGTGCGTTTCCTAGTACAGATCGCCGCCCTCGGATTAGGTGCGTGGCTCGTCTTAAGGGGTGAGCTATCGCCGGGTGCGATGATCGCCGGTTCGATCCTCCTCGGCCGCGCCCTTGCGCCAGTCGAGCTGGCGATGTCTGTCTGGCGCGGCTTTTCCTCCGCTCGAATTGCTTACGGGCGGCTCAAGCTGCGACTGCAGAACAGTCCGGTGCAGATCACCCGGACACGCCTCCCTGCGCCAACGGGCCGGCTGGACGTCGAGAACGTGACCTACCTGCTGCCACAAGATCGGCGGCCCGTATTGCGCAACGTTTCCTTCGCGGTCGAGCCTGGCGAGGCGGTTGCCGTCGTCGGCCCTTCAGCCGGAGGGAAGAGCACCCTTTGCCGCTTGCTCGTTGGCACCGCGATGCCTTCCTCTGGGCAGATCCGGATCGATGGGTCGCAGATTGATCACTGGGACCAGGGCCAGCTTGGCCAGTTCATCGGATATTTGCCTCAGGACGTCGAGCTCTTCGCCGGCTCCATCCGCGAGAACATCGCCCGGCTCGGGCAGGCTAACGATCAGGCCGTGGTCGAGGCTGCGATGGTGGCGCACGCGCATGAGCTGATCCAGCACCTACCGCAAGGATACGAAACGCAGATCGGGGACGGCGGAGCGGGGCTTTCAGGGGGGCAACGCCAGCGGGTGGGGTTGGCGCGAGCCGTCTATGGCAATCCGCGGCTGATTGTCCTTGATGAGCCCAACGCCAATCTTGATCAAGCCGGAGAGTCGGCCTTGGCCGCAACCCTTCACGAGTTAAAGCAGCAGGGTACAGCCCTGGTCATCGTCGGACATCGGCCTTCAACGCTCGCCCAGGCCGACAAGATCCTCCTGCTCAAGGATGGGCGTGTCGAGCTCTTTGGTCCCCGTGAACAGGTCTTGCAAACGCTCCGCGGACTTGCCGCAACAGGTGGCAAGCCGGGAACGGTGCCGATGCACAAACCCCCTAGTGCCGGGCTTGAGGAAATCGACGCTTCGACGGAGGCTTCCTTGGCAGGACCTGCTTCCAACATGGCCACCAGCTCCGACGCTTCAGAACACAACAGGTGTGCACAATGAGCCCAGTCCATGCATTGAGAGTCATTGAAGGTGGTCGAAGTCGGCTCCTGACGGAAGCCGATGATCGAGCAGTTCTCCGGCATGGGCTCCGTGGCCCGTCGCGGGCGGGGCTTGTCCTGACCGCTGCCTTTCTGCTCGGGTTTGGCGTATGGGGATCCGTCGTGCCAATCGCCAGCGGCGCTTCCGCCCCTGCGATCATCAGTCCGGATGGAAGCCGCAAGACAATCCAGCATCTGGAGGGTGGCATGATCAACGCGCTGCCCGTCCGTGACGGCGATACCGTCAGCGTCGGGCAGCCCCTGGTCATTTTGTCCAATGTTCAGCCACGTGCGACATACGAGACACTGCTGGAACAGTACCGGACCTTACTCGTGACCCGCACACGCCTACTCGCGGAACGGTTGGGACAGGATGAGATCGAAGTTCCAGCTGAACTACGCGACTCGATGAACGATCCCGGGCTCCACAAAGTGCTCGAAGGTCAGCGTCAACTGCTCACTACCAGACATTCCATGCATCGGTCGCGGATACTGGTCCTTCGACAACGTATCGAGCAGTATCAGGAACAGATCAGAGGCCTGCAGGCTCAGGTACAGAGCGCTACGCGTCAGTTCGAATTGCTCAACGAAGAGGTCGAGGGCAAGGAGCAGCTTCAGCGCAAAGGCATTCTTCCAAAGCCTGAACTGCTTCGTTTGCAGCGTATGCAGGCCGAGATCTTGGGGCGAAAGGGCGAGTATATCGGGAACATTGCTCGCGTCAGACAGCAGATTGGGGAAACAGAGCTTCAGATTACGGCGTTCGATGCAGAGCGCATGGATCAAATCACAAACCAACTCGACCAGGTTCGCGTTGAACTAGCAACAACCAGCGAACGCCTCTTTGCCAGCAAGGATATCCTGAACAGGACCACCATCAGATCACCTATTGCGGGAAAGGTCGTAAACCTTCGGTTCAAGACGGACGGCGGGGTCGTCCAGAAAGGCGAGCCTATCATGGATATTGTCCCCTCTGACGATCTGCTACTGATCGATGCGCGTATTTCGCCCAACGATATCGATGTGGTTCACACTGGTCTTCCAGCACAGGTACATTTACTTGCCTATGCGAATCGGACTGCGCCTCGGATCTCAGGCGTGGTTAAGTCTGTATCTCCTGACCGGCTTGTCGACGAGATTACACACCAATCCTATTACCTCGCCCGTGTTGAAGTTGATCGTGAGGAAATAAGGCGAAATGATCCAACCATTGAATTGGTGCCTGGGATGCCAGCGGAGGTCTTGATTGTCACCGGCGAGCAAACCCTAGTTGAGTACTTGATCAAACCTTTCACTGACGCTCTGAGGCGTAGCCTGCGCGAGGGTTGACAGCAGTAGCAAACCCCGATCTGGCACTGTCACGTTATCGAGCTTGATACCCTGGCAATACCGCGGGTTTGCCGATTCCGTTGCAAACCCTGATAGAGATTAAGCGAAGGCCAGACAGGGCCTCAGTTTAGGCAGCAGCGCTGAAGAAAGGGCGCCGTCAAGTTGTTGGAGAGGGATACACCAATCCTGGTTCGGGGCCGGATCAGGCGTGAGCGTGGCGTGATGGCCACGGGCTGGGACCGGATTGTGTCCACTAGTGACCAAGTGGACACTAAGTCCGTCGTGTCCAATTCTATGGAAGCAGTTCGTCGACCCTGTTGGCCGGATGATCGGCAATGCGCTCGATGACATCGGCAAGATAGGCTTGCGGGTTGATACCGTTCATTTTGCAGGTTTCGACGATGGTGTAGATGACCGCTACGCGATCGCCACCTGCATCGGAACCGCTGAAAAGATACATTCTTCCGGCCCAGGGCCAAAGGTCTGATTGCCCGCTCAGCGGCATTGTTGCTCATCTCAAGGCGCCCGTCAGTGGCGTAAACCGTAAGCGCCCTCCAGCGGGAGGTCATATAACGGATTGCCTCGGCCGATTCGCTTTTGCCGCTGATGCGCGCGCGGGATGATCCTGCTCGGTACAGCAGCCGCCGAGAGCATGAGGAGTTGTGGGGGTTCCGTCGCAAACCGTTCAGTAACTCAGTTTGGCGTATGCCTCCGGCAAAACTCCGGAGGTTCAGATGTTCAAAGGCCGCCACTTCGATCGCTCAGTGATCCTGCTGT
>NZ_JBWBEW010000061.1:0-19502 GCF_056148915.1 Microvirga sp. jy35 | reverse complement strand
TTAAGCGGGCGAAAGAGTCTAGTTCCGGCATAAGGCAGACAGATGGCGTGAGGTGAGCGTCGCGGGGGTGGTGGCCACGCACGGGGCAGATGCTGACTTTCGAGTGAGAGCTCTACATAGGTCCGTGACGCTCGTGCCTGCCGGGATGTCGAACAAGGCACGCCGCGCCTCCCGCCGCTATGGCAGCCGGATCTCACCGTCGACCTCTGGCATGACCGGCGGTCCTGCATTTCCTGACAGAGGCGTAGGATCGTGCCGCCGATGCGCAAGCGCTCCGCCGCGCCGAGCGGGCCTGAGCGGTGCAGTGGGCTGCCCGTCTCCGGGCGGACCCGGACGCAATCGCGATCTTTCTCGGCCCCGAGTTCGAGTTGATCAAGGCCTACAGGGAGGATTATCAGACGCCATCGAGCGGCCGGCGACGTACCGCCCAAGGCCGGTAACATCGAAGGTTGCATTGTGACGTGCCCATGGAGCCGCGCTTTCAATGGCCCTCCCTGCGTCGGTAATTCGATTGAGATGTTAACCCAGACCGGAAGGCCATTCTCATGCCATTCATCGTCACCCTCTGGCGCGGCCCAATAGCTTGGCGCGGCCACAAGGCAGCAACGTCAACTTTTTGGTACTGAACTGAAGCAGACCGAAGGTCCGTCGAAGAAGGGAACACCGGGTTCCTTAAAGGCGCTTCTGCAAAATCGCGTGCACACTTTCCCGCCCGCGCGAGGCTCTACTCGATGACCTCGTCGGCGCGGACCAGGAGCGAGGGTGGGATCGTGAGGCCGAGCGCCTTTGCCGTAGTCAGGTTGATGATCAATTCGATCTTCGTCGGCTGCTCGAACGGCAGATCCCCTGGCTTGTCCCCGGCAGCAATTCTGTGGACGTAAAAAGCAAGGCGGCGATAAATCTCCCGAAAGTCCGGCCCATAGGATAGGAGCCCACCATTCGTGGTGAAGGCGCTGTGCTCATACATGGCCGGCAGCCGGTAGTCCGCCGCGGCCGCTATGAGCCGGTCCTTGTAGGTGTGGAACAAGGGCGAGGAGACCACGATCATTGCTTCCGCACCGTCGCGGCGAGCGGCCGCGAGCGCGGGTTCAATCCCGTCCGGCGCGTCGATCTGCACACGGATCAGCATCACATGGAGTTTGCCGGCAGTGGACCTGACGAGGTCAAACTGGATCTCGTTGCCCGGGGTGTTGTCGACCAGGACTGCCACCTTGCTGACGCTTGGCACGACCTCGTGCAAGATCTCGAGCCACTTGGGAGCGTAGTCGTTGTTCAGGATGCCGATTCCGGTCACGTTGCGGCCGGGCCGGGCGAAACTGTTCGCCAAGCCGGCGCGGACCGGGTCGGGAGACAACGTCACAATAGGGATTGAGTGCGTGATCTTCGATGCAGCCATCCCGGCCGCGAGACCGACCGCCACGATGATGTCGACTGCGCTCTCGACGAGCGCGGCCGCGGCTTTGGGCAAGAGATCGATCCGGCTGCTCGCGGTGCTCTCTTCAAGCACATAGTCGACACCCTCGATATGGCCGAGTTCGGCCATGCCACGGCGGAAGTGGATGATGAAGGGATTGGGGGCGACGACCAGGTATCCCACTCTGAGCTTCTGCACCCGCGTGTCGCCCTGCGCATGAGCTTTGACGGCCCACACTACCACACTGCTGAGAAGCCAGACGACCTCGCGCCGCCTCATGCGATCACCTTGGATCGGAGTGGCCCAAGACCGATTCTACTCCAATCCCAGTGGATTGATAGAGAGCGGTTCCACAAATGATGGAGTGGACGGCGCCTGCTCCCGGCAGCGCCCTATGAGATAGGGTGATTGCCTCAGCGCCAGACAGGGAGCCGCTCCAATGCAAGTCACGACAGTAGGTCTCGATCTCGCCAAGCACGTTTTCCAGGTCCACGGCATTGACCAGGATGGACAGGTTCTGATCCGCCGGCAGCTCCGCCGGGGTGAGCTCATCGGCTTCTTCCGGCGCTTGCCGCCCTGCCTGATTGGCATGGAGGCGTGTTCCACCGCCCACTTCTGGGCGCGAGAGCTGGCGGCTCTCGGGCACGAGGTTCGTCTCATGCCTGCGGCCTATGTGAAGCCCTATGTCAAACGCAGCAAAAGTGATGCCCTTGATGCTGAAGGCATCTGTGAAGCGGTGACCCGTCCGACCATGCGCTTTGTTCCCATCAAGAACCCTGAGCAGCAGGCCGCGCTCATGCTCCACCGCACCTGTGACCTGCTCGTGCGCCAGCGGACCATGCTGGTCAATGCTCTGCGCGGTCACCTAGCTGAGTACGGCATCATCGCTCCTCAGGGGCTTCCCAGCGTGCCCAAGCTTATGGAGTTAGCCGAGAAGGCGCGCGGCGCGGCCTTGCCGGAGCTGGCGTGGCGCTGCATCCGCTTGATCCTCGCTCAGATTGAGGACGTCCATGGCCGCATTGGCCAAGTCGAGCAGGAGATCCTGGCCTAGCATCGCACGAATGAGCTGAGCCAGCGCCTGGAGACGATTCCCGGCATCGGCCTGATCACCGCCAGCGCCTTGGCGGTCACCATCCCGGATCCGAGCTCCTTCCGCTCAGGCCGGCACTTGGCGGCTTGGATCGGACTTGTGCCACGTCAGAGTGGCACTGGTGGCAAGGTGCGGTTGGGGCACATCTCCAAGCAGGGCGACCGATACCTGCGACGGCTTCTGGTCTTGGGAGCCTCTACCCTGATGCGGCATGCGCGCGGCCGGACCTCGGTGACGGCAGGGTGGATCAACGCGCTTCTGGCTCGGCGTCCGGCCAGCGTGGTCAAAACCGCCATTGCCAACAAGCTGGCGCGGATCGCCTGGGCGGTCCTCCAGGACGAGCAAGGATATCGCGCTCCGGCTGCTGCGGCCGCATAGGTGGCCTCGGCAGCTGGACGAGACGTTTGCAGGATTGGTGAGGTGGTAATGGTGTGATGACGAACCGGTCGAGCCGAGGATCAGAGCAGCCCGAGAAGGCCGTTGCGCTCAGACGCAGCATAAACGATAGGGACCTGATCCGCGAACTTCATCAGGGCCAGCGGTCATGTGGCCGCATACCAAGGCCGAACACATGGCTGCACCCGACCAAAGCGTCAAAACACCAAGAGCCCTCTTGCCACGCAGGCGCCGTCCACACACGGCCTTCTCGGAAATTTGTGGTATTGGTTTTCGCGCAAGTACGAGGGCCTACTCGATCACCTCGTCGGCGCGCGCAAGAACGGCGGAAGGCATGCTGAGGCCAAGAGCCTTTGCGGTTTGCTGATTGATGGTCAGTTCGAACCGCACCGCCTGATCGACTGGCAAGTCAGCCGGATTAGAGCCCCTCAGAATGCGATCAACGTGGCTTGCAGACCGGCGCAGCGCGTCCCGCAGATCGGGACCGTAACTCATCAGCCCACCGCGCTCGGCGTTCTGCCGGAACGCAAAGATGGTCGGCAGCCTATGCTTCAGAGCTGCCCGAGCCAGCGGCTCTCCCTCCTTGACCGCGAGTGTTGAGGGAACAACCACCACCCCGTCGACCTGCGCGCTCGCCAACGAAGCAAAGGCAGGATCGTAGTCGCCCTCACCACGAGCCTCGGCCATGTGGAGTTCGACCGCAAAGGCCGGAGCAGCCTTGCTCAGGGCCTCAAGGGCGGCACGATGCGAGGGAAACGCCGGGTTCCAGAGAACCCCGATCCTCCTCGATCCTGGGAGCACCTCGCCCAGGAGTTCCAGCCCCTTGGTCACCATCTCGGTGATGAGCAGCGCCACGCCAGTCACATTGCCTCCAGGCTGGGCAAGGCTCGCAACGTGACCTGTTGCAAGTGGATCGGCATGTACGGCGAAGACGATCGGAATGGTGCGGGTAGCAGCCAGAGCTGCCTCGACCTGGGCGGAGTCCGGGGCATAGATCAGATCAACCCCCATCTGGACGAACTCAGCCGCATGTTGGCCATGGAGCTCCGGATTTCCCCCGGCCCAGCGCCACTCGATGATGATGGTCTGCCCCTCGATCCAGCCGAGATCGCGCAACCCATCGGGAAGGGCTTGGGTGGCTGCTGTCCGGGTTGTTCCCAGAACGCCGATCCGGGGTAGCCTGGCACTGGTTTGGGCTGCGACGCTGAGCGGTCTCAGCAGGGTGGAAGAGGCAGCCCACAGAGCGAATGCTCTTCGGTTGATCATCCCACCCTCCCATACGGTCCAGGCGGTACACGGGAGCTCCACCCCGATCACCTCGACAGATCGGAGCAGAACTTATGTTAATCCCATCTTGCTTCAGATGAAATGGGTCTGACCAACAAGGCGGCTCCGAAAAGGGGAGTTGCGAGCGGGGGCTGTACCGCACGCCGTCTGGGCTAATTGCTTCTTCCGCCAGAGTTTTGGGAGTAAAGTACTTGGGCCGGTCGCTCACGACAGGAGGGTAGCCATGAAACGGCTCTGCACTCTCGCGTCGGTTGCGTTCGCGTTCTCCAGTTCCGGCATCGCGGCTGAACTGACAGCCGAAATCCCCAAGGACGATGCCGCGTTCATCGCCAAGGCCATGACCGCCGCCCCCGCGGCCATCGGCCAGAAGGCCACTTTCGTCCGTATCAGCGATGGCTACACGCTGACCCCCATCCGGCAGGGAACCAACGGCTGGACCTGCACCGTCGACACCGATGGCTCGCCCTAGTGCGCCGATGCCAATGCGGTGGAATGGTTCGTCGCCATCTCCACCCAGAAGGAGCCGCCCGACAAGACCGGGTTCATCTACATGATGGCCGGAGATCTGGGCGTCAGCAACCATGATCCCTATGCCACGGACAAGTCGCACTGGGTCAAGACAGGCCCGCATGTCATGATCGTCGGCAAGGCGGCGCACGAGATCGCCGCCAACTACCCGAGGACTATGGATCCCGATCCGACGCATCCCTACGTCATGTTCCCAGGCACCAAGTACCAGCACCTGATGTTCCCGGCTGACATGAAGTCCGGCGCCACGAATTAAACGTTTCAGCCTCGCCGCGTTCGACCGACCGCGGCGAGCTTTCGAAACACAAACCAGCAAGCGTCGGATAACGGATCCGAGGAACTGGCATGTACCCGTTCCATAAGGCACTTCCGCAAATTACGGGAACTACCTCCCTACACGCGAGGAGAACTACTCGATTATCTCGTCGGCCCAGGCAAGCAGGCTTTGCGGCAGGTCGAGGTTGATCGCCCTTGCGGTTACTTGGTTGATGGCCAGTTCGAGTTTGGTCGGCTGCTCAACCGGCAGATCACTTGGCTTGGCTCCCTTGAGGATTCTGTCAACATAGTCGGCCGAGCGGCGGCCCATGGTGGCGAGGCTCGGGCCATAGGCCATCAAGCCGCCCTCGACGACGTACTCCCGCATCTCGTACATGGACGGCAGGCCGGTCCTGGCCGCGAAGTCGACCAGCGCCTTGCGCCGGCTGAGGGTGACCGGATCGCAAAGCTGGAACACCGTGTCGGGCGGCGTTGAGGCCTTGGCCACAGCTCGGATCGCCTCCTCCCAGTCGTCGGCCTTCCGCCGTGCGGATGATCGCCTGGTAGGGCGCGGCGTCTTCCATGTGAAGGGTTGTGGCATCGACACCAAGTTTGCGTGCGATCTCGGAGGCTTCCGCCAGGGTGCGCTCGGCGTGCTTCCGCATATGCTCCCTGAACGAGGCCGACGTTTCCCCGAGTTGATCAGCCTCAAGCGCAAAGACGTGGAACCGCTCAGCAACCGTGAGCAGCAGGACCGTCGCTCCCACAGCCTTTGCCAGGTTGGTTCCATGCTCGACGGCACGGGCCGACAAGGATGAGCCGTCAGTCGCAATCAGAATGTTCTTGTACATGCAGGCCTCCCTCGTTGAGGAGTGAAGCCCCCAAACACTGTGCCCTCTTTCGTTCAGTACGACAGGAACAGGGGCACCGGGCAGTTCTTGAGCAGTGATCGCGTCGTGCCGCCGAGCATCATCTGGCGCAAGCGCGAATGCACATAAGCTCCCATCACGATCATGTCGGCCCGGATCAGGTCAGCATGATGGCGCAAGGTCTCCGCGACGTCACCATCCTGGGCGGGCAGGGTCAGGTCGCCGACCTTGATGCCGTGGCGGGTGAGATGCGGGGCAAGGTCGGCACCGGAGACATCCGGCCCCAGATCCTTCTCTCCCGTGACGCTGACCAGTTCGACGTGAGAGGCCTCCTTCAGGAGAGACAGGGCATCATTGAGCGCCCGTGCCGCCTTGGCGCTGCCATCCCACGCCACGAGGATCCGTCCTCCTGCAAAGCTGTCCCGGCCTTCAGGCACCACGATGAGCGGGCGGCCGCTGTCGGTGAGCACCGCCTCGATCAGCCCGCGGTCGACGGCCAGGGCAATCGGCTCGGCGTCCAGAACCGTCAGGTCGTGGGCTCGTGCCAGGGCGGTGAAGCTCTTCACCAAGTCCGGATAGGCAAGCTGCGGTGCCTGAGTGGTGCAGGCGAGGCCTGAGGCCGCTGCGGCCTGCCGCGATGCATCCGCCGCGGCGTGAGCCAAGGCATCGAGCCGGCGGTTCTCGGCGGCCACAAGGTCTTCGGCGATGTTGCTGATGAAGGAATGCGTCAGGACAAGCTTCAACGAAGCGGCCTGAACCGCAACGTGGGCACCTGCCAATTTGGCCAGCGAGAGGCCATAGGGGAGGGCCGAGGATCGCTCCTCTGCATCCCCTTCTTCCGTCACCCCGATCAGGATGCTGTGGGAGTTCTGGAGCATCAGAGTTTTCCTTTGTCAGTTGAGACCAAGCTTACGCTTCCGAGTTCTCTCAAACCAGTGCTGCACCAGGGATCAGAACGGCGGCGCCTTGCAAACGTCCCAATCGAAGGCCTTCCAGAGCTGATTAGCAGCGGCATGTCGTGCAAATCGCCTGTCACCGGTACAGCCGGTGGCCAGCGATCGTCGCACAGGGTCTCATGAGGTATGGGATCTGTGAAACAAGGCTGCGGCGACGGCCAAGCCACACTGAAGAAGACCAGCGTCGTCCATGGCCAAAGTGCCCCGGTTTCCGGGGCACTCAATGATTTCTATCAGGCAGCATCTCAGGCTGCGATCTGAGCCGGTGTAGTCTCGAGAAGCTTGCCTGGACTCGTGATTGGGACCGTCCGAGGCTTCATAGCCTCTGGGATCTCCCGCACGAGCTCGACGTGGAGGAGCCCGTTGTCCAGGCTCGCGCCCTCGACCGTAGCATGGTCAGCGAGGTGGAAGCTACGCTCAAAGGCTCGTGCCGCGATGCCCAGATAGAGCATATCAGAGGTTTTCTCCTTCGGCTGCCTTGCGCCGCGGATCGTCAGCCTGTTCTCCTTTGCCTCAATCAAGAGATCGGCTTGAGAGAAGCCGGCCACTGCGACTGAGATGCGGCGTGCCAGGGCTAGGCGATAGTCGTCATTCGTAGGGATCATCAGCACAGCCACCCTTTGAGCTTTGGGCAGAAGCTCCCGCAGGATCTCGAACTGCTTTGCGAGAAATGTGCCGGGTGTGATGGCAGCCACCCCGGTGACATTGTGCCCAGGCCGAGCAAGGCTTTGTACCAGACCGATCTCGACAGGATGGGCGACGAAGGAGAAGGCAATGGGGATCTCCGACGTAGCCTCCTTGAGGGCGCGGGCAATCGGCGCGCTTGGTCCGACGATCAGGTCAGGTCTTGACCGAACGATCTCGGCAGCAAGCTCGGACACACGCTCATAGCGGCCCTCGAGGGCTTTCCGCTCTATGGTGAGATTGCTGCCCTCGATCCAGCCGAGCTTGCGCAGTTCGTCGTCAAAGGCGGTGTAGCCAGGCCCAGCGCACCGAACGGGACACAGCATCCCGATCCGGGCGGTCTTGGTCGGCGTCTGGGCCGCAGCGGCACAGGTAAGCAGGAGGCAAACAGCCGTAGGGATAGCGGGGAAGCGGCTCATGGGAAGCCTCCTCTGAAGAGCCAATCTTATCCCTGCATTGCCGGGGTGACGAGGCCGGCTCCGTAAATGCGCTTCCGCGAAAATGGATGGGGCCTTTTTGCCCGAGTGCTGTTCCTCGCGTTCGCTGCCAGCTGGTGTATGCTTGGCACCTAGCCTGGATACTCGCACGCGAGGTGATCCCATGAGGCGGCGGACTTTCCTCACTGGTCTTGGTGGCGCAATTGCTGCATGGCCGCTTGCCGCAGGAGCACAGCCCGGCAAAGCTCGCACCATCCTGTGGGTGTCCACCGAAGCCCAACCTGACCCTTTCATCGAAGGCTTCCGAGACGGCATGCGGGAGCACGGCTACAGCGAGGGCCAGAACCTTGCTTTTTCGCTCCGCTATGCCCCCGGCGATCCGGGTGGGCTTCGAGCGATGCTTCCGGAACTTCTCGCCCTTCCGGCTGACCTGATTGTATCGAGTGGGCCCGCCATTGTGGCAACACGAGCCGTGACGGCAAAGCCCGTCCTGTTCGCGATCAGCAGCGATCCGGTCGCGCTCGGCATCGCCGAGAGCCTCGCGCGCCCCGGGCGCAACTTCACCGGCATCACCTTCATGTCGCTCGATGTGGCGCAGAAGCGTGTCGAGATCCTCAAGGAGCTGATGCCCCATCTGCGAACCCTCGCCGTCCTGTCCAACAGCACCCATCCGGGCGAACAACTTGAGTATGAGGCCACCAAGAGGGCGGCGGAGGCTCTCTCCTTGCGTCTCGCCTATGCTCCCTTCACGTCAGGCGCGGATATCGATGCTGCCCTGGAGCAGGTGCGGGGCTCAAGAGCGGATGCGATGCTCGCCTTCCCGGGCGGAGCCACGAGGGTGCACAAGGTGAGGATTGCTGAGTTTGCGCGGGCGCACGGCTTGCCGTCCATGTTCGGCTCGCGTGAGCACTGCGAGGTGGGGGGCCTTGCCAGCTACGGGGCGAACCAGCGGGCCACCTATGTCCGGCTGGCAGCCTATGCGGATCGGATGCTGAGGGGCGAGAAGTCCGGCGCCCTTCCCATCGAGCAGCCGACGACATTCGAGCTTGTTCTCAACGGAAAAACCGCGCGGGCGCTCGGGTTCGAGATCCCGCCAGACTTTCTCGCCCGTGCCGATGAGGTGATCGAATGATCCGTCTCACCATCGCTTGCCTTGCCATCGTGCTGACTATCGGCGGTGCGCAGAGCCAGGTGTCAGGCCGGGTCTATCGTCTGGGGGTGCTCGCACTCAACCCACAATCAGTGGAGCGCGTCCAGGCCCTGACGGTTCCCGAGCTTGCAAAGCGCGGCTTCGTCGAAGGGCAAAACCTGGTTGTCGAGTCTCGCGTCGGGGATGTGGGACAGCTTCCAAGCCTGGTTCAGGACCTGTTGGCTCTGCATCCGGACGCGATCCTCGCCATCAACAGCACCGCCGTTGCCGCGGTCCAAGCACGAACACGCAGGCTCCCGATCATCATGTTCGGGGGTGACCCGGTGGCCCAAGGCTTCGCTGCCAGTCTTGCCCGTCCCGAGGGCAACATCACCGGGATCACGATCGCCTCAAGGGAGCTGGACATCAAACGCCTGGACCTCCTCCACGAGACAGTGCCGGAAGTCCGGCGCATTGCGGTTCTCGTTCACCCGACAAGCCCCGCATTGGAGGCCCGCAAACAGGAAATGCAGGCGGCTGCGGCGAGTGTCGGGGTCGAGTTGTCGTTCGTGGAAGGACCCGAGCCACAGAGCTATGGGTCGGTGGTGGCGGCCGCCCGCGCGAACGGCGCACAGGCCCTCGCGATCAATGCGGATTCTCGCTTCAATCGCGACGCCGCATTGCTCACGCGGATCGCCCTTGAGAATGGACTGCCGACGGTGTGCGAATGGGGTGAGATGGCCAACGAGGGCTGCCTGATCGGGTATGGTCCCATCCTCGCGGACCTGTACCGCCGCACGGCCTACTACGTTGAACGCATCTTTCAGGGTGCCGCGCCCGGTCAGACGCCGATCGAGGGGCCGTCCCATCTGCGGCTCGTTGTGAACGCCAGGACGGCGCGTGCGCTGGGCATCAAAGTCCCCGAGCTGCTGCTTCTCCAGGCCGATGAGGTCATCGAATAGGACCAGCTACTTGGTGAGCACGGAATCTAGACGGCATGAGGCCGCTCGTCGAAGGAGATACCGAACACGGGCAGTTCCTCGTTGTAGCCTTTGAGCGGACGCATTCCCAGCCGGATAAGGGCACGCTTGCCGATCACGGCTTCAGCGACTTTCGTATCCGCCAGGATCTCCCGATCCGCTGCCGAGGCGCACAGCCGGGCGGCAAGGTTTACGACGCTGCCGATGGCCGTGTAGTCGAACCGGGTCTCGTACCCGATCCGCCCGACCGTGGCAGGCCCCATGGCAAGCCCCACCCCGAACCCGATCCGGTGGCCGCGCGCCCGCCAGCCGACGATCAGCTCCTGCACGCTTCGCTGCATCTCCACTGCCATGTCAGCCGCCCGCAGTGCCGGCTCATCAACAGGAACAGGCGCGTTGATGAGCACCATCAGACCGTCACCTGAGAAGCTCGTGAGCGTTGCGGCATAACTGGTGATGATCGCTCCGAGCGCCTCGTAGTATTCCGACAGCACGCTCATCACCTCCTCGGGTGCGGCTCTAGCCGAGAAGGCAGTGAAGCCGCGCAGGTCGCAGAACACCGCCACCACCTCGGCACGATGGCCCTCAAGCACGCCGTCGTCACCCTTGCGGTCGACGAGTTCGGCCACCTGCGGCGCCAGGAACCGCTTGAGCTTGGCGATGCGCTCTTGGCGCTCCTGCGAGACGGCGAGTTCCGCCGCCATGACGTTGAAGCTGTCGCCCAGCCGCTGAAGCTCGTCGCCTGTCCTGATGTTGATGCGGTGGTCGAACTCTCCAGCACCGATGCGCTCGGTACCCTCCTCAAGCAGTCGGATCGGTTCGGTCATCCTGCGGGCGAGAGCATAGGCAAGCAGGCCGGCAAAGAGGGCACCGGCGAGAAGAAGGGTCCCGGTCCGCCACAGGGCGGCATAGATCGGCCCGAACGCCTCGGTGAGCGGCTGCTCGACCACAATCGTCCAATCAGGACCAGGGATTGGCGCGGCAGCTGCAGCAATGCGGTCACCTCCGGCGTCGCGGCTCGTCACAAAGCCCGCACCTGCGGGTCCGACGGCCTTCCGGATGGCCTGGAAAGGTGCCAGGGTAGCCTCATCCGCTCCGCGAAGAACAAGGCTGATGTCGGGATGGGCGACAAGCCGGCCTGGGCCGTCCAGCACGAAGACGGAGCCTGTCTGCCCGACCTTGATGGAGGAGATCACGTCCCAGATCAGCTTCAGGTTGACCTCGGCGACAACGATACCGACTGAGGGCCGGTTGCCGGAGATGGCAACTGTCATGTAGGGCTCTGATCCTCGGTAATGGCTGACCTCTCCGTACCAGATCCGCGCCGATCGGGCTCCGATGATGGCAGGCTCGCCGGAAAGGTCCGTGTGGCTCTCGGTTCGGTTGAGTCCAATCCGCGAGACGTACAGCCGTTCCCGTCCAGAACCATCGACAAGGGTCAGGCTGACGATGGCAGGCACCTGCCGAAGGAGGCGTAGCGCATCGATGCGCCGCCGCTCGTCCGGCTCCTCGGTCCAGGGGAGTTGCACCAGCCAGCCGAGCTGACCGGTGATGCTGTCAAGGAAGCCCTGGATCCTCGATGCCGCGGATCTGGCTTCGACACCGAGCAGTTGGTCGAGTCTTGCCCGCTGGTCGCGGTAGCCGAGCCAGGCCTCGCTGACGCCGTTGGCGGCGAGCGGAATGACGACCGCCAGGAACAGCACGAGAAAGTACTTGCGGAAAAGGCCACGAAACCGGAGATGCCGACTGCTCATGGCTCAGGCATCCCACTCAAGATGTCGGCGGTTGGGTGGAATAAAACAGGCGGAGGCCGGGCGGTCCGTACTATCGTCATTCAATCACCTCGTCGGCTTGTGACAGGAGCGATGGCGGAACAGTCAGCCCAAGTGCCTTCGCCGTCTTGAGGTTGATGATGAGATCGTACTTGGTCGGTTGCTCAACGGGCAGGTTCGATGGGGAAGCACCCCGCAGGATACGGTCCACATAGTGCGCATGGCGGCGGGCCACCCCGAGAAAGTCCGGACTGTAGGAAATCAGCCCCCCGGCCTGCACAATCTTACGAGTCTGATAGATCGCCGGAAGTGCCGCCTGAGTGGCGAGATCAGGGATGCGGTTCGGTGGGGTGCTCAGTACCGGGTCACCCACGCTCAGCAAAGCATCCGCTCCGAGCGCCTTCGCCTTGGCGATGGCGCCAGGGAGCTCCTCCTGTGTACGGGCCTCGATCACATCGGCCTGAAAACCGTATTGGATCGCCGTTGGAAGCTCGAGCGGCAATCTCAGGCTGGATACGGAATTGGTGGGGTTCATGAGCACGGCCACGCGCTTTGCCGTCGGCAGAAGCTCCCTGAGGACCTCGAAGTTCTTCCCCAGGTACGAACCAGGGACGAGGCTGGTTACCCCAGTGACATTGCCACCAGGGTGAGCAAGGCTCTGCACCAGACCCACACCGACCGGATCGGCGACAAAGGAGAAGACGACTGGGATCTTCGTCGTGGCGTCCTTGGCCGCTCGGGCTGGCTCGGGACTTGCGGCGATGATCAGATCCGGCTGCGACCGGACGAGTTCGGCCGCGAGTTCGGGCAGACGCTCGTAGCGCCCTTCTACGCCTTTGCGCTCGACGGCGAGATTGCGGCCCTCAATCCAGCCGAGTTTGCGCAGCTCGTCATCGAAGGCGGTGTAGCCAATCCCGGCGCAACGGGTGGGACAGAGCATTCCGACCCGAGCAGTAGTGGTGGGCTGCTGGGCCGCAGCGGCACTGGTGAGCAGTGTTAAGACAAGGGCCGGAGCCGTGCGCGTTCCCATTGCGTCACCTCATAGCCCAAGCAAGAGGCTGCGAGAGGTATTAGTCGGGTCAACATTTAGGATGCGCCTATTCCGTTGATCTTACAATGTTACGATTCTATCAACGGGCTTCCGCGAATTACGCCGCACTCACATAGTCACAATCAATCGATCATCTCATCGACGAGTGAGAAGAGGGAGGGTGGGATCGTGAGACCAAGCGCCTGGGCAGTTCGCATATTGACGACGAGTTCAAATGCGGTCGGCTGCTCGATCGGCAGGTCTCCAGGGCTCTCTCCTCGCAAGAGGCGATCAGCGTAAGTGGCCAGCCGGACGTACGTCGCCCGCTGGTTTGCGCCATAGCTCATAAGCCCTCCCGCCTCGCAGTACTCACGCCAGCCGAACATCGACGGCAGACGCTGCGTCCGCGCGAACTCGGCAATCTTTGCTCGATGCACCATGGTGACTCCCTCTGGGAAGACGAGCATGGCACCCGCGCCTGATGACTGCACGCGCTCAAGTGCGCGGTCGAGTTCACGACCTGACGCGAACGGCACGTAGGCGAGGCCTATGGAAAGGGTGCCGGCGGCCGCTTTGGTAGCCCCATACTCGGCCTGCTCTCCGGGGTGGTTCGTATTGGATAACACTGCCAGCGTCTGCAGGTCCGGTACCAGCTCCCGCAACAGTTCAACCCGCTTTTGCGCCACATCGAGCGACAGGAATGTGCTTCCGGTGAAGTTCCGTCCAGGACGAGACAGGCTCTGAGCGATACCAAGCGCGACCGGATCGCCGCTGATGGCGAATAGGACGGACTTCCCCGTTGCTGCCTTCATAGCCTGGATAGCAGGGCCACTTGAGACGATCAGATCGGCCGGAGTTGAGAGAAGTTCAGGGAGCATTGCCTGTACCGCCGCTGGATCCCCTGGGGCGTAGCGTAGGACAAAGGAGAGGTTTTTCCCTTCGACGTAGCCGAGTTCGCGCATTCCCTCACGAAATCCAGCAATGAACGGGTCAGGCCGCGCTTCTGTCGATACCCACAAGATGAGGTGGACTTTGCTTGTCTGCGCGCGGCCGGCGAACGGCCATATCGCCATGCCGCCAAGAACAGTGAGGAACTCGCGACGCCTCATTCAGCCACCTTGTCAGCAAGAGCCTAGAAGCTGTCCATGCCCATAGCGCTCGCCTGGACCGCCTATCTTACGCGCTTTTCCCTGCATTCGCTAATGGGATCACGTCCCACGAGGTTAATCAGCTTTCTGGCTCATGATGGCTGGGAGTGCACTCCTCGCTCCATAAAAGGCATTACGCGCAATTCGCGGACAATCTTCTCACGCGCGCACGTGCCTGATAGGGTGCCTTGCTTCTTGGAGGGCGCCGTGCGGCAGATAGGGCGAAAGGTGCTTATCGGTCTCGGCGCCGCCGCCGCTTTGGCAGGTCTCGGCCTCTGGCTGAGTTCAGACCATATCACAGCAGAAGATAAGGCCCTGGTCGGCAGCATCCTTGAGACTCAGGGAGCGGTCGTGCCCTTCAGCCAGATCTACCCAGAGAAATGGGATCACGTCTGCTGGCTCAGCGACTATTCTAAGCCTTCGTTTTGGATACCCCGGCTCCTGCCTCAGTCTCCTCCTCGGCTAAAGTTTGTGCCCCATGATCGATGGGTGGATGAGGGGCAGCGTGCGCTTGTGTTCGTCGATAGCGCAGCGGCTAAAGCGAGGGTTTTCCTCTTCGACTATCGCGACATCGACCCGCCCTCAGAGCCTGAATGTGTTGCGCGTGACCGCGCGACATTCCGAGTTGAGACCGTAAAAGCCCCTAATCTGACCTACACAAAGCTCGTGATCTCGAGCGACTAAATTTCATAAATGATGAGGTGGACGGCGCCTGCTCCCGGCAGCGCCCTATGAGATAGGGTGATTGCCTCAGCGCCAGACAGGGAGCCGCTCCAATGCATGTCACGACAGTAGGTCTCGATCTCGCCAAGCACGTCTTCCAGGTCCACGGCATTGACCAGGATGGACAGGTTCTGATCCGCGAACTTCATCAAGGCCCGCGGTCATGAGGCCGCGTCACAAGGCCGGACACATGGCTGCCCACGACCAGATCGTCACAACGCCACAAACCCCTGGCCACACAGGCGCCGTCCACACATGGCTATCGGAATTATGGCGTCCCCTCAGCGGACGCAGACTGGGGTGGCAAGACCGCGCATTTCGTCATGTACAGGACACCGAGGTTGCTGAAGTCCGGTTCATAGGCTGAACCGCACCAATGTCCCCCGCCTGTTTCGCCGCGATCCCCCGGCAAGGCGCGGTATTGGATCCGTTCGTTCGGTACGTTGATCCATCGCTGATCCACGTACATCTGCACACCGCTTGCGGTCAAGCGATACACCGCAGGGCGGCAATCCTGGTTATCGCCGCAGCTCCCGCCTCCCTCGTCTCTGAGATGCGAGTAGATGTCATGGGCCTGGATCGGCAGCGGCAGGTTGGTGACGAGAATGGCGACCACAAAAGCAGTTCTCGAAGACATACGCCCCTCCCTTACGGATGGGCCTGGTCCCTCAGGGGTGGCTCGGGGCGCTGTGTCGGAGCCTCGAGGGGCTGCGAGAGAGGCGAGGTCAACTACAGGCTTGAGAATACGCCTATTCCGACATGGTTACAATAGAACCGTGTTCGGTGCCGGTTTTCAGTTCCATACAGCGTCTTATCGGAAATTCGCTTGTCTTCCTTGGCTACGCGACAAGGGCCTCACTCGGGAGTAGAATAGCTGGAGTAGCGTTTCCCGACGCTCTGATGAGCGCCGCCAGCCCGTCATGAGGGGAGCGGCTATGTCTTTCAAGGTTGGTCTTGTTGCGGCTGTCTTCCTGATCTGTTTCGAGCCGCCCGCCCAAGCCCATGACATCTACTCGCATCTGAAGGACAGGCTGGGAAACAGTTGCTGCAACGAGCAGGATTGTCGCCCCGCACCCTACCGGGTGACGCCAGCCGGGGTGCTCATGCTCGTCAACGGAACCTGGATCGCCGTGCCGGACTACAGGATCCAGTATCGCGCTCTGCCCGGGGACACGGGTGAAACAGGCGGGGGACATTGGTGCGGGGACACCCGCCACATGGTCGGCTACGGGATGGACTACTCAACCTATTGCGCGATCCTACCGCCTAATGCTGCGGCAGTCGCCAAGCCTCCCGTTACTCACCATGAAGGTGGCATCTAGTCTGTGCCATAAAGGGGCTCTCGCGAAATGTTTCGGCCACTCGTGCTGCTGGCGTCTGCTTGACGTTAGCAGTAACATGGGAACCAGGCACGTTATCGAATGACGCGCGACGACGCCATCACGAGGTGATCGGATGAGGCGGCGCGATCTCATGGTCGGCGGATTGCTCGCCACGAGCTTCTCAACGCGGATCTTGGCGCAGCCGAAGGGTCGCGTTCGGCAGCTCTTGCTGATTGGGCACGCTTGGTCTGATCGAGTGACCGCCGACCCGGCCTCACCGCCCTGGCCTGTTTTCCTGAATGAACTTCGACATCACGGCTACGCGGCCGGAGGCAATCTGGCCGTGAGTTGGCGTGAAGGTGTGGAGGACTGGGGGCCACCGCGGGATGAGTGGGCACAAGTGATGGACGACATTCGCCGGCTTTCGCCGGATGTCATCGTGACAACCTCGCATGGCTGGGCGCGTGCGTTGAGCGCCGTGGTCAGAACGATCCCGATTGTTGTCTCAGCTCTCAGTCCGGTGGAGCAGGAGGTTATACCGAACCTTGCGCGAGCAGCTGGCAACATCACGGGGATTGCGATCGACTTTGGCCCAGACTTCTACAGTAAACAGCTTGATCTCCTCTTGGAGGCAGCGCCAAAGTTATCCTATGTTGCATTTCTCGGCGCAGAACGAGCATATTTCGGTATGCGACAGCTTTGGCGTGAAGCAAATCAGCGTGGCGTTAGCATCCAGGAGTTCCTGTACTCCGACAGCTACGATGCTCTCTTCAGTACCATGGTCCGAGAAGGCGCAACGGCAGTTCTCATTTTGGCGGATGCCAAGCAAGTCGGCCACATCGATCGCATTGCACTACTGGCAAGACAGTATCGGCTGCCCTCATGAGTCCATTTCGTCGTCTGACCGAGGCGGGAGGCCTAATGTCCTATGGCATTGACTGGAGCGGGGTCGATCGAGGTCTTGCCATCTATACGGCGCGCGTGCTTGGCGGGACCAAGCCGAGCGAACTGCGCTTCGAACAGCCAAGACGTTACGAGCTTGTGCTTAATCTCCAAACGGCCGATGACCTTGGCCTGACGTTCCCGAGCTCGCTTATGGCTTTCGCCGACGACATGCTCGAACGAGACCGCCCCCTTGATATGGGTTCAATCTGATCGGACCCGTTGAGCGTCAAGAAACTGTCCGGCCCTCGGCTGTGACGACGGATTGTAGCGGGGTCTCGGAACGGATCGAGAGGCAATGTAGCCTAACAGCAGCCGCGTTCCATAAATGCCACTTGCGAATTACGCTGGCTGATTTCGCGTGCGCGAGGGTCTACTCGATGACCTCATCGGCTTGGGCCAGCAAGGACGCGGTATTGCGAGACCAAGCGCCTTCGCGGTCTTGAGGTTGATGACGAGGTCGTACTTGGTCGGTTCCTCCACGGGCACATCAGCAGGAGGCGTCCCACGGAGGACGCTGTTCACCAGTTGCGCATGGCGGCGAGCAATCCACGTGAAGTCGGGACTGTAGGCAATCAGCCCACCGGCCTGCACCGACTGGCGGAACGTATAGACGGCCGGAAGTCTGGCCTGTGCCATCAGCTCTGGCACACGGTTCGGGGGCGTCGTGAGGTTCGGATCACTTGAGACGAAAACCACGTCCGCTCCGAGTGCCTTTGCCTTCTCGATGGCACCTGGAACGGATCCGTCGCAAACTTTTTGTTTCAGAGTTTCAGTTACTGAGATCGGTGTCACAGTAGTGGAGGACGCGGTGTTCAAGGGCAGGCATTTTGATCAGTCCGTTATCCTGCTCTGCATTCGGTGGTATTTGGCCTACAATCTGAGCCTGCGGAACTTGGAGGAGATGATGGCCGAGCGCGGTATCTCGGTCGATCATGCTACCGTTCACAGGTGGGTTATCCGCTACTCGCCTATGCTGCTCGAGCGCTTCAATCATCGCAAACGAAGCGTCAGCCGGAAATGGCACCTGGACGAGACTTTGTATTTGATAGGTGTTGCGGGTCATTCCCACAGCATGAGGCCGGGATAGCTCGAACGAGACGTAAGACGGAAGTCTGCGATGTAGATAGTGCACCCGGCCTCACCACGCGCCCCAGCTGAGATCGGACGGTATCAAAGGTCATCCCGAGACGGGTGAACCTGCATTCACAAGGTTGATCAGCGCAGGGGGCATTCTCAACAAGAGGAAGCTCTATGACAGTGTTCTTCGGCATTGACGTCGCAAAGGAGAGACTGGATTGCGCAGCTATCATTCATGATCGGCAACGCCCCATCGGGCAGAAGTCGTTTCCCAATACCCCAGACGGTATCGAGAGAGCCGCCGCCTGGGTGACGAGGATTGCCAAGACTGAGCTCCTGGGGGGCCACGCAGTTCTCGAGCCGACAGCGGCCTATCACGAACTGGCTGCCCGGCTGTTTGCGGCCAAAGGCATGACGGTCTCTCTCGTCAACCCTGCCCAAATCCGCAGTTTCGCCAAGGGCATGGCTGTCCTGAGTAAGACCGACCACATCGATGCGGTACTCCTGGCGCGCTACGGCTGCCTGGCTCAGCCGAAAGCGTGGATCCCTCCCGCCGAGCCCCTGGTTGAACTGCAAGCTCTGCTCGCACGGCTGGATGATCTCGAGGGCGACCTGCGCCGGGAGCAAAACCGATATGAGCAGGCGTGTGTTCGTGGCTGCTCCGGCACCATCAAGCGTTCCTTTGTCACGAACATCAGGGCGCTGAAAGCTCAGTGTAAACTTCTGCAGGCGGCGATCGCCGAGCACTTTGCCGCTCACGCGGATTTGCAGGCAGATCTGGAGAGACTGCGCACGATTCCAGCGGTGGGTCCTAAGACAGCGATGCGAATGCTTGCTCTGCTGCGTAGCCACCCATTTGAGACTGCTCGTCAAGCCGCAGCCTTCCTGGGGCTGGTGCCAATTGAGCGACAGTCGGGGCGGAGCGTTCGAGGGAGGCCGCGGCTCTCGAAAGCCGGCAACTCTCGGCTGCGCGCCGCGCTTTACATGGCAGCTGTCGTTGCCACAAAGCTGAACCCGGACATCAAAGCCCAACAGCAGCGGCTGCTTGAGCGAGGCAAGGCCAAGATGTCGACCTTAGGGGCCGCCATGCGCAAACTGGTTCATATTTGCTTTGGCGTGCTTAGGAGCAGGAACGTTTACCAGTTTTCGATGGCCCATCGGGCTCGACTTCTCAGACGGTATCTACATCAAAGTGCGAGGCCAATGGAAATATCTCTATCGTGCCATCGACAGTAATGGTGACACGGTCGAATTCTGGTTCAGTGAGCGGCGCAATCTGGCTGCCGCGAAGCGGTTCCTGCGCAAGGCACTTAAGCGCCACGGCCGGCCTGAGCGGGTTGTGATCGACGGCAGCCAGACCAATCGAGAAGCGATCCTATCGTGTGACGCGACGAACCAACTGGAGGACCGATCAGGGCGGAAGCTGAAGCCGATCCGCATACGGCAAAGTGCCTACCTCA
>NZ_JBWBEW010000060.1:0-19871 GCF_056148915.1 Microvirga sp. jy35 | reverse complement strand
CACCTGGACGGCTGATCCGGATGAAATCATCGCCGCCGTCAGGCGTGGGCACCAAGCGTTAGATTCGATCCACTAGCGTCCACGCGGTTCTGGCGAGTAAACCTGGCGCAGCACTATCGGCGACCTTCTTAGCCGGCGACAAAGGCCATACAAAGCTCGCAAGCGGCAGGTCCGATGTTAGCAGGCCTGCCGCTGACGGAACCTTGATGGAACGCTTAGCCCTGCCCTGTCCGCGCGGCGCCTGGCTTCTTCCAGGGTACATAGGAGACATAAGCCAGGCGGAGGAACAACAGCGTCAGAGTTTTCTGCACCGCGATCTGCATCGCCTGCGGCTCTCCGGTGGTCAGATCGTACAGGAGCAGGCAGCTCTGGCCCGACTGCTCCTCGCGCGTCTCAGCCCACATCAGCTCGATCGTGATCTGGCTGGGCGTGTGGGTCACCATATAGCCGCCGATCCGGTGAACGGACGGAGCGTTCCAGGACACCTGCTTCTCCCTGCCGTCCCCGTCCACCTCGACATCGCCGATCCCGGCAGCCCGCCCGCGTAGGCCCAAGCCCCGGCTCTTGAACACGCCGGTGAACGAGAAGCGCCGGCGCGGCGCCACCGGGATCAGCCCGATCAGCCGCACGGCGTTGTCACGCGCGAAGGTCTCGCCGTCCTGAACAAGCCGGTCGAGGAGGGCATGCGCCTCAAGCCGCGCCTCAACGGTGAGCTTTTGATCGCTCCTCCTCTTACTCATCCTTGGCCTCCCCATCGGTGGAGAGATCCGGATCGGCGTCGGCGAGACTGTCGTCCAACACCCATCGTGGTCTCCCCTCCCCGACCGGTGCGACCCGGATGGACTCATTCTCCAGGATGAGCCTGACCATATAGGCGCCCGCGGCTTTGAACTGCGCCAGGCGGTCGGAGAGGTTATCCCACGGCAACATGAGATCCGGGACGGCGGGCTCAGCCGTCGGGTCTATGGCGTGAAGAAGGATATGCGCGTCGAGCCCGCCTTCCTCCAGAACCAGCCCATGCGAAGCTACCAGAGCGGCAAGGCGCTCATAGTAGGCTCGCATCAGTTCGCCCTCCGTGAGACGCTTCAGGCCGAAGGCGAAGTCGACGTGTCTGAGGAGCGAAGCTGGAAAGCCGGCATCGACGAGGGCCTTGAGGCACTCGACATGCAAGCGAGCCGGATCCGGCTCGCTGCGGGCGATCTGACCAATCCTGTCCTGAGCCAGCTCGGTGGTGAGAATGAAAATGGCATCAGCCAAGGCATGCGACCGGCCGGCTTCATCGACGATGGACCCATGGCTCCAGATCCGCTCGAGGCGCGTGCGGAGGTTCGGGTGGGCCTGATCAACATCCTGAAGCACGAACACGCGGTCAGGGTTGCGCTCCAGAGCCTGCAGCAACGATTCTCCCTCCGTTGCAACGGGGGATGATGAGACGATCTGGTCGAGATCCTCCCCTGGATTACCGGCCAGCTTGTACAAACCGCCTATGCTCTTCAGGGATTGGACGAGGCCACCGATCAGATCGAGATGGTCGTCTTCGGCATTCGGACCGGCAATGAGGAAGACGCCAGGCCGGCGCTGCAGGGGGCCGAGCGCGATGTGGTTGCAGACCTCCAGGGCGAATACCTCGACGGCGGCATCCTGGCCGATAATACGTTTCTTGGTGAGTGCGACGAGGCCGCATATGACTTGTGTAGGATCTTCCTGAGGTGTGGACATGGAATAGGTCTCAATGAGGGTTGATGATGAGTGTGGGCTGGCCTGCGTTGTGCGGGCCGCCCGTCGAAGGATCGACGACGTCACTCTTGCCTCAGGTGCTGCACCGCTTCGGATCGTCCTTTAGCGAGGCGTGAGGTGTCCTTTTTGGGATTTATCTCGTCTTTTCCTTCGACCGTCCGGTGATCTTCCCGTCATTCTCTCCTGGGATTGCTTCATCTCTCCTCGTACCCGGCACAAACCGACCCAGCGGCAAGCCGCCGGTCTTATGCTCGTCAAGGACAGGCAGCGGCGCCCTGCTCTTTGAGATAGCCGGGACTTGCTGGAGGAACGCCGCAGGCTCTCAGGGTTACAATGACTGCAGTCGCATCAGTGGCTCGGCTGCTTACCCCAGCTCTGGGCGCGCGAAGACACACTCACCACAAGTTTTCTCGCGTGGGGACGAAAGGCGTCAATACGGCTCTCGCGCCAGCCGACCTGCAGATCACGCGAAAGCGATGAGCGTGATGATCCTCCGCAAATAGGGAAGTGCTAGAGGGCCAATCCCGATACTGCGCCGTCGCGCGCTACGAGGGCGATCCGGATGCCGGCCCGTCTGACCAGCGGTCGGCGCCGCCAAGTCTCCGCAAGCATGCGGAAGACAGGTGTATCGGGCACAGCGGCGACGACGATGTCTTCGCCGCCGATATCGAACAGCAGTGCCTCTCCGAGCGCTGTCGTCAGCAGCGAATGTTCGGCGCGTCCTGGCTTTCGGACCAACGGTCCCTTGGTGCATTGTGCGACGATGCGCCGATTATCGATCGTGGCGACCACATTGCCTTCGCCCGGCAGCGAGTGCACCTGGATGGTCTTGTCACCGCGCCGGTAGGTACCGGTCCAGGCGTTGCGGCCAACCTGCGGCTTCTTGGTCTGCTCCCATCCCGCGCCGGCCATGAAGCGGCCGATGTCGAAGACGAGCAGGTCGCCGACCTTGATGCGGGCTCCATCGATCGCGACGCTGGCCAAGGCTCCCGAGCCGGAAAGCGACAGGATGAACTCGGCTAGCCGCAGGGCCACCTCGGCCTCCGGCATGCGGTCATCTGGCAATCCGAGGTCCGGCGGCCCTTGGTCGCTTCCAAACTCGGATATCGCGGTAGTCGGCTTGTCCATCATCCCCCGGCTATGCCAGCCTCTGCACGATTTGAAAACTACCGCGACTATACGAGAGACCATGCCCCGCCGGAGGATCCCACCCGTGTGCAATCTGTATTCGAGCTACACTACACAAGAGGCCATGCGCCGGGCCTTCGAGGTCGCCCGCGACAGCGCCGGCAACGTCCCTCCCCTGCCCGCGATCTTCCCCGACCAGATGGCTCCCGTCGTCCGGACCGTCGATGGCGAGCGCGAGCTGATCCAGATGCGCTGGGGTTTTCCGCCGCCGCCGAAGGTCGGCACCCAGCCGGTCACCAACGTGCGCAACGTGTCTTCGCCCTTCTGGCGCGCCTGGCTCAAGCCGCAGTACCGCTGCCTCGTGCCGCTTACCAGCTTCAGCGAGTACAAGGACACCAAGCCGCGCAAGACGCCGGTGTGGTTTGCCCTAAGCCAGGGGCGGCCCCTGGCAGCCTTCGCCGGCATCTGGCGGCCATGGACGGGGGTGCGCGGCACCAAAGCCGAGCCGGTCGCGGGCGAACATCTACTCTACTCGTTTCTCACCTCCGAGCCAAACGACGTCGTTGGGCCAATCCATCCCAAGGCCATGCCGGTGATCCTGACGACCTCGGAGGAGTACGAGACCTGGCTCACTGCACCGGCGGAGGTGGCGCTCAAACTGCAGCGGCCACTGCCTGACGACATGCTCGAGATCGTCGCCGAAGGTGCAAGAGCCGATCAACCCGAGGTAGCCTGAACTGCCCGCGACCTGCAAAGCTAGTTTTCAGGAGCTCGGTTGGACCCTGGTTATATTGCTGAACTCTGTTCTGGAGTTGGACCTGCAGTGTGTGGCTCCGCCTGAGCTCCGTCAGCATCTCTCAAGGGTTCGTCCATCGTCTGCTCGCTTCGACGATGCTGGACTGGACTCGTTGCAGCTTGTTTCCGGAGCCTCCGGTTGTTCCAGGCCTGCAGCATCTCTTGTCTCAGCCCTAGTCTAGGCTTCGGAAGGGTCCGCCAGATCGTCAGCGTGAACGCCTTTCCCACGGCGAGCACAAGGGCTATACCATAAAGGAAGATGGTCGGAGAGAAACTCTCGTCCATTCAGTGTCATCCTCTCAGCGCCCGCTCGATACTGTCAGCCGTGTTCACTGGTGAAGCTCTGCTCACACCTCGCTCGTGATCGAAGGGCAGCTTTCCCGTTCCTAACCTTCCTACCAAAGTCTGTCTTCCTCAATTCTGCTGTCTGCTAAGGATAGGCGATAATGAGCCTGCCTCAAGAGCTCCCACGTCGGCCACTCGAGTGATCTATCAGATAAAGAACATGAGACTGCTGCAAAGGGTTTAGACATACTTCCGCAAGCCTAAGTTTTCGCCAACAATCCGGCCGCAAGCAGCCGCCCCAGATGAGGCGGTTGGCATCTCCCGTTCAAAGCGAGCCCAGATCAGGGATGTGCTGCGCCAGTATGGGAGAGGCAGCCTTAAGGAGGCTGAAGCTGTCGAAGAGCTGCTCAAGATCCTACGCTGAGGCCAATCCAGGTTACCCTGTATCCCTGCCCTATCCGCTTCTCAGCAGATAGCCGCGTTTCCGCTTTCGCTGGAGCCAGGTTTCAAGGGCTTCCATTGCACATGACTGGTTTTCGTAGAGTTCAATCCTTCTCTGCCCCGGCCGGCCAATTCGACCCCACTCGCGGATCAGCGTCGCATCACCGAACAGGCTGGGTTCGATCGACAGCACATAGTAGCGAGCCATATTGCAGGTGGGGTCACACCTGTCGAGCACCAGGTACTGGATCGTGTCTGTGGGCATGCCTCCATGTTGGACAAGCGTATGGGCGAGGTCCAATCAAAGTCCTGAATCGATCAGAGACTAACGATTCACGATGGTGATGCGCCGTGCCAGCACAGTAGTTCACTCTGCGCATCGTTAACCTCTGGTTCACCCTAAAGACACGCTACCCAGCCTGCGAGGGAGCAAACCCTGAGCGGAGCCATTATCCGACCACACTCCTGCTCATTCCTCCTTGCCGCAGACGGGTCACATTGAGGCCCTCCCCTTTCCAAGTACCTGAGAGTTCATCATGCCCCAGAGATACGCGCCCTCTCCTGTCGATTTCTCGCGGGTGATCATCCTGGCTCTGGGGTTTGGCACCATCACAGGGTGGGGCATGTATGCTCTCTCCAGCCGATCTGCTGTAGAAGTAGAAAGCCAGTTGCGCGAACAGGTAAGACACCTGCACCAGACTCAGATGGACCTCCTGACCGAGCGACAGAGCACGACGACAGCCGTAGGAGACTTGGAGCAGCTGCGCTCCCAAGTTTCTAAGCTGCAGCAAGAAGCCGATCTTCTGACCCAAGCCAGAGACCTTGCCCAAGCCGAACTGGTGACTGCAGCGACTGGAATGAAGGATTTGATCAGCCAGCTGAACAACTCCGGCCACGACGTTTCCACAACCGGTTCGATCAACACGGGCACGGTTGATGCCCAGCACCTCGTGACCGCCACAGCTCAGAAAGCCCTGACGAAACTTGGCTACGGCTCCCTGAAGGCCGACGGCATCGTCGGATCCGGCACCCGCAAGGCGATTACCGCGTTCCAGCGCGCCAACAAACTTCATGTGACGGGCGAGTTGGACGCTCCGACCCTGCGCCTTCTAACGCCTGGCAAGTTGGCCAGCCATTAAACGCTACCCTTCGAAGCTCATGAGGACGATCTTTCCCTATGACATTCGTCGCCTCCGCATGGCCAGGAGTTCGATGGCAAGGTCGATCTTGCCGGATTTGACCATGCGCGTGAGGGCGCGGAAGTAGCCGCCCGGGTTTTTAATGCGGCTCTCGCCGCCGTTCTTGGCCGCGTCGTCCTCGTAGAGCTGCAGGACGTAGATCACCGCAATGGCCGCCCTGACGATGCCGATATCCTCCACCGCCTCGGCCCAGGCGCTTTCATGCGCCCCGAGCGAGGCCCTGAGGTAGCGGCCAGCCGAGACGATGTCAGCGAGGTCCCGCACCGGTTGGCCGTAGTCACCAACGGTGGGGCAAGCCTCAAGGATCAATTCCGGTGATAGGTGCTCCGGCGTTTGTTCGGTTGAACGAACCGCCTCAGCTTTCTTCGGAAAGCTCTTGTTACAAGTCTCACTAGGAGATCCGTTGTTGTTATTAGTGTGGGGGACTCCGAGTCCGGCTTTGCCTGCTTCATAGAAGACTTCCTCAACATCAGTTCTCAACAGCAGCCAGGCGTCCAGAAGGTCAGCCGGCAGCGTCAGCCTGGACCGTGTTGGCGTGCGAGCCTGGAGCGCTTTCAGCCGGGTCTCGATTTCAGAGCGATCCACGTCCGGGAAATGCTCCGCCAGCGCGCTCAGGGCCTCCTCGGTGGCACGTCTGCAGATCGTGACCTCGTCGAAAGCCCGCTTCTGCACCTCCCGGAGCTGTTTTTGCTCCATGAGCACCACCGCCCAGTCGCCCCGGCGGGCATAGACCGGGGTCAGATCGAACCCGAAGGCGTCGATCACCTGGCCGGCCAGGTCCTTGACCGCGTACCGCTTACCGTTGGGCGAGTCCTTGGGGCTGATTAGCTGCAGGTCGACCAGCTGGCGCAGGATGCGCCGGATCGCCCGCTCGGTCAGGCCGGTGCGGCTCATGAGGTAGTCATTGGACGGCCACACCAGCAGCCGGTCCCACTCCTGCTCGCCCCAGCAGGCCACCAGCTCGGACAGCACCGCCCGCTGGGCGGGCCTCAGATCGAGGGCCTTGCCGGCATCCCGGGCCGCTGCTGAGAGTTCTTTTCGTGTGACTGTGCGCCCATCTTCAAGCGCAAGCTTCCTCGCGGCCAGAGCGGCATGTCTCAGCCGCCGGCCTCCTGACGATGCAAGCTGCATCGTACCCTCCATGTTGAGGGCAAAGCAGGAGCGTTCACCGAAACCGATGCTCTTGACACGCAGCTTGTCGGGATGGCATAAGGAGATTGTCACATCTTTACTTATGCCCACCCTCGCGGTGGTCTCCAAAGGCCCTCGAAGTTCCCGCTTCGTGGGCCTTTTGCTTTGCCTGGTTTACGTCACGACATTTCGATCCTTTTGGGCAAACATGGTCTCAAGAGCATGGGTGATGACCTCCTGACGGGACTTGAACTGGCCGCTCTCGACAGCTTGGTCGATTGCAGACCCTAGGAGCCCAGGTATCCAGACGTTCAATTCCCTGTCGCCGCGTTCACGGCGAGCCCTACGGAAGCGTTGAACCCGCTCGATACCTTTCACGTCAGGCATGGCACTCCACCCATTGCACCTGTGACGTATCGAGAAATGCCTGATTCTGAGTTGGCTGTGGAGTCGCGCGTCAAGAATCCATTCACAATAGATCGATTCAGCGGTGGGAAACTTCTTTAACTAGAATCATTTAGCTGAAAAGGCCGAGTCAATTCGCATGTAAAAACCCGGTTCCAGGTGATTCGAAGTTACGCACTTGATTCGAATGTGCGTAGTATTCAGAGCGAAGCTCGATTCACGGTGCCGCATTATGATTCTGAGACAGACCAGGAAAGATCGTTAAGATCTATGAATGCATCCAAGAGCTGCCGTGGATATTCAGCCTAGATTCTTGGGGCCATTAGAAAGTCGGCCTTGGTGAGGCGGAATAATTGCCCTGTCCATGCAGGGATGACTCTCTTGGCAGGGCAGGAAGCAGCATAGTTTAGATGATGAATGTATCAGCCTAAGCGCACCGCAGGGTAGAGCCCGATAGATGCAATTGGCTTCTCTCGCTAGACCGCTATCCATCGTTAACCTTGGACCTCCAGGGTACCCTAGTCCTCTCGCTAGCAGAGCCAGACTGATTTATGGGCGCATCATCATTGGTTGGAACGAGTGCATGGTGACACGAGATGCTCGTCTAAAGGACTTCATAACTGACGGATATCCGATCTCTGGACTGCAGGTGCAGGTTCTGGCTGAGGATCATGTTGGAACATACATCCTTCCATTCTCGTGTGAGCGCATAAACGGCGAGTGGCGGAACAGGACAACGGGAGAGACAGTTCAGGCGAACATCCTTGGGTGGCGTGAGGTGCCGACAGGAAGCCGAGGCCGCACGACCCCCGCTCAGCAACCGACCAAAACGCAAGACGGATAATCTAATCTCCTCTAGGAACGCGGCAGCCAATTCTGCTCGATTTTGAACTCGGACGGTCACCGTCCCGCGGAGGTCCGAGCCTGCGCAGAGGACAGAGGCCGCCTACTTCCACCTTGAACTACCTCGGAAGTTTTGTCGCAAAATGACCGCCACCCAGGGCAACGAGTACGGAACTCCTGTCAAAGAACCTGATAAGCATCGTTTTGCGAAGATGTCGCTCTCGCACGACATCATAAGGTCACGGCAGTTCAAAGCCCTCTTAGTGACGTAGCGTTCCATAGTAGCTCGGCCTGAGAGCAGCTGCTATTCTCACTCTCTAGCTGTGAGTACAACGTCCTCAGGAAAAGCTCTACGATGGCTCATACGACCCCGGCAGACAGTAACCCCAAGATCGCTTTTGAGACGAGGTACGGCTGTTTTGTGGCGCAGTTGTTCAAAAGCGAAGCACCTATCTCCACAGCCAATCTACTCACCCGGGTCGAGAGGGGCCTCTTCGCCAATTCCTCGATCTACCGCATTGTCACCCTTGCCAATCAGCCTGACACGGTTCCGGCAAAGATAGAGGTGGTCCAGTTCGGCCTTCCCAGATCCAGTGCACAAGAAACAGACCCCCTTCCGCCCATCGTTCATGAAACTACCGCTGCAACAGGGCTGCGTCACCTCGATGGAACCTTGTCAATGGCGCGCCTCGCGCCTGGCACCGCAGGATCTGCATTCTTCATCTGCATCGGAGACCAGCCTGACCTGGATTTTGGCGGGCGCCGCAATCCGGATGGACAAGGCTTCGCTGCCTTTGGTCAAATTGTGGAAGGGATGGATGTCGTTCGCACGATATTTGCTCAGGCGGAGGATGCGACCGATCAATTGTCCAACCCGATCCCGATCGACTCCGTCAGGCGACTATGAGGGCGAAGTTCTTAGGCCTGCATTGACTTTGATCCAGAACTGCGCCGAGGTTGAGCACTTTAACTCCGGTTGGCATGAATTTCAGGCCATACTATTCTCTACGGAGAGTAAAGGTTTCTTGAGAGCAGTCACGCTTACCGACGCTCGTCTCCCGCAGCGTCCTCCTTCTTATATGGCCGTAAACAAGGTTGAGGCCCGACGTGACTGTTGAATTTCATGGGATGAAGGACAATGGAGCAGTGATGATGCGCAGCGAATTCTTAGTCATTCTGGCAGTCGGTATTCTCACAAGTCAGATAACCCTGGCAGCCGATTTCAGGATCGGCGTGCAGGAAGATGCAGATGTTCTTGATCCTCATCGTGCCCGGACCACAGTGGGGCGAATGGTTTTCACCTCGCTTTGCGACAAGCTTGTTGATGTAACGGACAAGCTGGAGATCGCCCCCCAACTCGCGAGCTCATGGTCATGGAGCGCCGACAACAAGACACTAACGTTCAAGTTGCGCACCGACGTCCGTTTTCACGATGGTACGAATTTTGACGCGGCGGCTGTCAAAGCGAACCTGGACCGGGCTTTGACGTTGCCGGACAGCCTGCGCAAGGGGGAGCTGGGATCCATTGACCGAGTGGAGGTCATCGATCCATCAACCGTCGTGCTGCACCTGAAGCAGCCGGACGCGACGCTGTTAGCACAATTGAGCGACCGCGCAGGCATGATGCTCTCTCCGGCCACCTTCAGCAGCGAGGATGTGGGCCGTAAGCCGATCTGCTCCGGACCGTACCGTTTCGTGGAGCGCGTCCAGAATGACAGGATTGTACTGGAGAAGTTCGCAGATTACCGGGACGCCAAGGATTATCAGTATGACCGGGTGGTCTTCCGTCCGATTCCAGATACCACCGTGCGCCTCGCCAATCTTCGAGCCGGTGATCTCGAACTCGTGGAGCGTTTGAATCCGTCTGATGCCGAGGCGGTGAAAGCCGACAAGAGCCTGAAGTTCCTAGTCCTGTCAGGGCTGGGATTCCAGAACATCGTGATCAACGTGGGAGTTGGTCCGCGGGCCGACGGCCCCTTGGGCAAAGATAAGCTCGTGCGGCAGGCCTTCCAGGCAGCCATCGGTCGTGACGTCATCAATGAAGTTATTGGCCATGGGCTGTATAATCCTGCACAGCACCCATTCCCGCCAGCTAGTCCCTATTTTGACAAGCAGTATCCGGCCACGACCCGCGATGTGACAAAGGCTAAGGCGCTGCTGGCGCAAGCCAAGCAGCCCGAAGTCACCTTCGAGCTGTCTTTTGGCAATACAACTATCACGGCTTCCTTGGCTGAGATGATTCAGGCAATGGCAGGCGAGGCCGGGTTTAAGATCAGCCTGCGCCCGATGGAATTTTCTGCCATGCTCGCGGAAATGCAGAAAGGAAACTTCCAAGCCTCATTGAGCGGCTGGTCGGGCCGGATCGATCCCGATGGTAATATCCATCAGTTCGTGACCTGCAAAGGAACACAGAACGACTCCAAGTACTGCAATCCGGAAGTGGACCGCCTGCTGAACGAGGCGCGGCTCACGCCGGACGTCGAGGCACGTAAGAATCTCTACAACCAAGCGTTGGGAATCCTGCAGAGCGAACTGCCGATCATCTACACCTATTATTCGCCTCTGATTTACGCAGTGTCGAATCGTGCCGTGGACTTCAAACCCTATCCCGACGGCATGATCCGCCTCCGGGGCGTCCATCCGGCAAAATAAGTGACATCATCCTAGAGCATCGGACGATTGGTTGAGTCTATCTGCTTTATGATGGAGCAAAAGCCGCGTTGCCTATCAGCTCGCACAACTTCAATCACCCTAGTGAATGAAAATGGCCTGACCTCTCGGCCGGGGGCATTTTCATTCACAATCTACCCGCCGAGGTCGACGGTTCAGGAGCCTATGAGGTAAGCAGGCGGCGGCTTATCAACTGCCACCATCTGATTGCTCAGCTGGGCTGAGCTTCCGCCGTCTTCAAGCGGTTCAATTATCCCGAAGCCAAAGCGGGGGCGCATCGCTTGTTACACCAGTGCAGGCCGCCTCGACACAAGCCGCGAGGCTTCCGAAGTGGAAGCTCCTTCCTGTGAGGCCCGGACCGTAATGGGCATACTTGCCGGAGTTGGTCATGATCGTTTCAGCCGTTTGTGGAATGAGCGGCTCGGTGATCATGCACCAGCAGGTATCCGTCACGAACTGAACCCCGAACCGCTCAAGCTCTGACAGAACCCCGGCTACCCATATCTTGTGAGGTTATGCTACATTAATTTCCAACTATCGAATGTTGGTCTGAGTATCCCTTCGCGCTGACATCGCCTCGATCCGAGCATAACCAAATATCAATATGCGATGCCGGCAGATCACACCTGCCTCACTACGAAACTCGCTTTGATGGTCTGCCACGGACTTATACTTTTGGCATACGTAGAAGCCGCAGAAATGAGGTTGCCTAATGGCGGGTGCGTGAATAGTCTCCTCCAACAAAGAAAAAGGGCCGCACGAATGCGGCCCGAAGTTTAGGGAGGAAACGCCCAAGAAGGGCGGGCAGCGCGGCAACGGCAATTGGCGTGCTGCATTGCAATAAAGTACTTCTTGCTCTCAAAAGCAGCAAGCACAGACAGGCAGCGTGGCTGCCTCTCTTTTTGACCTGTGACCTATTCGCCTCAGTACTGCCGATGCTTCCACACGTGAATGGGTACCAGCCCTACGCGGAGGGCCGGAAATCTTGAACCTTTACCTCTTCTGATCCAGAATTTCATTCATGGTTATCCGGATCAGGGGCTTAGGCATCTGGTCCATGCGGCTGACATAGAACGAGCCATAATCTTTCGAGGCTTCCTTAGATTTCCTGAAGATCTGAATGCTCCAGAGCTCGAGCTGCAAGACCGCAAAGCAAAGAGGGTCGCTTGGGCAACAGCGACTCGCTCTGAGCTCCTGATATCAGCGGGAGGGATAGAGCCAACCTTTGGCACCCGGCTAAGCGGTACTATCCCACCATGCTCTACGATAATGTGTGACCAAAAAGCCTGCTTATGGCGATAGCGGCTGTTCAGCAACGCTGGGCCCGGCGCTCGAGCGCAGCAAGGCTCCTGGGCGTTGGTGATCTCCCAGCCCCCTTTGGCAAAATCAACATATGTCCGACTGGCAGTAAAATCGAACCTGCGAGCGAAGCTACAACAAGCAAAAGCAAAGGCAGTGTCATCGGAATACTCATTCGCAATACAGCGACCACAAATGGCCACGTCCTCAGTATGGTGAATGAGTGTAGTTACTGGAATGTTAGTGGCGAATGACCGACTGCTGAAAGCAGCAAAGAAAAAGGCCGCCCCAGGTGCGGCCCAAGTTTAAATTCGTTCACGTGAATGGCAAGTCCGCTGAGCCCCGAGGCGGGCAGCGACAGCGACGCAGCGCCTTGCTGAAATAGCTATAGCCTCTTGCGCTGCCTCAAGGCTTGCACATGGCCCCCGGCGCTGATTGGCCAAAGAAAAAGGCCACTGCGAACAGCGGCCGTAAGGTGGGACCAGGGTCCTTCCAGAGGGAACGACACAATCGGGAGGAATGATTGCGTCCTCCTTGAAGTGGGTACGCCTGCCGCCGCCCGTCACCCGTTAAAAAGCCAAGCTGTCATGCGTCAAACGCATCGTAGCTGCCCTGAAACCGACATCATTCAGATCACTTGCAAGAATGCTCCCAAGCCATGGTTCTGGCCAGCACCGGTTTCAACTGCTGGCAGAACTGCACCAGGGCGTCATGCTCGCTCGGCACCTTGAACCCGCGGGCGCAGATTGCGGGCGAAGGCTAGCCCGAACTTGAGCACTCACCGCCGGACCGTCTCATACGAAACATCGAGCCCACGTTCGGTCAGGACTTCCTCCACATTTCGATAGCGGAGCGAGAACTGGAGGTAGAGCCAGACTGCGTGCCAGATGATCTCGGGCGGGAATTGATGACGGCGATAGGAGATGGGCTGCATCCCCTACGGCCGTTATGACGCGGGTCTGAAGCAGATGCAGCGCTTGCTGCGCGAGACCTGTCGACGGCTCTGGCCCCGGCGCAAGCGCGGCTATGCCCTCTACTCGTGCCGGCATGAATTCTCCGCGCAGGCCAAACGCTTCTACAGCCCCGAGGAGGTCGCCGCTCTAATGGGGCACGCCAGCGACGCTACAGGCGCAGACCACTACGCGCGCCCGCGGCGCGGGAAGGCCCAGGGATCACGCGCGTTTCCCTTGCCGGAGCCCAACCCGCTTGAGGTGGCGCGGTTTCGCCGCGTGCTGCACAAACGACTGGAGAAGCTGGCGGATCTGACGGCCGATCGCACGAGAGGATGGACGCCCCATCCATGAGTAGTTCACAAGGTGCAGCGAGATCTGCCGCTCGCTGCACCTGCTTGGTCATCGCTACATCCGCGAAAGCCTTGAGAAGAAAGGGCGGGAAGCAGACTTCAAACCGGGGAACGACTAACGGCAGCTCTGGGCCGCAAGCTACGCAGCTTGACCTGTTTTGTGAGCATCCCAGCGCTACTTCAGGTATCCTTTGCAACTGAGACTTGGCGCTCCTGCGGGACGACGGGTCCTGCGCCCCGCACGTGGGGGTTTCTCCAGCTGATACCGCCTGTGCGATTGCGCATGAAGTGACCTTGTACCCAATGTGCCCTGCGCCGTGTTTTTCCGGCAGGTCCTCGTCGACCTCGTCCTGCATGGCTTGCAGTTGGCCCCTCCCGAGCTCACCAAGCCTGACTTTCACGACTCGTATGTCCGGAAGAAACCGTCCCGATTTTTGCGCCCGCCGACGTTCAGCCCTCGGGGAGGCGGGTACCTCCTCAGTTTCCAACATCGCCTTGTGTTGGAGGAGTACGGACATGCCGACGACTATTCTCAGGAAGCTCAAGCACAAGGTCTGTTCCTGCTCAATCGCCATGTCTTCCGTAATGTCGTCGCCAATAGCCTTCGAGAGTTTGAAGGTTGGCGTATACAAGGCCTCAATTTCTGCCCCACGCGACTTGAAGAGGAGCAGGTTCGGTATGCGCCAGAACCGTAGACGCATTCCATCTACAACGTTGGGCTGACTGCGGTGTCAAATGGAGAGAATCGGCTCTATCTCCCATAAGCTCCACGACGTAGCGGAAGTGGTCGCAGCTTGTGACAGGTCATAATGGCCGCGGCCGACCGCGTAGGTATTGAGCAATAAGCTGGTTGCATCTGAACCGGAAGATGCCAGCCCATCCATCGTTTGCAAAGTAATAGAAATCTGGATAGGGCCAAAGCACAGTAGAGGATTTAAGTATGGCCATATGCACCTAAGGATGGACTGAGCCTATAGCTCAGCGAAGTCTGCGGCATTATTGATACGATCGCTCGTATCGAGGATCGCTGCAATGCCTACCCTGCCCTCGGACGTCAGGTTGTGACCGAAAGCGCCTGGTCGAACGCTGAAACCGTTATGCGGAAAGATGCCACCCCTCCGTTTCGGCGCTTGTGCCACGTGCCTGCCAACGAGTGTTGACTTTACGCAATGTAGATTGTATAAAATCCTTAGTTGACCCCCATCCTCGGCGGATTTTCAAATTTGCGCCTATTGGCTATGCGGGCAGAGAGACCGACTTTTGAAGGAGAACCGCATGACTTCTAATATTTTCTCCGGCTGCATTCCGGCGCTCATGACGCCTTGCAAGGCCGATCGCAGCCCCGATTTTGACGCGCTGGTGCGCAAAGGAAAGGAGCTGATTGGAGCCGGAATGTCCGCGGTTGTCTACTGTGGCTCGATGGGCGACTGGCCGCTCCTGACTGACGAGCAGCGCATGGAAGGTGTAGAGCGCCTAGTGAAGGCCGGTGTGCCAGTCATCGTTGGAACCGGAGCTGTCAACACCAGCGCCGCGGTGGCTCACGCCGCGCACGCACAGAAGGTCGGCGCCCAAGGGCTGATGGTGATCCCGCGCGTCCTCTCCCGCGGGTCGTCGCTCACCGCACAGCGCCACCACTTCAAGGCGATCCTCGCTACCGCTCCCGATCTGCCAGCAGTGATCTACAACAGCCCGTACTACGGCTTCGCGACCCGTGGTGATCTGTTCTTTGCCCTTCGCGCCGAGCATCCGAACCTCATTGGTTTCAAGGAATTCGGCGGTGCTGAGGCGCTGACCTATGCAGCCGAGCACATCACCAGTCAGGACGACGGTGTGACGCTGATGGTGGGTGTCGATACCGCTGTGTTCCACGGCTTCGTCAACTGCGGCGCCACCGGTGCAATCACCGGCATCGGCAACGTGCTGCCTCGCGAGGTACTGCACCTGTGCGCCCTTGCCCATGCCGCTTCGAAGGGTGATGCCGAGGCCCGCCAGCGGGCGAAGGAGCTGGAGGAGGCGCTGCGCGTTCTGTCCTCCTTCGATGAGGGGCCCGATCTGGTGCTGTATTATAAGCATCTGATGGTGCTGAAGGGGAACCCGGAATATGCGCTTCACTTCAACGAAACCGATGCGCTCTCCAATAGTCAGCGCGGCTATGCTGAGACGCAGCTCAAGCTCTTCGAGGCGTGGTATGCGGAATGGAGCAGGCAGTCCGGTACGGTGCAGAAATACGCTGCTTAAGTGATACGTCAGAGGCCCACTCTATCGTGGGCCTTTCCCTATTGGGTATCCCTATGGGGGAAGCAGACGGTTTGAAGCCGCTTGATTGCGCCATCTGCGCGCTGACTAGGGGGCTGCCCTCAGTTAGGGGCAGCGCCGCATGGTAGGGCCGCGCTGCAATGGCAATCCTTCCCCTTTCAACGACATGTTCAGCCGCGTCTCCGCGGTTGGTAGGGCCTTATCGCACCGGCCCAATACGAAATGCCTTACATCCCTGTTGATCCGTAGATTGTATACGGTAAGCTTGCGGCGGTCAGGAATGGAGTTATGTGAGTGATCGAACCAAACCAATTATCGGCGGGTGCGTCATTACCTAGCTCCCGCATGCCGCTCTGGCCGGTACGCGCTGTTATTGTCGTTTCCAATGGATTGCTCGCTATCGAGCGTATCGCGATCATGAGCTTTATGGGTATCCTGACCCTGCTCATTTTGATCAACGTCACCACCCGATATGCGGGCCTGCCAATCTACTGGATCGATGAGTCGGCCGTTTATACGACAGTCTGGCTGACGTTCATTGGAGCCTCGGCGATGACTCGGCTTCGGCTCGACTTTGCTGTGACTATGCTTACCGAACGGCTCTCTGCGCGAGGACAGCAGATAGCTCGAATTATCTCTACGTTGGCGGTTGTTGGCTTCGGCCTCGGGCTCGCTACGATGTGCTGGCTGTGGATGGACCCAGTTGGCATAGCCTCTGCTGGGTTTGATGCAAAGACCTATGCAGGCGAAACCTTCAACTTCCTTTATACGGAACGCACTCAAACACTGAACTGGCCGAGCTGGATCGTGTATCTTGTCCTGCCAATCTTTGCCGTATCAATGACGCTGCATGGTCTTGCCAACACACTGGAAGACCTCGGCCTTGTCGGCAGAAGCGCCTTTTCGGGATTCCACGCCACCGTCAGCAGCGGGATCAATTAATGATCACCTCCGCTGCCTTTGTTGCTATCATGCTGGTTGGCGTGCCGATCGGCCTGTGCCTTTGCCTCGCCGGCATCGTCTATATCGTCGCGTCCGGCAACCCGTTGCTGTTTCAATCCTATCCGCTGCAAATGTTTGGTGGAGTCGATAGTTACGGCCTCATCGCCATTCCGCTCTTCATTCTGATCGGCGAAATCATGAATGGAGGTGGTATCACGCGGCGCATCGTTGAAATGGCAATGGCTATCGTGGGTGCATTGCGGGGCGGCTTGGCTTACGTGAATGTGCTGGCCAATATGTTCGTCGCTTCAATCTTGGGTTCAGCCACAGCTCAAGTCGCGATCATGTCTCAGATCATGGTGCCTGAGATGGAGCGTCAGGGTTATGACAAGACTTTCGCGGCGGGTCTGACTGCCTATGCGGGAATGCTCGGTCCGATTATTCCGCCGTCGGTGATGTTCGTGGTCTACAGTGTAATTGCTCAAGTGCCTGTGTCTGACATGCTGATCGCCGGCATCATCCCTGGCATTCTGTTGACGCTACTGTTTTGCGCGATCATTGCGGTGATGGGCTTCGTCTACAACTTTCCGGCTGGAGCACGCATGACACCGCGCGAGCGCGTGATGACGGTGCTTCGCGCGCTGCCGACGCTGTCGATCCCGGTGGTGATTGTTGGCTCGATCCTTACGGGCCTCGCCAATGCCACGGAGGCAGCTGCCGTGGGCGCAATCGCGGCGGCGCTGATTGGCCGCTTCTGGACTCGCGAGTTTCGGTTCTCTCAGGTCCCGGAGATGCTGCTCCGATCCGGGATCTACTCGGCAATCGTCTTGTTCCTTGTAGCCGCCGCAGCAGTATTTTCCTGGATCTTGATTTTTGGCAAGGTTCCGCAAGAAGTGGCGGGGTGGATTCAGTCGGTCGCCAAGGATCCGGTCACCTTCATGCTCCTGGTGAACGTGATCCTGATCGTCATCGGTACCGTCATTGACGGCGTACCGGGTCTGATCATGACAGTGCCGATCCTCCTGCCCATCGCGACCGACGTTTATCATATCGACCCAAGGCACTTTGGGGTCGTCGTTGTGATCAATTTGGTGCTCGGACTTCTCTCACCTCCAGTCGGCCTCTGCTTCTTCGTCGCGGCAGCCGTCACAGGCGCCAAGCCCGGCAAGATGTTTATAGTGACACTACCCTTCTTCATCGTTGCATTCGTGATGCTGATCATTCTCTCGGTATGGCCCACCCTCTCGCTTGCCCTCGTCGATTAACCTGTAGAAAGAACGGAGGATCAACAATGAGCATTTCCCGCAGACATCTCTTCGCTTTAGCAGCTGGCGCAACCCTACCGCTTGCAGCCCCAACGGTGCTACGCGCTCAAAGCCGTGAGTTCCGCCTTGGCGTCATCACACCGCCGAACCATCCCTGGAACAACGCTGCCCTGAAAGTCGGTGAGACACTGAAGGCTGAGACCAGCGGCCGCTTGTCGCTCACCGTTTTCCATGCCGGCCAGCTCGGGAATGAAGGCGCTATGATGCAACAGCTCCAGTCAGGGGCCCTCGACATGGCCTTTATCCAGGCTGCCGAGCTTGGCTCCCGTGTCCCGGCAATTGCGGCGATCAATGCCCCCTATGTGGTGCGCTCCACGGAGGCCGTCGCGAAGCTCGTCCGCCACCCAGTTGCACTCAGCCTGTTCGATTATCTTCCCAAGGAGACAGGCACGATCGGCCTCGGCTGGGGCATCACATCGATTCGTGCTGTGTTCTCGGCCAAAGACATCTCGTCCGTTGCCGACCTGAAAGGCATGAAGCTGCGTATCAACCCGACCCCTGCCTTCCGTGACTTCTACCAGATACTAGGGGCGGCCCCCACACCAATCCCGACTCCACAGGTGTTCGATGCAATGGCCAATGGTCAGGTCGATGGCCTTGAGGCAGATCTCGACTTCTCTTGGAACCAGCGCTTCGATCGGGTCTCCAAGACCATCCTTCGGATGAATGCCGTTCACATGCCGATGGTGGCGCTGGTCTCCGGCCGGGTCTGGACCACCCTGCCAGCAGCCGATCGTGAGCTGATCTCCAAGGCAACCCGCGCAGCGCTTGATGCCGAGATCGATGAAATCGTCGCCAATCAGCCTAGCCTCTTAGAGAACTTCTCGAAACAACCCGTCAAGATCGTCGTCTCTGATGTGAAGGACGCGGATCCAGTGATTGCCGAGTATGACAAGATTTGGCTTCCGAAGGCCCCGGTTCTGGCGGAGTTGCGCAAGATCGGCGCAACGCTCTGAGGCAGCCTCGCTTCCACCAATCAAGGCGGGCGTTTCGCCCGCCGACTACTTCTAAGTGGTTTTGTTATGCTCTTCGAAGTAATTGCGGAGCGATTTACCCACACCTTCGATATGCGTTTTAAGGAGTGAGCAGGCCGCGGAGACTTTGCCACTCTTGCAGAGGCGCACGAGTTCAGCGTGCTCGACTTCAGCACGCTCCATGCCACCCGTCAGCGAAAGCTGAAGCCGGGTATGTCTGTCACATTCCTGAAGTAGGCCCCCAACGATTGCCTGCGCGCGCGGCTGTCGAGCGTGCTGGTACAGAACGTTATGGAACTCCGTGTTCAGCTCACCCCAACGCCTGACGTGTTTGGCACGGAGTTCTGAGCTGTATTCCTGAAGGATTCGACTCAGACGCTCATAGTCTGCTTCCGACAGATGTTTGGCAGAGGCTTTGAGGAGGCGTGGTTCTAAAAGCGCTCGAAGTTCAAAGAGTTCGTGAACTTCCTCCATAGACAGCTCCGAGACGATTGCGCCGCGATGCGGAAGGATCTTCACCAGCCCTTCAGCTTCGAGCTGCATCAGGGCCTCGCGGACCGGGATACGACTAACCCCGAACTCCGTAGCCAGTGCGTCTTGACGAAGCTGGAAACCAGATTTGAACTCACCATCCACAATCCTGCGCCGCAATTCCTCTGCGACGGCAGAGGCGATGGTCCTGTGCTGTAGTGACTTTTGGGCGGGTCTGGCAGGGGGCATAGCTTTCACTGTCGTTAGTTGCAGATCCTATGGAAGAATGGATCCTATGGCTCTATAGCAGACTGACAAAAGAGTGGCTTGACATAGATGATTTTATACAATCTACGTTGAGGAAGTTCAATTTCATATAGCAGGGACAGGAGCTAGATGGCGAACGAAATTGATTGAGTGGACCAGTCAAGATTCCGTTCAACTCGAACTGCGAGTTCCAGATCGAGGCCCTCATGGACAACACCTTCAAGCCACGACCGTTGCTGCTCGGTGCGGACCTCACAGCTGTGGCCTAGTAAAGCATGGCGTGGCACGAATTCATGCCTATTCTTCCTTAACAGTCATCTCTTTGAACAGCGAGTGAGGCCATGGCGCGCCACACCTTCTTCTGCATCGACGGCCATACCTGCGGCAACCCGGTCCGGGT
>NZ_JBWBEW010000059.1:0-20857 GCF_056148915.1 Microvirga sp. jy35 | reverse complement strand
GTGGTGCCGGCGACCAGCAAGTGCGGCATGCGGGCGAGATCGGCGATGACGGGCTCGCCCCCGATGGTCTTGCCGAGACAGAGGGGCAATTTGTGCTGCGAGACCTCGAAATCGTCTGAGGCAAGCAGTTCGCGCAGGTACACTGTTTCCCGCGTTTCGTTCGGCAGCTCGATGCCGATAGCATTGCGGCCTGCGATCACCGCCACGCGCGCCGAGACGGCACTCATTGAGCGCGCGATATCCTCCGACAGCGCAATGACGCGAGATGACTTGATGCCGGGTGCGGGCTCGAATTCGTAGAGCGTGACCACCGGGCCTGGATGGACATGGATGACTTCGCCCTTCACGCCGAAGTCGCGAATAACCTTCTCCAACCGGCCTGCCGTCTCCTCCAGGATGTCCTCGGTCAGCTCTTGTCCTACGCGTTCCGGCGGCTCGGCCAGGAATGCGATGTCCGGCTTCTGATACGACCAACCCTCAGGCGCTTGTGGGCGGGAGATCGGATGCCCCCAGGTCGACGGGGCGATTTTGGGGAGATCCACGACCGGGCCGGCTTCCTGAAGCGGTTGGATTAGGGTCACCGCTGCCTGGCCCGGCTCTATCACAGCGTCAGGAAAGGGCACCTCCTCAATCCTCTCCAGAACTGGGTCAGCCACCTGATCAGGCACCGGGTCAGGGGCAGAGTCGACCAACGGTTCGGGCTGCGGCTGAAGGGCAACCTTCCCCGTCTGCGGTTTCTTGCTCACAGCCGGCAGGAGGTCCTCGTAGAGAGCGAGGTATCCGAGATCGACCTCCTCCTCGGTGGGATCCGACACGCTGGCACCTGGAACAGCAGGAGCCGCTTCTTCTTCCTCAACGGCGATCCCGGTCTCGACGGCCGTTTCCTGGGTCTGCTCGGATGGTAGTGCCGCTTCAGTGGAGACACCAGATTCCGCTTCGGAAGCTCCATCCGGATCCGCTTGGCTGTCATTGGTGACCTCAGCGATTGCTTCAGTGGTCTCCAGGATCTGCCCATCGGCAGGGGCCTCGGACATGGCGTCCAGATCCCCTGCTGGACCGACGCCAGCCATTCGGTATGACAGTCCTTGCCACGAGAACGAGACGGCTGCGGACATCAAGCTGAAGGGGGCGGCCAGCTCCAGCCGGGCCTCCGGGCGTTGTTTCTCCTGGGGCGCCTCATCTGTGGTAAGGGCCTCCTGCTGTGACAATGGAAGTCGTGTCGCCGTTTCGATCATCCACCGCGCGGAACCAGCCGTCTCTCCGCAGCCAGCGCCAGACAGGGCAGCTTCCCTGTCGGCGAGTGATGCCAGTCGTTCAGAAACCGGATCCTCGCAGGCCAACGCCGACCGCAATTGTGCGATCTGATTTCTGACAGCCGGCTCGGATACCCCAACGGTCTCCTCGTCGATTACGGGGCGTATGTGCTCACCCGTCGAGTTGACTGCGGGCGCTGGGTGCCCCGGCTGCGTGGACGGGAGTTCTGCATGGCCGTTGCGGGCTCGAATGACCTTGTCCGGGGTACGCGTGGCCTTCACGCCCTCGGCCAGAACAAAGGCCTGTCTCCACGGCGGCTCGGCACCGTCTTGGGATAGGCCGCCGTCGGCGTTCCTTTGCCCCTGCGGTAACCGCACGACGTTGGTGTTCTCGCGGGCATCCTCCTCTTCAGGAAGAGGTGGTGGGGCGAAGGGTGGCTTACGGGTTGAATGCATGATCTCTGACGCAATTGAACGGTGATTGGCCAAGCTGATTCCAGCGGCGTCGTGACTCTGGAGAGCAAACCGTAAACAGACGGTTAGACTGGGGACCTGACCACTTGCGACGGCACCTGCCCGGCTCGCACGGGTGACGACAAAGCCGCCGAACCCATGCTGCAAATGTTGATGTCAACTACGAGCTGATGCCTCGGTGCCAGGAACAATCAGTCCAACTATGGATGCAGCAGTTCTTTCGAGCAGCCACGGGAGAACTGCTCTGGAACTTAAATCCGTGCACCAATCAGTAGGTTCTGGCCGAGCGAGGAAGACAATTCGGCATACGGCGTGTCTCTTACCAACTGACGGTCGCAACCCGGCATACCATCGCCCCACCGCACCGGGCCACGTTCACCGGGAGCCCTCTTTGCAGCGTCGACCTAAGCACGTACTCTGGCTAAGGCCCGAGGTCGTTCTAAGCCCTACGGATTTCCCGGGGCGCGATCATCAGCTCCCGTACGAGATGCTCACGCTCCTGAGGCTCAGGCAACCTTGGTGCTGTCCTGAGCGGCTCTGGCCTTGGCAGCAGCTTCCGCCTGCTGCTGCAGGCGCAGATCGGCCAGCTGCTGCCGCAGGTCATGATACAGCGGGCGAAAAGCTGGACCGTTTGTTTCCACGATGTCAGCGAGGATGTGAACTGCCCGGACGAGCTTCTCCTCGGTGATCGGACTGTGATCGCGCTGATGCCATTCGCTCATGTGCCGTCTCCTTGCGTGGAGTCGGCACAGTGCGCGGAAGATCTTGATGGTAGGTTAAGCTTGCGTGAGGCTTGCAAGAACGTCCGCAAGCTGGCGCCCGAGCCGTCGCTGCCTTAGCATCACCCGCAAATCACATGTCGGGCGGATTGCTCCAAGCCTGATCATCCAGAATGACCTAAGATATTGAACCATGAATCACATAGCCCGGCACGTCGTGATTGACGTCGAAACTGCTCAATCCTACGATCACATCATCGAAATTGCCGCTGTTGAGGTCATCGGCGCAACAATCTCTCCTCGCTCTTTTGTCCGAAGGGTCAAACCACGGTCAGCCATGAGCCCGTTCTGTTATGCGGTGCATCGAATCTCCTTGACGGAATTGGAGCAGGAGCCGTACTTCGAGCACGTCATTCATGATTTGATCGACTTCGTTGGCGATGACAGAATTGTCGCACACAACTATGCCTACGAGTACAACACCCTCAAACGGGAGTTCGAGCGCGCGGCACGACCGACGTACCCGCGGGAGCGGTTCTTCTGCACCATGGCTCTGGCAAAGCGCTCGGGCTTGCCGGGCAAGCTCCGCCATGCCTGCGCGCAAGCAGGCATCGGCATGGATCACCTCCGGCAGGAGCACGACGCCCTGAACGATGCCTTATTGGCAGCCCACCTGTTCCTGAAACTCGCCCCAGCGGAGCGATCCTGAATGTTGCGGCGGTCACATGTTGCGGTCGTCGCAGCAGGCGATGACATCCTCAAGCAATCCAGGCCTGATAATCCTCCAGCGGGATGAGGGGGATGTCATGTGCAAGCGACAGATCGACAGGCAGCCGACGCCGCCGGCACCATCCAATGACAATGAGCCAAGGATCGTGACTGGCCCAATCGAACGGAAGCCGGCTTTCCTCCGGTCGAGGATCCTGTCGGTCGTTCTGGAGCGTACAGACCGCGTCAGATTGGAATTGGTGGCAGATGGCGTTCTGACAATCCAGGGACGAGGCGCAGTCGAGCAAGGCCCGGACGCACGCCGCTAAGCGTGCGTTCGTCAGCGGTTACTCGATATGGGTAGGTGTGGAACCCGTGAGCTTGGCTTCTTTTTTACTCACATCAGGCCTGACCCGAGGCCAAAATGTTGAGTGAGGTGCCGCATGCCGCTCCATCAAATCCCTGTCGTTGAATGGCCTACAGAGCTTGCTCCCCTGCTGGAAGAGGCGCAGATCGCCTCTGGCGGGGACGGCAAACAGGTCTGTCGCATTGATGTCGATGTCGATGTGACAACCCTGCGGGCGATCCATGAGTTCGAGGCGCACCTGCGGCGGCGCCAAGTCCAACTCCGATTGGCTGGGAGCAACGAATGCATGAGGGGCGAGATGAACCCGTCCCTTGGTTTAGGCGCTCCGTCCGAGCGGATCGGCCATATCGCCAAAGTGCGCGTCAGCTTTCACGATCTTCAGGGCGGCGAGTGTGTGGACGTGGCGGACATCGACTGAGGCCGGGCCACTCAGACAGCGAAAGCAACGACCATCCGCCACTGCTCCTAATAGGAAGATCTGCTGCGGCTCGTGAGCTCCCAACCACGTCACAGATCGGTGTAGCCCTTTTGCCGCTGGGTCTCAGCCCAGCCCTCAAGCGCCCGAGCGGCTTCCGCCTCAGTTGGGAAGATGTCGACCTTCTCCTGACCCTTTGAGCCAATGGCGCCCCAGTTCCGGACCAGCCGGATTGTACCGAACAAGTCGCGCTCGATCATCAGGCTGAAGAACCGTGCCCTACCCTGCTCCGGGTCGTGTTAGTAGAGCGCAAGGTGGTGCCGGATGGGCGAGCGAGCGTCAGGCATCCGACGGCCGACCTTACTCGGGTCTGCCCTTCTGCAGCGTGCGCTCCATCTCGGCCATCATCGCCGCCTCGATGTCGTCGAGGTTGACCTGGGCGGCCCGGCCACCTTCTTGTGCTGAGCCAGCCAGAGCCTTGTTGACCGCGCGCTGCTTGGCGGCGGGACGCTTGACTGGCACTCTCGGCTGAACCGGCAAGCGGTTCTCCAGGGTGTCAAGCAGGCTGTTGAGCGCCTCATCGGACAGGGGAGCATCCTGGTATTGTTCGACGCCTCTCAGGGCAATCGCCTGATTGCTGTAGCGGGCCTCTGTTGTGATCTCAGGGCCAAACCACGCAAGCGGGTGGAATTCCCTGCCCTCGGCCTCGCCGTCGAACTCCACCGTCACGAAGTGCAGATCACGAGGCCGGTTGAACTGGTCGACGAGGGCATCACGGTCACCGATCCGGAGCCTTGTGCGGATGTAGTCGACCTCGCCGGCACAGACATCGAGCAGCGCATGGGCGTGGCCCACCGGCACCTCGGTTTGTTCCTCTGTCTCACCGTTCAGACCCATCGTCCGGAGGATCAGCAGACCCCTGTTCTCCTCGAGCCGAACCCAGGAGGTGCGATCCCGCTGTTCCGGGAAGAAGCCTTCGATCTGACGCAGACCGCTCCTTTCCCGCTGGATGAGGCGGGCCAGGGACGAAGCGAGGAGAAATCGGCGGCGGATGGTCATGAAATCCTGAGAATGAAAGAAGTTGAAGAAGGCTCTCATTCGTATATGGCGGAGGCAGGACTAAGCAACCCAGAAAGGCGCAATATAGTTTCCGTTCAGCGGCCGGCGCCGGACCTTTCCTCGCGGATCTTGCGCTGTGTCAGGCACCGGCGATTGTGGAGAAACACAGGGTCAGCGTCTTCGCTACGCATATTAGACCCAGCGACGATGCTCGCGAGAGGAATGACATGGTGGCGCAAGGAGCCCTCACTCCGAGGCTCGAAGAAAGCAATCTGGCTGCCCGGGCTCTCCGCCAAGGCACCTGTGATCGGGAGCCCGCGTTCAGATCGAGGGTTCACGACACGACCAACACCAATGACGAGAAGATCCCGGCAGCAGTCGGGGTGTAACCTGAGATGGAGTCACTCCCCCGCTGAACGGCAGGAGAGCAACGACCAAATGGCGGAAAGAGATGAACACTGCGCCCTTCGAATCCATTCCGGCCTGGCGGATCGCACGATTGAGGGCGGCCTTGCGCGATGCCGAACAGCGCGGTGCAAATCCGGATGATGAGGGTCATGATCTCCGCCACCGCGCCCTCCAGCGTCGCTTCGCATTGGCGCGAGGACGCTTGAAGGATGTCCCGAGCCCGGCTTCCAGGCCGAAGACCACACGCAAAGGTCGCAGGTTTCTGCACCTGAAACAGGTCATCATCTGGCGCGCTATCCTGAGCTGTCGCTCCTCGGCTTGGCGGCAGGGCGACAGGGCACCGTTTGGCAGCATTCGTAGGGCGCATGATCAGGCTGTTGCTGCCTGTCGCGCCGCTGGCCTGGCGCCACCGCGCTATCGCACCGTCTACATCCTGTGGCACCGCGGCGTACCGCCGGCGGATGTTGCTGCAGTGTTGCGAGGTGAGTCTGAAAATCCGACAGGGTAATGAACTTACCAGGCAGCGGGATGAAGGCGCACCTTCCAGCGTTCATGGCGCGGGAGTTGAGCCGCGGCAGCCAGACGCTTCGTCATCCTGTGCTGAGCCGCCTTCGATGACACAACTGAAGTGGTCATCACTGTCTCCGGCGCTGGCTCGGATGTTATCTCCTGCTCTACAAGTCTAGAGCCCTTCTTCCGTGGCTTCCGGGACTTGGCCCTCACACCCTCACCTTGTGCGGGCTGAACGGGATATATACCTCCCGTGTCCTCTGAATCATCCAGAGCACGGTCCGTCTGCGGCATAACCTCGGCACTCATCGGCGCTTCGGCGGGTGCATCTGCTACGCCTTCAGAGGCGCTTGCAGTCAGATTAAACTCCATCTGCCCTCGGTTGGGCTCGACTGAAAGACGCTTGCGGCGGGCAGTCTCAACGGGCTCTGAACCGCTCCATACAGGCTCAACGATGCTCGGCAGAATGCGAGGGGCGGCAGATAGCTCAGGCGCCACTTGAGGCTCTTCCTTCTGGAAGACTTTTGCGGCCTCAGCTGGGGTTGTCGCATATAAACGTCTTGGCGGGAGGTGGCTACGCGTTCCTTGAACGCGGGACTTCTTGATCTCAACCGAGAAAGGCTTTGGGTTATGCTTCATCGTATATGCTGATTGTGAACATGAAAGATGATGATCTAAGAACTTGCTGATGTGGCGTCAAGATCGAGTATTCTTGAGGTTGATCATCGAAATTCTTCGTGAGTTCGCCTCAGACCATATTCTGCACCACTGCTTTTGACGTAAATCTTGCAAGACGGTCGAGCAGGTCTATGCAGCTCGTCGGGTGAACAGCCTGTGCAGCAGACGAGGCTTGTTGCTCGGAGTGACGATGACGATACCCTCCCCCCTCAGCCGCCGGGCGGCGTCTAGGTAGGCTTGAGCGGGCGCACTGCCAGGGCTGCCCAGGGTCACTGGCGCTCCGACATTTGAGCTCAGCAGAACCTCTCCGCTCTCTGGGATGATGCCCAGCAGCGGAATCGACAAGATCTCCAGCACGTCTTCCACCTTCATGATCTCACCGCGCCGGGCACGAACGGGATCGTAACGGGTGAGAAGCAGATGTTTGTCGACGCATCGCCCGATCTCGGCTCTTAACGTCGTGGCATCGAGCATGCCGATCATCCGATCGGCATCGCGAATTGAGGAAACCTCTGGGTTTACCACGACAACAGCGACATCCGCATGCCGCATCGCGAGCATCGCTCCCTTCTCGATCCCGGCCGGGCTGTCGCAGATCACCCAGTCAAACTGCGCTCGCAGTTCTGCGATGACACTCGCAACTCCCTCTTCGGTGAGGCTGTCCTTGTCCCGGCTCTGCGATGCCGGCAGGAGAGCCAGCGTGTCGAGGCGCTTGTCCCGGATGAGAGCCTGCGTGAGCTTGGCTTGGCCCCGAATGACATCGATCAGATCGAGGACCACACGGCGCTCCGCACCCATGACCAAGTCGAGATTGCGCAGACCAACATCAAAGTCGACCACAACCACCTTCTGGCCGCTCTGCGCCAGTGCCGCGCCCAGTGCTGCCGTGGAGGTGGTCTTGCCGACCCCGCCCTTGCCGGAGGTCACCACGAGCACCCTGCCCTGTCTGGCCTTCGTCTTCGCTTTAGTATGCTTTGGCCTTGGCTTCTTCATCGCTGGCATTTCTCCAGAGAGACCGTGAGGAGGCACGGCACCCACGCAGGCACAAGCGAGATGAGGGGTAGCACGGAATGACACCGGAACGAACTGAAGCAGTAACCGCCGTGCCCCTCGCAAGCAGCCCTATTCGGCGCTCAAGATAGCTACCAATAGGTTAACAAGATGAGAGTACCCTCACACGACAACACTGTGGAGGCGTGTTAGCGATCTGTTAACCATGGTACTACAACCATGCGCTGGCTGATCCGCTGGGTTTCGGATCAGCCCTCACCTCCAAAGCAGCCGGGGCGCGGATGAACCGCCTCAGTCTGCTTTGGGGATGTGGGCATCCCGTGCAGTAACTGTCTCGTAACCACAATCCCAATCGCATCTGATCGAAACTGCAGGCACGGCGTTGCTCCTGTGCCTGAACGAGAGAACTGCTCATGACCATTCTCGATCCGATCACCGGAAGTCTCGTCACCATCGACACGTCGAGCCGACCCCGCCGCTGAACTTCGCACGTGCCAGGAGGTGGTGATGAAACGATCCTCAGCACGCCGGGCCAGACGCTGGCTCATTCACGAGCTGACCCATAGCCTCAACCAGCTGCCCGACACCACAGCCAGTATGGCCCTGTCGGTTGATAGCAATTTCAGTGCCGACGGCGAAAAATCCAGCTTTAGCGAGAGCTGAGAAGTGAAGGACACACTGGACAGACCTCTGAAGCTTGAGGGGCTCAGAACAGATGAGAGATCTTATCCAGCGCCTTGATAGGGCTCGGACTAGGGGCCGAGCGGGATGTTCTCGGCCATGTCATCCAGCTTCGCGGCCATGATGAAGTCGTTCTCGTGCAGCCCTTTGATCTTCTTGGTCTGGAGGGACACCGTCGCGTAGCCCCAGCCGAAGCTGACATCCGGGTGATGCCCCTCGGCTTCTGCGAGTTCAGCCACTTTGTGCACGAAGGCGAAGGCCTGCGCGAAGTTCTTGAACGGATAGGTCCGCTCAATACGGCGCGCACCATCGCAGATGGCCTATTCTGGTATCTGTTTATGGAGCGCCAACACCTCCTCTGCACTCAGCGGCGGGATCCCGCCGCGGCACGGGGTGCAGGTTTTCTCAACGATAGCGGCGATCGTCATGAATTCCTCCTCTCTATTGCGTCCGCCACATGACTTTATTCAGCAGCCTTCAGAAGCGGGTTTGAGCTAGGAAAGCTCGTTGCTCGCTCTACACGTGTTCTTCGCTGAAGAACTTCACGGGCGAAATCAACTCGCCCGCACTTCGTGGAACAGAACCTTCCACTCTCGACGAATTGCTCATCTAAACCCAGGATCACCTATCAGACGAAGGCGAACACCCGGCAAGGGCCGCCGGTGCCGCCACGGATCTTCTGCGCCCCAACCACGAGCATCGAGCCCTTCTCCGGCAGGCGTCCCAGATTAGCCAAGGCTTCCAGGCCCCACCGCCCACTTGGCAGCCAAGCATAGTGGGTGGCGAAATCGGGCGAGGGGCCAAAATCGAGCGAGAGCGTGTCCACCCCAATGCCCGAGGCTGTCGTCTCAATAAGCATCTTCGCCGCCTCCACATGGAAGCCAGGAAAGTGCATCACCTTCTTGTCGTCTGCATTGCGGAACTTCGGCCCAGCCACATGAACGTCCCAGCCCGAATTCATCGCGACACAAGCCCTGTCCGGGATTGGGCCGTTCTTAGCAATCCAGGCTTTAATGTCGTCGGGCGTGACTTGCGCATCGGGATTGGCGGCCGCCTTCTCCCGAATATCGATGATCGCGAGAGGCACGACCAGATCTTCAACGGGGATCTCCGCCACGCTCTTGCCGTCTGGCGAGAAATGCAGCGGCGCATCCATGTGGGTTCCGGTATGCTCGTTCACCACCCACTCGTTCAAATTGAACTTGTGGTCCTTGTAGGTGAACTTCGGAACGAGCTTGAGTTGAGGATCGCCAAAGAAGGTCGGGAAGTCAGGGTGGAGTTCGTGTGTCAGATCCCGGGCCCCGCCGGATGATACGGCGACGGTAGGTGCCTGCGCCTGTGCCGGCATTACTGTGCTTCCAACCGACACTGCGGCTGCCGCAGCGGCTGCACTTCGGAAGAGGCTGCGACGGCTGAGCATTCTTTCCTTCACTTGGTCAATCACGCAATGCTGGCACATGACGATAGCTCCCTTGCTGAAGGTGGCCCTGCAAGCCCTTGGGACTGAAACTCAACCTTATGGCTCTCAGCCCTGTCAACAAGCACCCTGCTGGCGAAACAGGCGCGACAGGTTAGGCTGCGGCTTTGAATCGGAGCTCCACATGGCCACTGTTAGACTGCTCACCGATAACGAACTCTCCCCGCAGGCGCGTGCTGTCTTTGACGACATCCGCACCGTCCGGCAAACCGAGTTCATCAACAACTTCTGGCGCGCACTCGCCCATGATCCAGTCACCCTCGAACGCACGTGGGAGAGCATCAAGCAGGTGATGAGACCAGGAGCGCTCGATGCCAAGACCAAGGAGATGCTCTATGTGGCCGTCTCGATCGCTCATGGCTGCAACTACTGCATCCACTCCCATACGGCGGCGGCTCGCGCCAAGGGCATGACTGAAGCTGAATATGCCGAGCTGGTTGCGGTTGTTGGGATGGCATCCCAGACGAACCGCATGGTTACAGCACTCGGAGTCGAGGTCGATGACGCGTTCAAGCTCTGAGAGTGGTTGGCGCCATCAGGCGCGACGAGCACGACAGTTTGCTCGACCTCTACATGCGCGCGATAGACGAACCGGCGCCCGTCGCCGAGGCGGGCTGATAACCCTTTTGATCTTCCGACGGTGAAAAGGCCGCCTCCAACGAGGCGGCCTTTTATACGTCCTTCGTGATGCATAACCACGCGATTGGTGATCTGATCGGCTAATCACCGGCTGCCGATGAGCTCGTCCGCGAGGAGGGCCGCCGGCCACCCTTCCGGCCGGCGCCGCTGCCACCGTCCCCGCCCGGAGATCCGCCAAGGGCGCTGGTCACGACCTCACCGGCAGCACCGATGGCCGCCGCAGCGACCTCGAGTGGAGCAGCGACGATCTCGGCGCCGAGACTACCGGCGGCCGACACGGCCTCCCGGCCTTCCTGTGTTCCGCCGCCTTGGCTCTGCTCGCTGCCCTGCGGCTTCTCCAGCACGTTCGCGACCGCCCTGAGGGCCTCCGCCATCACAGCTCGTGCCTGCGCGGAGGTGAGCATTGTCTCAAGGCTCGAGAGCCACGCCATTGGGTTCAGCAGACTGCCTTGCGACCGTGAGCGGGACGCGGATCGGGCCTGCGTCGTGGAACGTGACCTCGACGGGCTGGAGATCGAGCGTGCTGCCGTGCGCGATCCTGCGGAGGAACGGGCCTTCGTGGGAACGGCCTGGGACTTTGTCGACGAGCGGGAGCTTGCTATCGCTTTAGGTTGAGCCCTCTTGGAAGCGCCAGTCTGCTTCTTTGTGGCAGACCGGGAGGCGGATTTCGACGCAGACTTCTGCGACGCTGTCCGGCTCCTGCTGGGTTGGGAAGTACCATCCTTTTTGGTTCGAGCCATTGTCATTCTCTCATCTGTTGGGCCGCAAGCCGGCCGCACCGGGGAACAGAGTTCCTCCACGATGACAATGACGGCGGGGCCGTTCGGTTCGTCCATACAGATAAGCGCAGACGAATTAGGTCCGCCTCAAGAACTCCAGGCCAGCGGGGAGATCGTGGTCCTGCCGTGCCGGCCGCATGGCCTTGATGGACGATCTGGCTCTCGGTGGCGCCTCGTCAGCAATCCAGGCGGATCTTCCATCGCGTGTCTCGAGTGGACATGCCGCTTCGACATGGAGCATGGCTTCCTGCAGCCATTCGGCCAGCTGCTCGGCAGAGAACTGCGACAGGTAGCGTTGGTCTCTTTCATGGAAGGTGATGTCCAGGTTCCCGTCACCCTTGTCGATGACCTGGATCATAATCTGGTCGAGGAGGCGCTCCTCGATGAGGTACCCGTCCATCTGGGCGGCGGCGACAGGACCGGTGACCGTGACCAACCTCTTCATGCCCTAACCCTCTCTGAATGGCTCAGGCAAGTGTAGGCAGCACCTTTTGCGGAGCGGTACGCAATTCTGTGAACATCCTTAATTGCAAAACTGATGGAGCCCAGCGCAATCGCCGACAAAGAGAAAACGCCTGCTTACGGTGCTTGAACGTAAGGGTACATTTTGCCAGCCGGATGGCGCTCAAGCAGGTGGGCTCAGGGCTACCGTTCGCTCCTCGTTGAGCTCTTCCAGATCTGAGGCGAGACGCTCCACGAGGAGCCAGCGCTCCCAATCCGGCATGATGCTCCAGGCAGGATCGCTCAGGTGGGCATGAGGCAGACGGTAGTGAAACACCGGCCGGGATCCGATCTTCTCATGCGGCAGAACAGAGCGCACCCGCTCCTCATCGAAGTGAGTCAGGAGCGGAAGAAGATCCAATGCCCGTTTCCGGGTCGGGTTCGCCGCCAGATAGTCGTCCGTCAGGTTCGGCAGGTCCGGCCAGTAGTCCGGATCTAGCACGCGTTTCTTGTAGTCCTGCGGGTAGTCGGGCGGAAGGACGAGAGCACGCCGAAAGCTCCCGCGTGCGATCTCCCGTCGGAGGCGGTCGTTGACCAGCAGGAAAGCTTTGAGAAAGGCCGTCACCGTTGCCGCATCGAGTCGCGGTGGATCGATGTTGAAGTGGAGCCCCAGTGAGTCCCACAACACAGTCCCACGACCGTAGGCACCAGCAGACCGCAAGCTGGCCATGACCGTGTCCATTTCCGGGAGCCGAGTCATGGGTATGGGTGCGGTGATGAGTTCCCTGGGGACGAAAGGTGACGCCACTGTGCCGAGCCATGCGGCCATGCGGCAGCCGAGTCTCAGACTGAGCTCCGGGTGCCGGTTGGGATGGACGTGCCGGAGGTCAGTTTCAACCAGCAGGTCGCCCAGGCCAACCCCGCTGACCCTGAAGGCATGCGGATCTTCCGCCTGACAGGTTCCGCCAAGATCATGCGCAAGGGCCTCAGCCGCAACCTGAGCGCTCGGGCCCAGGAACTCGATCTCGACACCGACCCGCCGCAACGAGCCGTCTGCCGCAATTAGGGTGGGAGGGCCGAGTGCATCAGCGACTATGCCAGCGTCGTTCATCATCTCCAGACATGGGGACGATGGTGTCTGACTCCAATGAACGATCTGGAGCCTCATCGCACGATTTGCTGATGCAGGCGGAAGGAGGTCTCATCTGGGTATATTGTTCCCCAGGCAGATACTCCATGAGGATGATACAAAATCTCCCCTGCCTCTTGTAAGGCTTGCAACAGCCGCTCTGAACCAACAACTGATAAGAGCGCCAGCTTCCAGGGGGATCTCCCGTGATGTCCAATCCGCTGCTGGTTTGTGCCAGCCCATCCGCACGCGAATGCACCTATAACCTGTTCCGGAACAGGCAGCGGCCCGACCTCCTGTGCGCCGTGCCCGAGCACTGCCCCGTGCCCAGCTTTCTAGTCCCACAGGACTGGACGTTTGAACGGCCTCTCCATGCAGCAGAACCAGCGCCTGCTGGGTTCGAGGCCCGAGCTGCGATGGTGGGCGTACGGTTCAACGGCTTCTATCTGTTCCAGATCACAGCTTCGCCAAGCAGAATGGCTGCTTAGCAATATGGGAGTGGGCTGCATGGGCGTGCCACGGGCTTTAGGCGCTTCCAGTCGTTTCTCCCAGAGCCTTGGCGTGTTAACCTCGCCTGAGATTACAGCTCCTGGTGAGGGCGGGGACGGTCATGTACCTGGTCATCCGCAAATTCAACCACGTCAGTTCCGTGGCGGAAGCCGCCCGCCGGGCCGAGAGCGGCATCGGCCAGGTGCTCAAGCAAACCCCCGGGTTCCAGGGCTACTATGTCTTTGGATGCCGGCGATGGCATGGGAGGCTCTGTGAGCCTGTTCGAGAGCAGAGAGGCCGCAATTGCGGCCAACGAGAAAGCGCTCGCCTGGATCCGGGCCAGCCTGATCGATGTCGTCAATGGCGAGCCCGAAATCACCATGGGCGAGGTGCTGGCGATCGTTCCGGTCTGAGTGAGCTGTCACCAGGAGACGGGAGGCAGACCAGGGGTCACGGCAACGTGACTGGCTTTCCTGGGGCACGGTGTTCAAATGCCATCCTCACCGGCTCGTCGTTGCCCCTTCCAGAACGCCGGGACCTCCGGCGCCTCATCAGGGCGCTTTTCTTTTGCCCGACTTCCCTCCCCGGTTCCTGCCAGGTGCAATGAGGCTGCGTCTGGTCCGTGCCAGACCAGACGCGAGCACACTTGAACGGGGTCGCCCAACCTTTAGCGGCAACGCCGAACGTTACGGACGATGACGTTGCCGTTCGGAAGGCGGGTGCGCTCCCGGACCATCCGGCACTCCGGCGTGCAGGTCTGAACGTTGCGGAAGACCACCGTGCCATTGGGACGAACCGTCCTGACCCGGCGGGTGGTGCAGGCGACATTCTCCGTCAGGTGAGGTGCCGTCACAGGATGAGCTGAGAATCGGGCGCTCGCCTGTTCGGGGGACATCACAAAGAGGGCAGCCAAGAAAGCAACGGCACCTACAGCAATACGCGTCAAAGGGATTCTCCTGAAGTGTTCAACGGCCTCTGGAACGAGCGGCTGGCGGCAAACTGGAAGCAGGGGTGTGACTGAAGTGTGAATGATCCAGAAAGTGCCCGGATCTCACAAAGATCCACAGACAATATTCTTCGGAATTTCAAGGCAGCAACTTGTTAAGTCGGCAGAGTTAACCAAGCTCCTTTTCAGGGAGTTGATTGCTATGCGGAACCGCAAGTTCGACGACGAGGCTCGGATTGTCATGGCGATCTATGCCGGGCAGGTTCTCGTTTTTGCGCTGGGCGCTTTATACGCACTGTGACTTGGGCTTCGGGCGAAGCGCACAGCCAGAGAGGCCGAAGGAGCCTCGCCTCATCCTCATGATGAACCAAGACGCGGCTCTTCGAGAGAGGGCAGTCTTACCCATCGGCCTAGAGAAATCAGCCTCTGCAAAAGCTCATAAGCCGAGTGAGGGTCACCCATCCTCTTCGTAGCGCCGCATTGATCAACAGCGGGAAGATGTTGGCTGTCCAATGAGCCATGAGCCTGAAGTTTGGAAAATCGTGAGGGGGAACTGATGCAGGCAGGCTTTGGCCTGGAGGCTTCGGCTATAATTTCCAGCAAGGTCCCTATGGGATCCGCGTGGCAGCCGTAAACAAGGGGTAAATACTCCGGTTCCGTTCCATGCCCCATGCGCATGGCAGGGGCGAGGACTTTCGGGTTTGTCCCGCGCCACGTGCGCTGTAGATGACCCCTCCTCCGCCACGACCTCCCTGTGGCGGGCTTCCTCCCTAACTCGGCCACCCTCAATGGTGGCCCTTTTTCTCACTGCCCGTGCTCGGCGCCTTTGTGCTTGGGCCGGCCCATTATTGAGATTGCGTCATGTTTTTGTCAGTCGTTCTGTCAGGCCTTCGTCGTTGGTTGCGTGCTCGTGAAGTTGCACGGCAATTGAATGCTCTGTCTGATCGTGAGTTGTCGGACATCGGCATTGCCAGGCATGACATCGCGCAGGTGGCACGCCAGAGCCACTGAGGCGGAAATTGATTGCAGCTATGATCGATGAGATTGGGTGAGGGACAAGGACGGCAGTGCATCCGTGCCTACCCTTGTCCCTTGGGCCAAGCGGCCACAGGGCCGACCTAAAGTGGCTCGGTGACGGGATCATGACGCCACTGCAACAATCTTTGGCAGCAACCATCTCTCAAACTCCGTCTTAACTGGCTCTCGCAAGCGACACAGGTTTCGGTAGCGTGGATTGTGCTGGTTGCTCCGGTGTCACATTCGTCAATCAGCGGCAGGTCTCCCGAGACCTAGGTCGCCAAAAGGAGAGTGACGCCAGACGAGATGGATATGTCGTATAGCTTCATCTGACCGGGTCTGGCGATTTCTGCTGGCTCACACGGAAGAAGCGCTTCGCTCCATGCCACGTATGTCCTGCGAGTTAATGTCTACTGATTGTTTACCTGGGTCGGACAGCATGGTGTGTCGGGCGCGCGGCGTATCAGCCCGAACAGATACTTCGGGGCGTTGATCGATGGCCTCGGAGTTGAGGGAGGGCCTCCCCTCCGCTGATGCCCTAGCTGAGGATTTCAGACAGCATCCTCAGCCAGGGCGCATACGATCCGGAAATTGGCCTGCCTATGATGCCTTAATGCTGCCCCAGAGGAGAGCGCCGTGGCGCACTACTTCGACAGCCTGGATGCTGCGGTGCTGGCGGCCGTCCGTTCGACGGCCGAGATCGGAACAGGCCGGCTACCAAGGAAGATACCAGCGATGTTGTTATTGAGATACGGGACGAGCGCGGCCAGCGGGTTTGTGCCGGCAAAACATCAATGGAGATCAATTGGCATGTCCCCCGGCCTCAGGCGCCGCATCCCTGGAGCGCGTAGTTCAGCTATGTTAAAAAAGAACCCGGCACAAGGCCGGGTTCCTCTCTCGGAGACGGTCATGAGCATCAACACGTCTGCTCGTCAACGCTGACGCCCTTGGAGCCGTTCCGGAACTGCCGCGCTGGGGTCGGCTTGCCTACAACTGATTGCGGCTGCGGCCGCGACTGCGGGAAAAGTACCAGATGGCTGCGGCGACAATGACGACCAGCAGGATGATCCACCAGTAGTCTGCAAGACCGCCCCCTGCGGCAGCATCCCCGGCAGGTGGAGAGCCGGGAGTAGCAGGTGGGGTCTGTGCCCAGGCAGACGAAACAGCCAGGAAGATGAAACCGAGTAGTGCCGTGAGTTTGCTCATGGATGTGTCTCCGCTTGAGGAGGCCCAGCGCATACGACCTGGGGAATTGCTAAGCTGGACCTGTCAGTGAACGCCTGTTGGGATGGCATGTTCCTATGCAAGCCAGATCCCTGCACGTAAGCTTCACCTGAGAGGACAGACACAGGAGCAGTCGGGATGGTGTTGAAGCGGCAGATGCTTGCAATTCAGGATGTCTATGTGCCTGTGAAGCGGCGTCAGACACTGGATCCGCAGAAGGTTGAAACTCTGTCCGAGAGCATGCTGACGAAAGGGCAGGAAACGCCCATTCTTGTGCGGCCGGATGGCACCCGCTTTGTCTTGGTTGAGGGGCTGCACCGTCTCGAAGCCTGCAAGGCTCTTGGAGAGACAACAGTCCCCGCTTACCTGGTTCAAGCCCGCAAACATTAATCTGCGCCTGGTGCGCTGCTGGGCTGGATCGAAACGATCGGGCATGTGCAGGTGATGAGTTCCCGAACTGCGAGAGGTGATTGGTCAACTACGGGAGAACGGCCATACTCGCTGGGTCTGGATATCTCGTGGCGACAGACTCCTGTGTGCTGCCGTCAATGCGACCAGCCCAATGGGCGATCACGACCCATAAGCCTTCATAAAGGTTGCCGTGAGGGTTCGCTCCTGCTCCGATGTCAGTGGTGTCGGATTGGCTCTGTTCCACGCGCGTTGGCCGCGCTGGATGAAGCTCTTGCGTTTGCGCCTGGCGTCCTTGGGAAGATGCACAGCCAGGGACTCAAAGCTTCGTCGTAGTTGAATCTCCGTCCTCTTCCTGGATGGGAGGACAGCCTCCGCGGCTTCCGCAGCGGCGATGTCGTCCGATGTTGGATCGGGATGGCGGACCAGGGCATCCTCCTCAATCTGGATGAAAGCTCTGTGCTGTGCTGCATCGTACTCCTTCAGACCGGGTGTGTGTTCCAAGAGGTATGCCTCGCGGGCCTCATCCAAATCTTCTCTCCTGTGCTTGGCCAGAGGAGGCTGTTTACCCGGATTGTTTGTCATTGTGTATCGGCCTTTCTGACTTCTGCCCATCCAAGAGAAGGCGAGCTCGGCGTGGTGCTTGAATTAGGGGTGAGTTTTAGCCCTGCTCGACGTCTTGTCCTTGTGCGCTGCCCTCTAGGCCGAGGGACTATCTCGACCATTTGTCATGACCGACTGCCAGTGCACGCAATGTGATTTCGCCAGCGATGTTGGCGAGTTCCAAGCCTTCCGGTGTTGGCTCAAACGACTGCAGCGGGAAGAACATGTCGTTCCCGCCGAACAGCACGAGCGTGTAGGGCGCATCAGCCTTGTCCTGCTCCTGCACGAGGGAGAGCATCAGCCCGCCGATTTCACCAAAGGCATGCTTCTCGTCAAAGTGGAGTGTCTTCGTCTCCACACGCTGGGGGAACGCAATGACCTCTGCCATACCTAATCCTCTCCACCTGCTCCACGGATCTCAGCATCTCCGAGCCATCTCTGGGCTTCTTCAAGACTGCCGAACGTATGCTCGAGTTCGGTGAACGGGGCAGGCCTCTCTCCAGGAGGCAAGTCGAGCAGGAGTTCTGCCGTCCACGCCGCATCGCGAGTTTCTCCACTCCGGACCAGGCTGGCGATAATCACCCCATGGAGCAGCACGTCATAGCTGCCTGGAGCAAGCCGGGAGAGTTTGTAGGCCATTCTGAACCTTCTGGAGAGGACAACGAAACCAGGATATTAGAATGTGTAGCTGGCCGTGCCTCCGAACTGAAGCTCTACTCAGCACAGGCATGCTGAGGCAAGCCTGCGCGAGTCGAACCTCATCTGTTCCACATTGTGCGGTTAACCTGCGGCGACTGTGGGCAGACAGAGAAGCCTCTGGCTTTCCTCATGAAATAGCCACGGTTGGGGGGCCTGGTTTGCCCTGCGGTGTCGGCTCCACAAAGCCGCCTGCGCCTCGGCTGAGAGTCTCTGAACCCGATCTCCTCAGCCGAGGCGTTTGGCTTTTCAGGTTACCAAGCATCGAGCGAAAAGATATGCTCCCAAAGCAAGCTCTCAGAGTATATCTTGCTCACTCATGCCTTTAACGCAAGGCTCATCTACAGCATTTGCTCTTCTTTTGTGCATCGCGCAGGCATATCTGCTGCCTTGCAAAACAAGAACACAGGCCATCCCCGAATGGCCGCCGACCCGTAGGAGCTCACAATGTTCGTTTCTTACATCCTCGCTAAGGTGCAAGCGTACTTCCGCTATCGCGAAACCGTCCGTGAGCTGTCGCTGCTTTCGAACCGCGAGCTCGACGACCTCGGCATCTCGCGTTCTCAGATCGACATTATCGCTCGCCAGACCGCTGCTGCCTAAAATCATCTGCACAGCAGAATTCGCCCTCGCCCGCCTTCTGGCGGGCATTTGCGTTCATAGGGCGCCTGAGGCGATTGGCCTTAAGAACGCGCACTGCCCGCACGATGTGACGCGATCACTCGGCCAAAGGATCAACCTCTCCTCGACGAGGCGCAAATCTCCTGGGCCAAGGTTGACGTCACAGCCAGGCGGTCCATGTAGGTGCTAACTTATGTTAGCGCGATTTATAGGCTGAACCTGGTTTAAGTGGATCCTCAACCCTCGACGGGGCGAACTCGACTCTGTCAACGCCAGTTTGTTGGCAGTCGCAACCACAGCCGCCATCACGGCTCTCACGCTGTGTGCTCAACTTCCCTAAGCGAGATCACCCTTCCCTCTGGGAGGATATGGGACCAGAGCAATGCCAACGCGGTACTATTTCCATCTTGTGAGCCGTGATGCCACGATCTCGGATGACACGGGTGCGGAGGCAGCAAACCTCAGTGAGGCCAAGTCACAAGCCTGGCGGTTCGTCACTGAGCTGCGACGGGAGTATGGCCACGGCATTGGGGACTGGGGCCTGTGGCAGCTGGAAATCGTCTGTTCAGAGGGAACTCTGTTGCACAAAGTGCCCCTGGCAAATGCCTTGAATTGAGCTGTAAGGCTGAAGAGCTCAGACCGGCCGGAAGCGATGTCTTTCGGATGGCGGTGACCCCTCTCACTCCCGTCTGACCGATCCTCGTTATGCCCTGCTCTCCAAAGAGCAGCGGGGGAGGCTTCTCTACCACCGAAGCGCAATAGCACGTTGTCGCTGCACAGGAGACAAATGTTAACGAGGGGTTAATCCCTCCGGCTGGGGGATGCGATGGCTAAACTGGACACTCCAATTAGGCATTTACACGCGGACGAGACACGACTGGCGACCAACCTGAACCAAACTCGGAGCCAGGGGCTGTCAGAGCCGGAGGCCCAAATTCTTCTCCTGATTGCAGCAGGCAAGCAGACCGGCGACATTGCGGCAGGTGTTGGGACGGATCAGGCTGCTGTGAAGGAACACATCAAGTCGATCTTGCGAAAGGCTATGGGCTCCCGCGGCCAGACTGGCCGCTCCAAAAGGATTGATCTTCGCCCCTCCGAGTTTCCATCGGAGATAGTTAGTCCCTTCATCGCCTAACGGGGCTTTTCCGTAGGCGGCGCTGAAACCGTTTTCAGCGGATGCAGTGACATAGAGAAGGCTGTACCCATCCAGCCTTCAGGAACTAGCTTCAGGACCGGGAGGCCTCCTCACCCACAGGCAACGGCGGGCGGGAAGGTCTTTCTGTTGCCCAGTGCGGCGTCAGGCATTCGTGAGTGTTCATGGAGCCGCCGAGATTCTCGCAAAAGATGTTTCCGCTGAATATTTTGCGCTGTATTCCACAAGCTGATCGGAATACGGTCCGGAAACTTCCAATCGCGTTGCATACTGCGGCTTATGCGAAATTACTCGGCCTCTGTTATCGCCCGTTCTCGAGGTCGACCGACCGGCAAACTCCTCCGACAGGACATTGGGCGGCATCAGCCGTTCTAATCCAGGCAGGATGCACTGTTTCTCCAAGGGCGCAGAAGCTTGAGGCCCGAACATAACGGTCGTAGGTCGTCGGTCCAGTGCGCAGCACGACTGCGCCTTGAGAAGCCACAATCCCTCTGGCCTGGGCACAGGTCATGTTCAGGGTTGTGGGTCCCGACTGAGCCATGGCGCCAGTCGCCAAACCCGCAATAGCGAGGAACACAAGGATGGGTTTCATGTTGGGCTTCCGATCTGCCTCAGCTTCAGCAACAAGCCCAACCCGCGTCTGTTCCATACTGACAATCTGCGAAATTGCGTGGCCTTCCTAGGCTGGCGGGCGACGGGGTTCCCGGTCAGGAGTAGAATAGATCGAGTAGCGTTGTGCTGACGCTCTGACGAGCGCCGCCAGTCCAATGGGGAGCGGCCATGTCTCTCAAGCTGGATCTCTGTGCAGCTATCGTCCTCATCAGTTTCGAGCCGCCTGCGGAAGCCCATGACATCTACTCGCATCTGAAGGACAGGCTAGTGGTTTCCGCCTGACAGAAGAGTCCGATTGAGGATTCCCTTTGAGCCGTGTACATGCAAGGCTGGGGCATGC
>NZ_JBWBEW010000058.1:0-20999 GCF_056148915.1 Microvirga sp. jy35 | reverse complement strand
CCTGCCGCAGTCCGGTGTGACAGGCGAAATCCGTCTTGTGAACCAGCTCTTCGGTCTTGCCGCCTGAGCAATCCATTTCGGCTGGGTTCGTCGTGCCCTTTCCAAGTTAATGAAACGGAGCCTGGTTCTTTGTGGTCACAGGCTTTGTCAGCGCAGCTGATCAGTGGAGCTTTGCTGCGGATCACAACATCACCTGCGGGAGTGATGTATCACCAGTCAGTCGGATCGCCCTCTCGTGGGAGGAGGTTGCAGCTCTGGATGGTCCTCATGTTGTCGCGAGCCATACGCGAACCCACAGCGCTGCGTCGGTTGATCTGGAAAGACTCCGGGACGAAGCTGGCGGTTCACAGCACGATTTCATGCATCGACTTGGGCATCCTGTCCGTGCGCTTGCTTGGAACGGTGGCGCAGCCTATGGCGAGCACCCGGAGGCTGATCAAGCCGTTGATGCCGCAGGCTTCCAGTTCGTCGTATCAAACCTTCGAATTCAGCGCCTGCGAGACTGGAGTTGATCGACCATGAGCGGTGGTTAGACCCGGGAGCTTTCCAGATCACGTGCGAACCATTGAGATCCCGCTCACGAGAATGACACCCACGAAGGCGATGAAACCGACAAAGGTGATGGGGAAGCCATCCCGCTTGTGGTGGGCAATCCCCGCTTTGACGCCGTTCCTCCAACGGTGAAAAGTCTCCTGGCGCCGTGCCCAGGCAAGCTGTGCTGGCGTTAAGGGGGTCCCGGAAGCCTCCTCGCAGGTCCCGAGCATGGCCATGCCAGGATCAAACACCTCCGTCTTATCACCGCTTGCCCCGCTATCAATATCCGCCTTGAGCATTGCGGCGGTTGGCGCGTCCGAGTCCGGCGGCTGATCGATGGGATTGATCGTGTGGGTCGGAGGGATATCGGACTTGGTCATGGATTGCTCCCGACAGGGTGGAGAGGAGCAGGGCGGTAGGCTCCCACGCGCCAGTGATGTCCGACAAACCGTCTGCTATGGGAGGGTTCCGATTGTCGGTGCCTCAGATCCCCAGAATCTCGGCAACGTGGTGAGCCTCAGGCTCGCGGTAGAGCGGGTAAAGGGGGCCGACTATCCGGTCCACGGCGGCGGTGTCTAGCAGAGGCTGCCGACCGCCCAGCCGGTCAAGAGCCTCAGGAGGCAAGCGGACAGGGCGAAGCGTATCTGTGGGTTGGCCAAACCGGACGAGGGGACTGTCACGTTCGATAAGCTTGCGCGTATTCCGCTCTCCGATGCGGTAGTAGCTCATCGTCTCCACCTCCAGTCCTGGCACGATCACCTTCACAACTGCAATGGAGCGGTCCCGCGGGGAGCAGTCCCGGGGGGAGCAGTCCACGTAAAGCACGTCAAAGCCTGCCGCCTCCAGATGATTGCGGGCGACGCGCCCGCGCTCGCGGGTGTCAACGCAAAGGGTTGCAGGTAACTCCCCAAAGCTCTTGCGGGCTTTGTTCGAAAAGACGGTGCTTCGAAGTGTATCCCTGAGCTCGGACGAGTTCATCCGAGCCCATTCGAGCATTGCAGCCAAAGCCCGGTTTTCGGCGTTCTCCAGGCTGGGTCCGGCGGTTTGCAGAAAGGCATCAATATGACCCGCCGGCGCCACCCTTTCAGCGACAGCACGCGGGCCATGCGAGTACGCCTTGCGCACGCGTGATGAGCAGAACTCCAGCAGGGCTTTGCGAAGCGCATGCTCCCGGTCCGGCTCGCAGGCCTCCCCGCAGGCCGAGAGCATGATCGGCATTGGTGGCTCGTAACCGTCGCGCTCGAAGCCCACAACATAGAGATTGGCGAGGCCGAACTCATCTGTTGCGTACTTCGCTTGAACTTCGATGCCGAGATCATCAAGACGGCTAAGGAGCGCTCGGGTCTCAGGCTCAAGGTCCTGCGGCAGGTCCAGAAGGATGCCTTGGTCGAGAGCGCGGAAAAGGAGGCCGTTGCCATCCCGCTGAAGACATTCCAGCAATCCGTGACCAAGCGCCCAATCAATGTCGGGGCCGGCACCGAGGCCGTTGGTGATCAGGGTTGTGAAGGGCTGGTAACCCGGCGGCAGCTCGAAGTAGTCCAAAGCACCCACATCCATCGGCACAAGGACCGGCTCGCCCGTTCGTGCTCTGGTGGCCCTGATCCAGGCCAGTGGTGTGTCCCGGTCGACGGGGCTACCTGCGGGCAGACACAAAGTCAAAGGGTCGGTGATGCCGGCGTTGCCGACCTTGCGGATTAGATCGTTGTAAGATCCTGTCCAGTGGGGCTCATCGACAAGCCGCAATGTTGGACAGATCATCTCCGCCATTTCGGCAATCGCGCCGATCAGCGCCTCTCCGTCTGTGCTACCGTATCCATATCCCGACGGCATGGCACCGGGAAAATCTGCCGCATTGTCTAAGAACAGCGCAACTTCCCAGACCGCGACGCCCGTCTGGTCAAGGGAAGTGAGGGGAAAGGCGGTATACCGCCCCTTTGGTAGCGCCTCAGCATAACGCCGGGCCGGATCAGGAAGATCATCGGGAAGACCAAGGATGGGCATGAGGGCTTATGTGATTTGGTGGCACGTGTCCTCTGAGTAAGCTACTGCCCACCCTGACAGAGGAGTTAGTGCGCCAGTCTCCGCAGTAAAGACACACTTGGTCCCAAAGCCGCTTCTGTGGGCCCTGCCTTGATCCAGTGGCTTTCGCTTGATGCACCTAGGTCACATTTACCCTTAGAATGCGTAACGAACCCCACAATAGGGGAGCTTGTCCGCTAATAGATCCTGAAAGCGCGTAAGCCACTTCTGCTTCCAGCCCACCTTGTAGCGCAGGTTCAGCATGCCGCCCTCGGAGCGCTTCACCTCTTGGAGGTCGGGGCGCCACAGGTACTCCTCGGCCTTCGGGTGCCAACGCAGGTTCACCTCATGCAACTGCTCATTGTGGGTGAGAAAGATGATCTCAGCCTGAAGCTGCTCCTTGGCTTGGGGCGAGAGCACGTCATCGATCTGCTCGAACAGCGGCTGGTAATCCTGCTCCCAGCCTTCGTAGACAATGACAGGCGAGAAGTTCAGGTGAACCTCATAGCCGGCGCGCACGAAGTCATTCACCGCCGCGATGCGCTCCGTGATGAGTGAGGTTCGCACATCAACGACCTTGGCAATCTTCTCCGGCATGAGCGAGAAGCGGATGCGGGTCTTGCCCTGCGGATCGTAGGAGAGCAGGTTGCGGTTCACATACTTCGTCGCAAACGAGCCCTTGGCGTTGGGCAGGCGTCTGAACAGGCTCACCACATCACGGACATTGTCGCAGATCGATGCATCGACCGAGAGATCGCCATTCTCGCCGATGTCATAGACCCAGTGCCGGGGATCGATCTGGTCCGGCGAGGGCAGGACTCCCTGCCGCCCCGCATGCCGCTCGATGGCAGCGCACGCTTCCTCGATGTTGACGAAGATGGAGATCGGGTTGGCATAGCCTTTGCGACGCGGAACATAGCAGTATGCGCAGGCCATGGCACAGCCGTTCGACGTCGAGGGGGCGATGAAGTGGGCGCTGCGGCCGTTCGGACGCATGGTAAGTCCCTTCTTGACGCCAAGCACCAAGCTGCTGCGCTTGATCCTGAGCCAATCCTCGGCATTGCCCTCGTTGCCGTGCAGGGACGGGATCTTCCAGTGCGAGTCGACGTAGTGCCGCTCGGCATCCGGGTACTTGGCCAGGATCTCCTGGCCACGCGTGTAGGTTTCCACCACTGGCTCAAGGTAGATCCGCTCAATGTCGATCAGTTGCTTCGGGAGGGCCATACAAGGATCCAACGGTCCGCTCTCCCGATGCGTAGGGCATAGGTCCGATGCGGAGCTTTTTAAGAGGATTTGATAACTTATATGGTCATTCCCAGGCGGAATTTCAGCCTGTCAGGCCGCTAGATGTGAACGCTAAGCACCTCCATCGGGCTCGGTTTGAAGCAACGTGGCCTCCTCCTGCTCCAGCAGGGGCGCTTCGGATGCGCTCAGACCAAAGCGCGCCGCCACATCGGGCGCGTAGCGTAGCAGGTCGGGCCGTAATCGGATGAGCGCCAGATCCTTCACCTTGGCCTCAAGCATCACGTCGAAGTCGAGTCCCTCCACCGTACGCATGAAAGTGATGAATTCGAACGGATTGCAGAAATCCGCATGGCCCGTCCACACGGGGGCGACGTTTACCATCGTGCTTTTGCGGGTTCTCCGGTCCGTGCGCTTGACCTGGCGGAGTTCGGTGCGGGGTGATGAGAAGTGCATCTTGGGCCGCACGCTCTCCGGCCATGTTCGGAGAATGGCCTCGACCGTCGGGCGCAGCTCAAGCCCTTCCGGGTTCAGGCACCAGAAATGCTGATGGTCGAAGATCAGCCTCACCCCCGTGTGCTCGTGGATCCAGAGCACGTCGGCTGCACTGAAGCGGATGTCGTCATGCTCCAGAACAAGCCGCCGGCGGACCGGCTCGGGAAGGACCTTCCAGGTCTCCACCCAGCGCGCGGCACTGGCCTGCCGGTCGCCATAGGTCCCGCCGACGTGGATCACCAGCACCGCTTCCGGGCCGAGCTCCATGAGGTCGAGCATCTCGGCCTGGGACAGGAGATCCCAAATCCCTTTCTCCACCAGCTTCGGGTCTGGGCTGTTCAGCACCACGAACTGCGAGGGATGGAAGGAAAGGCGGATGTCCAGGCGCTTGGCTTTTGCCCCGAACGCCTGCAGCTCGGCGGCGCTGTCCCGCACCATGCCGTGGAACTGCGGCATGTCCGGGTGCGTGGCATAGGGAGCGATGTCCGACGACATCCGGTACATCCGGATCTGGTGCCTGTCCAGGTAGTCGAGGATCGCGTCGAGGTATTCGAGCGAGACCTTCAGATGCGGATTGCTGCCCGAGCGCCGGGCATCGTTGCTTCTGAGGTCCGGCTGGCCCATGATCTTGACCGGGAAGCCGAGACGAGCGGGCTGGGTGCTCATGGCTGCACCATCAGGTCGGGTCCGAAGCCGAGCTTCTCGACGAACATGTTCCATGCCTCGGGGCGCAACGCACCGCCTGTCGCCTGCCTGTGGCCGCTGCCGTAGTTCTCGTCAGCTTCTGGTGGAGCGTTGTCCCTCAGAAAGGCGATGAGATCCAGATCAAGGGCTGTGCGGGCGGCAAAGTGGATCCAGCCTGGCCGGTAGCCCGTGTTGACCGCAAGAACGATGTTGTTCCTGAGCCGGCCGCGCCAGGCTTGTGCCACCAGCGGATGGATCTGGCAGGGCGAGTTGAAGCAGATCAGCGCCACATTGCCCTTCACCTTCGGGGGCACACGCTTGGCAGCCTCAAGCTCCCGTTTGACCTCATCGCGAGCCCCTTGGAGCAGAGCCGTCTCCGGGTGCTCGCCGGAAAGGATCTCCTTGGGGCCACCAGCCTTCATGAGGAGGTCAAGAGCGGGCTTTGCGTCTCCGCTGGCACTGCGTCGCGGCGCATTGAGCAGCGCAGTTGCCTCTCGCAGCACCGTGATCCCGTAGCGCTTGCGCGCGTCCTCCAGTTCGGAGAAGCCTGACTTCTCAGCCATGTCACCGATGATCCCGAGAGCGGCTATCCAGAGCAGATCGCCAACCTCGGCCAAGGCGGCGGCGCACCAGTAGGCCAGCAGGCTGGACGTCGGCACCGGGTCCATGTTGAGGCCTGAGATCACGGTTGCGGCACCCGGTGTACCTGTAGGGACATGATGGTCGATCACCACTGTCTCGGTTCCCGGCAGAATATCGCCCTCGCGCACTCCCAAGTCAGCAACGATCAGCCCGCTGGCCGGAGCGTCGGACAGCTCCGCGCGCATTTCGTCCGACCAAGGGTTCTCGCCCCGGCCCAAGATCCGAACCCGATGGGGGCGAGCCTGCTGAGCGAGCGCCCGTGCTAGGAGAGCACTGGCCGAAAGGCCGTCCGCATCGTTGTGCCCGAGGATCAGCACAGGAGCATCAGCCCTGAACCTGTCCACGACCGTGCGGAAGGCTTGCTGAACAACTGGGATTGGGATTTCAGCGGTCACGGCATCTCACCTGCAAAGGGGCACCCACTCCAACGAGCAGTGTGGGCCGGAGTTCGTTCCACTGAGATCGCCTCTGCCTTGGCCTCAAACTCAAATCGGCAGGCCTGTTCCTGTGTTCGCGCTGTGCGTTCCTGGTAAGCCTCCATTGTGTCCTGGGGAGTGCTCCGGAACATCCAGCCCAGGCGTGGATTGGTAAAGCGGCCAGTCCTGGAGACCTCCCATGGGCACGTATCACCGGCACGGCGTCGAGAGCACGGCCGCCGTCTTTCGTCACCCGATCCATCCGATGCTGATCCCTTTCCCGATAGCATCCCTGATCGGCGCTCTGGTGACCGACATAGCGTTCCGAGCCACCAACAACGTGTTCTGGGCTGATGTGTCGTTCTGGCTGCTTCTGGCCGGCGTTGTCACGGGCGCAGTTGCGGCCATCCCGGGCATGATTGACTTTTCCACCATCGACAGGGTGCGCAGCCTCACAAGCGCTTGGGTTCATGCCGGCGGCAATGTCGTTGCCCTGACCCTTGCTATCATCAACCTGAGCCTGCGCTGGAGCGATCCAGTGGCAGGGGCGCAGAGCTGGGGCCTGGCTCTGTCGTTGGTCACGGTTGCCTTGCTGGGGGTGACGGGTTGGCTTGGCGGCGAGCTGTCCTACCGGCATCGGATTGGCGCCATCAACGACGAGAGCGGGGTCTCTGATGATCACAATGTGGAGGTTGCACGGGCTGAGAAACGGCAGGTTGCGAACGAAACCCGCTGATCATTCCTAAGCTTCTGCGTACATTTGGCCCGCGGCTGGGGTTGTTTCATGACGCGATTAGAAATCGTCGGCGGCATTGGCGCGGGCAAGACAACGCTTGCGCGCGTGCTTGCTGAGGCTTGGGACACGCAGGTGGTGCATGAAGACGTGCTCAACGTCCCCTTCTTCAGCAAGTTCTACGCGGCTCCTCAGGTCTACGGCTTTGAGAAGAACATCAGCTTTCTTCTCTCGCATGCCGATCTCATCCGGGATGCCGCAGGCAAGAACGAGGGTTTGATCGTCTGTGACTTCGCCCTCTTCCAGGACCTGTCATACACCGACATCGGCTGCTCGCCGGCTGATGCGGTTGCTGTAGAGTCCGTCTATCGCCGCCTCGTGGACCGTGTGGGTCATCCTGCGCTCGTGGTCCATCTGCGATGCACCCCTGATACCCAGCTACGGCGGATTGCGCTCCGCGGCAGGAGCCAGGAAACAGGCATTGGACGCGCCTATCTCGTTGATCTATGCGCAGCCATCGACCGGCGGCTGGAGCAGCTGCGATCAGAGGCTCCGGGCTTGACTGTGGTCGAGGTTGATACGGATGAGGTCGACTTCGCCACAGATCCTGCGGCAGCCCATGCACTGGCAGGGGAGCTCATTGCTTCCCTGGGAACCGCGGCCCGGATGCTCCCTGGCCGTGCAGGCGCAGCGGGACGGTGGATCTGAATGTTCACCCGCCGATTACCTGCGTGCTCTGCTTACTGCAGCAAGCCCAAGCACCAGGCCGCCAAGGATTGCCGCAGTTGCGACTGGATGCATCTGAGCTTGCAGGTAAGGGCTGTTCTTAAGAACCACCGGGTACCCCAGGCTGCTGCGCTCGGCTCCATCCTCGCGCGGGCTATAAAGATTGTCCCGGCGGGCAGGGACCCCCGGGTTTTTAGTCTCTTGGGTCCAGTACCCGACAGCCTCCATCAGCCGGTCGGTCAAGCGCGGGAATAGCCTGCCCATCAGCGGAGCCATCTTGCCGCCAAAGCCGACTGTCAGCTCGCGCCGAGGGGTCTGACAGGCAAAGAGGATCGCCTTTGCAACGAGAGTAGGGGAGTAGACAGGCGGAGGAACCTGGATGCCGGTCTGGAGGTAATTGCGAGCATGTTCGGGAAAGGGCGTGTCGATGGAACTCGGCTTGATGTGGGTGACGGAGACAGGCGCGCCTTCCTGTTCAAGCTCCATCCGGAGTCCGGTCGTGAAGGCCCGGACCGCGTGCTTGGTCGCGCAGTAGGGCCCCTGAAGAACAACGGTTCGCTCGCCCAGCACGCTGCCGATGTTGATGATGGCTCCGCCTCGTCGGCGAAGATGCCTGGCCGCCTCAAGGGAGCCATACACCACGCCCCAGTAGTTGACCTCGAACACCCGGCGATGATCCTCAAGCGTGACTTTGTCCAGCTCGCCGGCTGTTCCCACCGAGGCATTATTCACCCAGCTGTCAAAGCCGCCGAAGCGCTCGATAGCGGTTCGGGTGATCCGCTCATGGTCCTCGCGCTTGCTGACATCGGCGACAACGTAAGCGGCTTGGGCTCCGTCCGCCTGCAGCTCCGCTGTAATCCGGCGCAAAGCCTCCTCATTGCGGGCGACAAGCAGCACACCGGCTCCCGCTCTCGCAGCCATCCGCGCCGTGACCAGGCCGATGCCGCTGGACGCGCCAGTGATCACGATCACCTGCTGGTGGAGAGGCTTCAACTCAGGATTGCTCATTGCCTGTCTGCCGGGATTACATGGAAGATGATCCCCAACGCGCGGCGAACACTTCAGTTCAGCATGTGACACATCGGCTTTGCCTTCCCTCCTTGGTTACAATCGGCTGCTCCAAAACCCACATAAGAAGTCAGCAAAGCGGGCAGCTTCAAGCTGCCATCAGCCTGAGTTGTGAAGGCCGCACCCATCCCAAAGTACCCGAGTCCGCTGACCACCGGACTTCCATCAGAGGCATGTTGTCGTGTTGACCGATCTTGTGAGGGCTGCCGCACAAAGTCCTGAACCACGAGCCGACCAGTCGTCACCCAAGCTCTGGCGTCCCAGGCGCGTGCTCGTTACTCCGGCCGCGCGGGAATGGGAACATGGGCGGGCCATTCTGGAGCGGGCGGCCGCTCTAGGATCCGAGATTGTGGAGCTCAAGAGCAATCGCCTGACCGGCCTTTCCGGTGAGACTGGCCGGCAGGCCTATGTGAACGCCAAGACAACCCTTGCTGTTGTGGTTGCGCCTCCCAGCAAGCGCCGCCTGCAGCCGATCCCACCCAGCGCGGACTGGCGCGTGGATCTTGCGGAGGGTTGCCCGGCTCACTGCCAGTACTGCTATCTCGCAGACTCCCTTGCTGGTCCGCCGGTCACGCGGGTCTATGCCAACCTTCCTGAGATCCTCGACAGCCTGACAGGCTATGTCGGCAGAGGAGGCGTGACATCCCGCTCAATCGACAGGGCGCATGAGGGAACGACCTTCGAGGCGTCCTGCTACACGGATCCCCTTGGCATTGAGCACCTGACCGGCTCCTTGGCGGAGACAATTGCACATTTCGGGTTCTGGAAGGCGCCCGTGCAGCTGCGCTTTACGACCAAGTACGATGGGGTCCAGCCCCTGCTCAATCTCCCGCATCAACGACACACCAGAATCCGCTTCTCGGTCAACGCGCAACCGGTGGTGCGTTTCGAGGGGGGCACAGCACCTGTTGCAGCCCGCCTTCGCGCCATGCGTCAGGTGGCTCTTGCCGGGTACCCGGTGGGACTGAAGATTGCCCCTATTATGCCGGTGGAAGGCTGGCGCAAAGCTTATAGCGCTCTTCTGCGGGAGGCGGCGCAGCAGATCGTCGACGTTCCGGATCTGGACCTGACGGTGGAGCTGATCACGCATCGTTTTACGCCGGGGTCAAAGAGCGTGCTGACTGGGTGGTACCCTGGCTCCGACCTCGATATGGACGAGGCAACGCGGGCGCGTAAGACGACCAAGTTCAATACGGTCAAGTACGTTTATACGCCTGATGTCATGAAGGGGATGCGCGCCTTCTTCGAAGAAGCAATTAGCAACTACCTTCCTGCAGCCCAAGTCCTGTACTGGACCTGACCCGAGGTCGACCGAGGCGGCTGGAACTTGGCGGAAGACTGTCTGTTACCGTTGACGAACTCTTGGAGGAGCACGTTCATGGCCACAGACGCCCGCTCGATCTATGTCACAGCATTGCGCAACACTCATGCGATGGAGCAGCAAGGCCTGCAGCAGATGGAGGTTCAGGTCTCACGCCTGGAGAGATATCCGGACTACGCAGCGCTCCTTCAGCGGCACATCGAAACCACACGCCAGCAGCTGGCTCGCCTCGAACAGGCTCTTCAATCCGCAGGCGAGAGCATCTCCAGCATCAAGGAGACCGTCACCACGGTGGCCGGCACTGTCGGCGCGACCGTGCATGGGCTGTTTCAGGACGAGACGCTCAAGAACCTCTATGCGGGCTACGCGTATCAGTATGAGCAGATCGGAGCCTATCGCTCCCTGATTACCATTGCAGAAAGTGCCGGCGAGACGGCGCACATCTCCGCATTCCAACAATCGGTGCGGGAGGAGGAACAGGCGGCCCAAGAGGTTGCCGCGATCATCGAGCCCGTCACCCGCCGCTATGTGGAACTGACCACCAGCGGGGATAAGGCCGACCGCTAAGCGCACTGCTCTCCTTCAGCCTTAGAATCACTTGTGTCGCCGCCCAAAAAGGCGGCGACACGCATTCCCTTCCTTCCGCGCGCCTCAGTAGTAGCGCAGATCCGTCGCCTTGCCCCAGAAGATGCGATAAGCGAAGGCCGAGTAGGCGGCGATAATCGGCAGGACCACCAAGGCACCCACGAAGATGATCATCAGAGACTCTGGCGCGGCGGCAGCCTGCCACACGGTCAGCTTGTCCGGCACGATGTACGGGAAGAAGCTGTAGGCCAAGCCGTGGAATCCGAGCATGAAGATGCCCACGGCCCCGGCGAAGGGCAGCCAGCAGAAGCGGTCCGTACGCGTCGGCAGATGCCGCAGCACGACCCCAAGCGCCAGGAACAGCGCCGCGGTCATCAGGGGAATGGGTGCAAGCAGTAGGAAGTTCGGCAGGCTGAACCAGCTGTCCCAGACCCGCTCCGACACGAGCGGCGTAACAACGGACACTGCCACCATGCCGATCCCCGACAGGAGGAGGGTGCCGCGCGCCCACGCCACTGCCCGGCGCTGCAGGACGCCTTCCGTTTTCATGATGAGCCACGTCGCTCCGATGAAGGCGTAGCCGGCCACAAGGCAGAGGGCTGTCAGCAGGGCGAAGGACACATTGGCGGCGGTGCGCTCGAAGCCCACGATATAGAGCCCGAGCATGTAGCCCTGCATGAGGGCAGCCAACGTGGAGCCCGCCACGAAGGCGCGGTCCCACCAGACCTTGTGACCCACGGCCGACTTGGCTCTGAACTCGAACGCGACGCCGCGCAGGATGAGCCCCAGCAGCAGGCCAGCGACCGGGAGGTAAAGTTCGCCCAGGATCGCGCCGTGAGCCTGTGGGAAGGCGACAAGCAGCAGGCCGACGGCGAGCACGAGCCAGGTTTCGTTGGCGTCCCAGAACGGGCCAATCGAGGCGATCATTCGGTCGCGGTGCTCTCCTTGTACGGTGCCGCTGAGAATGCCCACGCCAAGGTCATAGCCGTCGAGTACCACGTAGAGAAGGACGGACAAGCCCATGAGACCCGCAAAGGCCACGGGCAGCCAAGTGGCAGGAGTGAGATCCATGATCATGGTCCTTTACAGGGCGGCGGCCACGGCCTTGCCCGCAGCCGTTGCGCCTCCCGCGCGGACGGGCTCGGCAGGGCTGTGGTCGGCCGGCGCGGCAGACTTGCGCGCAAGGTAGAAGATCGTTGCAATGTAGGCGGCCAAGAGGCCGGCATAGACGAGCAGGTAGCCGATGAGCGTCGAGGCGATCATGGGCGCTGCGACGCTGGAGGCGGCCTGCTTGGCGGTGAGCACGCCTGTCACGAGCCAGGGCTGGCGGCCAATTTCGGTGACATACCAGCCGGACAGGGTCGCGATCCAGCCGGCAAAGGTCATCGCGACGAGAACCCGTGCGACGTGGCGGTGAACCTCGCCGCTGCGGCGCAGCTGCCAGGCAGCGAGCCAGGAGATGGCGAGCATCAAAAGACCAGTGCCCACCATGATCCGGAAGGCGAAGAACACGGGCGCAACCGGCGGACGGTGCTCGAAGCTGTTGATGCCCTTCACCTCGCCGTTCCAATCGTGCGTCAGGTAGAACGAGGCGATGTTCGGGATCGCGATCTCGAACCGGTTGGACTTCGTTGCCTCGTCTGGCAGGCCGAAGACCACCATGGGTGCGCCGTTGCGGGTTTCCCAAATGCCCTCCATGGCGGCGATCTTGGCCGGCTGGTGCTCCAAGGTGTTGAGGCCGTGCATGTCACCGACGAAGATCTGGATCGGGATCAGGGCCGCCGCCAGGAAAACACCTGTGCGCAGGCCCGCCATGACGCCCGGCGAGCGGTCGCGCCGCAGCCAGCGGAAGGCGGAAACGCCGGCCACGAGGAAGGCCACTGTCAGGCCGGAGGCCAGCAGCATATGCGTCAGGCGATAGGGCATGGATGGGTTGAACACGATGGCCCACCAGTCGGTCGCGTGAGCCACCCCATCGCGCATCTCGAAGCCTGCGGGCGTCTGCATCCAGGAGTTCAGGACCAGGATCCAGAACGCCGAGATGGTGGTGCCGAAGGCGACCAGAACGGTAGCAAGCGTGTGAACCCGGTTGGAGACCCGGTTCCAGCCGAACAGCATGATGCCCAGGAAGCCTGCCTCCAGGAAGAAGGCGGTCAGGATCTCGTAGGCCAGCAGCGGGCCGGCGATGTTGCCGACCGTGTTCATGAAGCCGGGCCAGTTGGTGCCGAACTGGAACGACATCGTGATGCCGGACACCACGCCGAGCGCAAAGCTCAGAGCAAAGATCTTCACCCAGAACTTGTAGGCGTCCATCCAAGCGGCATTGCCTGTGCGGTTGAAGCGCAGCTTGAAGAACAGCAGCACCCAGCCGAGCGCAATGGTGATCGTCGGAAAGAGGATGTGGAAGGAGATGTTCGCGGCAAACTGGATGCGCGCGAGAAGGAGAGGGTCGTCCATGGTTGCTACTTGTCCTTGCCGCTGGAGCGGCGGTTCTTGGCGCCCGAGGCCGGAAAGAGGCGGTCCTTGACGTCCAGGATCTTCTGGACCTTCGTGCCGAGTTTCAGGAGCTGCACAAGGCGCTCCGTCTCAAGGCGCTGCATGTCGGCATACCAGTCGGTGAGGAGCTCGAAGAGATCGTGCATCTCCCGCATCCGGGTCTGCGCATGGCGCTCCTCTGCGCTGGCTGGCTCCTGCATCAGAACTTCACGCAGTAGGGTAAGTGTGGGGTCGATCTCCCGCTTCTTGCGCTCCTCGACGAGGGTACGCACGATCTGCCAGATGTCGTCCGGCGTGGAGAAGTAGTCGCGCCGGTCGCCAGGCTTGTGCTGGAGACGCACCAAGTTCCAGGATTGGAGCTCCTTCAGGCCCATGCTCACGTTGGAGCGCGAGACGCCAAGCCGCTCGACGATATCCTCGGCGTTCAGCGGCTCCCTGGAGAGATACAGCAGGGCATAGATCTGGCCGACGGTGCGGTTGATCCCCCAGCGCGACCCCATCTCGCCGAAGTGCAGCACAAAGGTTTGGATGAGAGGCGGAAGGTTCATGTCAGTTCCGTAATTTCAGTATTTTCTGAAATATCGGGTATCAAGCCTTCGGTAGCAAGGGGCAGGATGCCGCGGCTGAGCAAGTCTGCTCCGGTATGGAAATCGAAGCCAACGACCAAACCGGCACTCGGAAAACCTCATAACATGCGGTTTCGCAGGGAGTTCGCTCGGCCCAGTACTGCTTATTGGCCAAAGGCCTTGAGAAGGATCGTCCGGCACCCTGCAGCACACCTCTCAATCTGCGACGGCGGAATGGGCCAGAATACGAGGAACACCGACGTGAGCCTCTTGTTGACGTGGCACGCGGGCGTATGGCCTGTGGTTAACAGAGGTGCCGTGATGCAAGTCGACAACCTTGAGACCCTCTATACGGCATGTATTGCCAAGCTTAGAAACGCCGAGCAGCAAGGATTGCAAGCCTACGACATGATGCTGCAAAAGGCGCGGCATCCAGAGCTGCGCCAGGCGCTTGAGCAGCACCGCACTGAGACCGAGCAGCAGATCCAGCGCCTGGAGCAGATCATCCAGCGCTCCGGTGGCTTGACCATGCAGGTTGAAGACGAGATCATGCCGGCCATCCTGCGCGAGAACCAGAAGATGCAGGCCATGATCGGCAGTGACGAACTCTCGGATGTGTCGCTGATTGCCGGTGCTCAGATCGGTGAGCACTATGAGATTGCAGCCTATGGCACCGCGGCGGCGCATGCCAAGCTGCTCGGACGCCAAGAGGATCTCCAACTCCTTCTGCAAACGCTGGAGGAGGAAAAGCGGACGGACGAGCTGCTGACCCAGATCGCGGAGCGCTCAGTCAATCAACAAGCTCAAGCATAAAGTCCTTGGATTCTCATCCACGGCGGCACGCGCTCTACCGTGCGTGCCCGCTGGCTCGCCAAGCACAGTCAACCAGAATATCACGAACTTTCAACGGGCAGAGATCCTCTGCCAAGGCATGCGGGCGGAGGGTTTGGGATTTGCCGCCAGGATCATCATCATCTCAGCAATGTTTTCGGGTGTGATCAGCCCTACAAGGCGAAGCTGGCTGTTGGTCACACCAATGGCCGGCAAGCGGCCGTTCTGCATCAGGCGCAAGGCGTCCTCAAGCGGCAGACGGTGGTGAAGCACCGGGATGTCGGAGCGCATGACCTCCAGCACAGGCGTCTGCGGACCGCGCTCCCGCAGGGCGCGGATCATGTCGTCACGTGTGAGCACGCCGCGCAGTTGACCCGCACCGTCAACCACCGGGAACTCATGCTGGGTAGTTTTGATCAGGCACTGCACCGCGTCATCGACGCGACTGCCGGGCGTCAGGGTCTCAAACCGGGTGATCATGGCATCAGACACCAGCATGCCACGTGACACCTGGCGCATCTGGACCGCATGGGCTTCCGAGGCCGCCCCCAGATATACGAAAACCGCAATGAAGATCAGAAGCGGGTTGCCCATGAGCCCAAGCAGGCCAAGTCCGAAGGCTACCACTTGCCCGACCGTGGCGGCAATCTGTGTGCCCCGGCTGTACCCGAGGCGGTAGGCCAGAGCGGCGCGGAGCACGCGCCCGCCATCCATTGGGAAGGCAGGAATAAGGTTGAAGACTGCCAGAAAGATGTTCACCGAGGCGAGGCGGGCGAGCAGGCTTACCCCTGAGTTCTGCACTTCCATGCTTTCCCGCGGCAGGACACCTCCAAGCAGCAGGTACAGGACAGCAGCAATTACGAGATTCACCGCAGGTCCAGCCAGGGCGACGATTAACTCCTGAGAAGGCTCCTCGGGAATGCGCTCCAGCCGAGCGACGCCGCCAATCGGCAGGAGGGTGATGTCCGGGGTCTGTACGCCGTAGCGTCTGGCCGCCATAACATGACCGAACTCGTGCAGCAGGACGCACAGGAAGAGGAGAAGAATGAAGATGACGCCCTGGAGGGCTGCATCGCGTCCACCCTGCGCATAGTGCGTCACAGCAATCCAGACGAGGAAGAGGAGAAAGGTGACATGCACACGGATGACAGTGCCCTTCACGGCGCCGATAGGAATGGACCAGCCCATATCCTCTCCTTCCAAGGTGTTCCTGATGTGGGAACGCCTGATGTCAGGGACAGGTTCTCGAACATTGTGGCGACCCGCTCCCCACCAGACCGGCTTCATCCTGCTCGATGTAAATCACCGGTCGAGCATTGGCTCGGTTGAGGCGAGCCACCGTTTCGGTCAGTTGCTCACGAGGCGTCGGCTTTCCCATCCAGGGCATTCCCAGCGGTTCTTCGGACCGGTCAGGTGTGAACGGAAGGCCTGTGTCGAACCCTATGCGGAGACCATATCCGGCAGGCTCATCCTTGGAAGGAACGGCTTCCCCCAGAACCCCCTGGGCAGCCGCCACCAACATTTCCGCGGTGCTCCGTCCCAACTAAATTTGCCGTCACGCTGAAACAACTCTGGTCTCCCTCAAGTTCGTCTGGCTGGGGGCTCGGCAGCTTGAACGAGCCGCTCCCTAACAAGCAGGAGCTTTCCATGGATCGTCGTCTCCTTTTGGTCAGCCTGACAGCGGCAGTCGCTGCCCCGGCCTTCGCGCAACAAAGCAACCAGAATGCCGGAACCCCACCCAACACCACAGCCCGTAGCGGACTGCTCGGACCAGACGAGATGCAGCACATCCAGAAGACGCTTCAGCTCGGCATGGTTGCCCTGGAAACGTCGCGCATTGCGCTTCAAAAAGCTCGCAACGAGAACCTGAAGCAGTTCGCCCAATTCGAAACTGACGAACAAACAACGCTTTCTCAGGTCCTGCACACCATGATGGACCCGACAGCGCCAGCAGTCACTGGTGCTACAACCCGAAGCCAGCCAGCCCAGACAGGCTCCTCCGCCTCCTCGACGCCAGCGACCGCAGCAAACTCTGCGGCTCGGGCGCCGGACTCAGTGTTGGATACCAAGGGTCGGGAAATGATCCAGAAGTTGCAACAGGCGTCGGACGCTGAGTTCGATAAAGCCTACCTGGCGGGGCAGATCGAGGGCCATCGCGACTTGTTGCAGGTTCAGGAGCGCTATCTGTCATCGAATCCTCAGAACATCAACCACGTGAATGTGGTGAAGCTCGCTCGCGGACAGATCAAAGAGCATATCGCGCTTCTTACTAACATTCAGAACGTCGTTCGCTGACGGGCCAACACAAATACCGAAGTAGGGCTTCCTAGTCAGGCCGTGTCGAGCTGCCGGACACCGGACGAGTACAACCGTATCTGCCCGAAACCTGGTAGGGAGCAGTATTAGGTCGATTGTGCGCATCACGCGAAAAGTTGAATGCTCCCAGCGGGCAGGGACTGTTCTCTTTCAACTCAGCGGACAGTGGCAATGACGCGCACACTGTAGGATGAGGAGAGGCGCACAGACGAACTCTTGATCCAGATTGCGGAACGATCCATCAAGCGGCAAACTCCTGCACAACGCTCCGCAATCCCGCATCAACTGGCGGGCTCGCCGCACAACCGCCTTCCTATTGAGGCTTCCCACTGAGGGGCGAGGATTAACTTGCCGCCACCAGCGTAAGCTAGGTAGGGAATCTCAGCGATCCCTTCATTACGGCTCTGAGCTGCGATCCGGCCGGTCACCGTCTCCGGGACGTGGGCCTGTGTTGGGGTGAAGAGGAGGCTGAGCCCTTGGTGCGGAGCATCTGCATTGCAATGAGGCCCGCGCCCGCGAGTGCAGCGAGAGCCATACCCGGCACGGCGCTCTTAGGATTGAGTCGTGCTTGCAGGGACTGGCCAGTCGCAACCGCTCCCTGAGCCCGGGACGACTGCTCGCCGCCATCCTCCCGCCCCTGGTGCCCGGGGTCATGACTCTCCTGGAATGGGGTTGAAGCAAGGGTGGAAGCCACCGGGCGGAGCGTCCGAAGGGCAGCCAGACCTGCGCTTGCGAGGGTGGAGAGTACCATACCCGGTACCGCGCTCACAGGATTTAGCTGCGCCTCCAGGAACAGGCTGGTCTTGCGCGACCCGCCGGGAAGAGAAGAGCGCTCGGCCCCATCCTCCCGGGGCTCGTGGAGGTTGTTCCGCCGTTGAGGCCGCCCAGGATCGGTGCTCTCCTGGAGAATGCGTCCGCCCATTTCCATGGCGTAGTCGGTCAGACGAGGCGCGATGGAACCCATGGCGGCGAGCGCCCAGCCGCCGAAGCCGATGACAATGTCGCGCCTGTCGTTCTCGCAGGCAAACACGATGGCCCTGGCCGCAACCTCCGGATCATAGGAGGGCGGCGGGTTCTTCGTGCCGGGCGAGGTCATGTAGGAGCGCGCATGCTCCATGTAGGGTGTGTCGATGGCGGAGGGCTTGATGAGGGTGACCGAGATCGGTGCCCCATCCTCCTCCAACTCCATCCGCAGCGCGTCCGTCAGGCCCTTCACCGCGTGCTTGGAGGCGGAATAGGGGCCTTGCAGGATGTCGGCCCGGTCGCTCAGCACGCTGCCCATGTTGATGATCTTGCCGCCTTTCTGGCGCAGATGCTTCGCCGCCACCAGGCATCCGTGCAGGACGCCGAAGTAGTTGGTGTCGAACAGCCGCCGGTGATCCTCGACGGGGATCTGCTCGACAGTTCCGAAGATCGCCACGCCCGCATTGTTGATCCAGGTGTCGAACCCGCCGAACTCCCGAATGGCCGCCTCAGCGACCCGCTCCATATCCTCGAACCGGCCGACATCGCTGGCCACCGCGATGGCTCTTGCGCCCTTGGCAGAGCATTCGCGAGCGAGATCCTGCAGGGCGCTTTCGTTGCGCGCGACGAGAACGAGCCTCGCGCCTCGGCCGGCCAGAGCGCGGGCCGTTGCCAGCCCGATGCCGCTGGACGCGCCTCTTGTGGCACTGGGCTTACCTTAACCGTACGTCCGCGCTGCTGGGATGACCAGACCTTCACATCGCCATCAGCTACTACTCAGTTTGATCGAATGTGTGAAAATGCTGACAGATCACGCCTTCGAGCAATTTCATGCTCGGACATCGGCACCGGGATGGACAAGGTCACAGTGGAGAGGCTGTTCGAGCCGTTCCTCACAACCAAGGAGACCGGCACGGGCCAGGGCCTGAGCCAGGTGTACGGCTTCGTCCGGCAGCCCAGTGGCCATATCCGAATCTACAGCGAAGTGAGGGATGGGACGACGATCAAAATCTACCTGCCTCTCCTGATCGGCTCCAGTGGAGAGGCTGCTGAGAAACCGTCATCGGAAAGCTTTTCATCTATGCTGAGTTAACCGCCAAGGGGAAGCGCATGCTCGACGGGAATTAAGGGTGGAAGCCCCATCAATGACCATACTCACGCAGGAGGCCGGATTGATCGAGCGTAATGAGGTGCTGCGGGATGTGCTTAGCGGTCTGTCCCGTGCTCAGAAGACGCTTCCAGGCAAGTACCTATGGGATGAGACGGGTTCGTCCCTGTTCGAGCGTATCTGTCACACGCAGGATTACTATCTCACCCGCTGCGAGGGTGCTCTCCTGCGCTCGACTGTTGAGGAGATCGGCAGACTGGTTGGGTCTGGAGCCACAATCGTCGAGTTCGGCAGCGGAGCAAGCCACAAGGTTCGCTTACTGCTCGATGCCTTCACTGCGCCTACGCGGTACGTCGCCCTCGACATCTCGCGTGAGTTTCTCGAAACCGCCACACTGCGGATCGCAGAGGACTATCCGGGGATCGAGGTTTCTCCGGTTTGCGCGGATTACACGAAGCAAATCACCCTTCCGATCCAGCGCGGGGTGAGTCCGACCCTTGGGTTCTTTCCAGGCTCCACAATCGGCAACTTCGATCCTGCAGGCGCCGTCGCCTTTCTGACGCGGGCCCGCGAGACCCTTGGGCCAAGCTGGTTTCTAATTGGAGCCGATCCCAATCGTGATGAACAGAGCCTGTTGCGCGCCTACAGCCAGGCTGATGGCCTTATGGGTGAGCTGCATAAGAACCTGTTGGTCCACCTCAATCGCCTTCTCGGCACTGCATTAGATCCCGGTGACTTCCGCCACGAGGCCCGCGTGCGGCATAACCCGTTCCGCGTTGAGGCTCATCTGGTTGCTACCAAACCACTGATGTATCAGGTTGGGGAGGTTCCAATCACGTTCGAGATCGGGGAGAGCATCCACACAGACACCTCTTATAAGTATGATCCTGGTACATTCCAGAACTTAGCAAGCCAAGCCGGTTGGAGATCTGTGAAGTGCTGGTGCGATGAGCGGAACCGCTTCTGCCTCTACTTGCTACAATCGAGCTAGAACCGTGATACCTAGCAGAGCCACGACGGCCAGCGTCAGCTGAACCCGCAGGGAAGCGTACCATCGGGGTGCGAGCCCCTGCCGCACGGTCGAGAGGTCATAGGCCAGCAGCGCCAGGAAGCCGACAATAAGCCCGACCAGACCGGGCGTGCTCGGGATGAGCAAGCACAGGAACGCGAGCAGTGCGGGCAGAACCGGAACCAGATAGCGGAAGAACGGGACGTGACCGCTCTCCTGTGGCAGCAGCACGCCCCACTGCGCTCCGCCCATGAAGGACAGGATGCAGGCGCCATAGGCCCGCAGGACCATGGTCGGATCCAAGGACCAGGGGTGGATGTCCAGAACAGATGCTGCCGTCAACAAAGCAAACGGAATGACGCCGGCCCATCCCAGGAGCAGCGCGGGTCGCGGGATCACGTCCGTCGTCATTATGGCGGCTCCTTCATGGAGGGATGGAGATGTGGCGGCCCATCTTCCGTGTCAATCGCACCTGTTGTGCTGCGCTTATCAGAGCACGCTCAAGCTGAAACTCCTCCTGTGCCGGCACGTTGCTTCTCATTCCGGCCAACAAGGAGGCTACACCGATGATGTGCCCCTACTGCAAACATGACGTGGAGAAACCTTGCACCGATGTGCAGGAGGTCCAGCAGCGCGCTGCCAGCCATGTTGAGCGCTGCGAGAGGGCGTTCAACCGCCAGAAGGATGCAAGCCAGGGCCAGTCGGGCGGCAGCATCTAGGGATTGGATGGAACGCAGAAGCGAAGCGCCGCGCACCTTGCGCAGGAGGGTGAGATGACGGATACGACCGTGACAAAGGTAAGCAGCGCCCACTCGCCCACAGGTGACCAGGGTGAGGTCTATCTCGCCTCAGGCAAGCGCCTGTCCATGCGCATGTGGCGGGATGAGCCGCCAAGCCAAGACAAACCCAGCAGCAAGCATGAGTACGAGGTGGTCGGATACGTTATCTCAGGCCGGGCCGAACTGCTGATCGAGGGGCAGATGGTACGGCTGGAGCCGGGCGACTCCTGGGTGGTGCCGGCGGGATCGGAGCATACCTACCGCATTCTGGAAACCTTCACTGCTGTTGAGGCAACCGCTCCTCCTGCTCAAGTACACGGACGTGAGCAGACATGAACTCTTGGCTACGCTGGACGCTTAATCATTGAGCGATATCGGAAAAGCGAGCTCCTAGTGGTTTCCGCCTGACAGAAGAGTCCGATTGAGGATTCCCTTTGAGCCGTGTACATGCAAGGCTGGGGCATGC
>NZ_JBWBEW010000057.1:0-23021 GCF_056148915.1 Microvirga sp. jy35 | reverse complement strand
CGTCATTCTTGCCGTGGCCCGCCTGTGAGGCGGCCCAGATGCTGCGATCGATGGTGAGCCTTGTGCCCGAAGATCAGAGGAATGAATATATACCGGATGGTATAGACGGCGCGGAATACTGAGGATTGACTTGGCGGCAGACGATGAACTCAAGAATATTGCCAAGTTAAAATACTATAACCAACGGTATATTTAGTTAGTTTCTGCCTCAGGTATTCTCGTCTCATACAATTCGACCTGCTGCGGCAGGCGGTGGATACCCCAACATCGCGGCAAGATGCGAGCGCCAAAGGCCTGACCTTTGGCGCATCCGCTGTGGGCGTTCCTTTCATTCTGAACTCGAACCCGAACGGTGAAGCATGGTGCGACCTGGTACCCTGAGGCAGTCTGAGCTGAGAGAGGCCCTTAAACCTTCACGCATGGCCCTTCTTGGGGTCGGCCTGTTCAGTGGAGTGCTCAACATCCTGACGCTGACCGGCTCGGTGTTCATGCTGCAGGTCTATGATCGGGTGATCCCATCACGCAGTGTTCCGACGCTCGTGGGCCTTGCGCTCCTCGTTGCCGGTCTGTTTCTGATGCAGGGCCTGCTTGATCTCATCCGCGCCCGCATGCTCGGGCGCGTGGCCGGTTTGCTCCATGAGCGTTTGAGCAGTCGTGTCTTCGGCATGGCGCTGCGCTTGCCGCTGATGCGCACCACTATCGACGCTCAGCAGCCCATGCGGGATCTCGATCAGGTACGGTCCTTTCTCTCCTCGGGCGGGCCCCTGGCGCTGTTCGATCTGCCATGGCTGCCGTTCTATCTTGCCATCTGTTTTCTCTTTCATCCTCTGATCGGCTGGACCGCACTGGGTGGAGCCCTCGTGCTGATCACGCTGATGCTGCTGACAGAGCTGTTCTCGCGTCGCGCCTCCAAGGATGCCATGCAAGTTGCAGGAACCCGCCACGCACTCGCGGAGGCCGGACAGCGCAATGCCGAGGTGGTCAGTGCCATGGGCATGGCTCCTGCGGTAGCAGTCCAGTGGCATGAGGCCGACCAGCACTTCATGGCCGGTCAACAGCGTCTGGCCGATGTGTCGGGCGGGTTCGGGGCCATGTCGAAGGTGCTGCGGATGGCCCTGCAGTCAGCAGTCCTTGGCGTCGGTGCATTGCTCGTGATCTGGGGCGAGGCGACAGGCGGCGTCATCATCGCGGCCTCCATCATCTCGGCCCGTGCTCTGGCGCCTGTGGAGCTCGCCATTGCGCACTGGAAGGGCTTCATCGCAGCCCGTCAGGGCTGGCGGCGTCTCGGCGAGTTGCTTGCCGCCATCCCAGCCCGTGATGAGCCACTCCCCTTGCGCAAGCCGGTCTCAACCCTCTCGGTGCAGGGCGTCAGTATCACGCCGCCGGGCGATCCGCGCCTGTTGGTCAGGGATGTGACGTTTCATCTCAAGAGCGGCATGGGGCTGGGCATTGTTGGCCCAAGCGGTTCGGGCAAGTCCTGTCTGGCCCGCGCGCTCGTCGGGGCATGGATGCCGGTCCGTGGCAAGGTGCGCCTTGACGCAGCCGCCTTGGACCAGTGGCTGCCGGAGATGCTCGGGCGCCATGTCGGGTACCTGCCGCAGGACGTGGAGCTGTTTGCCGGTACGGTGGCGCAGAACATCGCGCGCTTTCGTCAGGGCGACGATCCCGATCTGGTGATCCAGGCTGCGACCCTGGCAGGCGTGCATGACCTTATCCTGTCGCTGCCGCAGGGCTACGAGACGCCAATCGGCGAGAGGGGAGCAGCTCTGTCCGCTGGTCAGCGCCAGCGCTTGGGCCTGGCCCGTGCGCTCTACGGCGATCCCTTCCTGGTGGTCCTGGACGAGCCGAATTCCAACCTGGATGCTGACGGCGAGCAAGCTCTCATCGCGGCCCTTTTGAGCGTGCGTGCCCGTGGCGGTATCGCCGTGGTGATTGCCCATCGCCCCAGCGTGATGGCAGCGCTCGACCAGGCTCTGATTATGGCAGGTGGCGAGATGAAGGCGTTCGGGCCGAAGGACGAGGTTCTGCGCGATAAGGTGCGGCCGATGGCAGTTCCGATGCGAGCGATGGGAGAGGTGGCGTGAAGACCCAGGAGAAAGAGACAATGGATCGTTCGCTGCGCGGGCATTTGCTGGCCGGTCTGTCCGTGCTGGTGCTGCTGGGCGGGGGCATGGGCGGATGGGCGGCAACGGCAGAATTGTCAGGTGCTGTTGTGGCGCCTGGCTCGGTCGTCGTCGACAGCCATGTGAAGAAGGTGCAGCACCCCACCGGTGGTGTGGTGGGCGAGATCCGCGTGCGGGACGGAGACCGGGTTCAGGCCGGTGACCTGGTGGTGCGTCTGGACGAGACCATCACGCGGGCTAACCTGGCGGTGGTGACCAAGGGCCTGGATGAACTCTCCGCACGACAGGGGCGGCTGGAGGCTGAGCGGGATGGGCTTCCCATCATCAAAGTTCACCCGGAGCTTCAGGCCCGCTCGTCCGACACCGAGATTGCGAGCCTGATCATGGGGGAGCAGAGCCTGTTCAGGCTGCGGCGCGAAGCGCGAGATGGCCTGCGGGCTCAGCTGAAGCAGCAGATCGGTCAACTGCGCGAACAGATTGTAGGTCTTGAGGAGCAGGCGGGCGCCAAGGCTGACGAGATCAAGCTGATCCAGAACGAACTGGAGGGCGTGCGGGAGCTATGGCGCAAGAACCTCGTTCCAATCACCCGTGTAACGCAGCTGGAGCGGGAGGCGACGCGGCTGAGGGGCGAACGCGGCCAGTTGATCGCATCGGTGGCTCAGGCCAAGGGGCGGATCTCCGAAACCGATCTGCAGATCATCCAGATTGACCAGGAGCTTCGAAGCGAGGTGGCCAAGGAGTTGCGGGAGATACAGGCCAAGAACGCGGAACTGGTTGAAAAGCGGGTTGCGGCGCAAGACCAGCTCAAGCGCATCGACATCCGTGCACCGCAGGCCGGCGTGGTGCATCAGCTGGCGGTCCACACGGTCGGCGGCGTGATCGCTGCCGGCGATCCGCTGATGCTTATCGTCCCTGAGGCCGACGACCTGTCGATCGAGGTCAAGATCCAGCCACAGGACATCGATCAGATGAAGATCGGACAGGAGGCGGTGCTGCGGCTGTCTGCCTTCAACCAGCGCACCACGCCTGAAATCCAGGGAACGATCAGCCGGATCGCCGCCGATCTGACCCAGGATCAGAAGACGGGGATTGCCTTCTACACGGCCCGGATCGAAACGAGCGAGAGCGAGCTGGGTCGGCTCAAGGGTCTCAAGCTCGTGCCCGGCATGCCGGTTGAGGCCTTCGTTCAGACAGGCGAGCGTACCGCAGCGTCCTACCTGGTAAAACCTCTCTCTGATCAGCTCAGCCGCGCCTGGCGAGAGGAGTGAGCTTGTGAGTGCATGATCGTCGAGGGCGGCGGGGCAAAGGATGCCATCGAGGGAGAGGCCATTATGAGTGCGCTGAAGGAACGTGGCCGCAGACAATCGGCCAGGCTCTCTGCCTGGCCGGGACCGGATCACGACCAGGAACTTCAGATCCCCATCAGCTCCGCACTCGCACATGCGGCTCAAATCATGCGAGTGCCACGTGCGCTCATTGTTTGGGAGATGTGTGAGGAGCCGTTTCGGGAAGTTGCCATCTGGTCTCAGGAGGGGTTCAGGTACAGCCGGGAGCCGCCAGACCGCTTTGGTGATCTTGTTGCGGCAGCCCTGACCCGTAGAACATTCGGAGTTCCATCCAGAGGGAGAAGGATAGATCGGCTGGCTATGAAAGGAACGCCCACCGGTGAGATGATCGACAAGGAGCTGGGACAGACATTCTCAATTCAAAGCACGATCACAGCACCTTTCTTCCTGCAAGTTTGCCACGGCCGCGTCTTTCTTCTGGATAGGGAAGCAAGCGACGATCATGATCTTCTGCTGGCAGAACTTGTTGCAACTCGCCTTGGCATCGACTTGGAACACCACTGGCTGCGCAGCGAACTGCAGGAGGCCGCGGGGGCAAGAGAGAGGGAGCGTCTGGCGCATGACCTTCATGACGGTGTCCTGCAAGGCTTGGCCGCAGCAGATATTCACCTGAGCCTTGGCTCAGACCACGCTGAAGGTGACATCGGGCAACAGCTTGCCCAAACGCGCCAGCTTCTCTGCGAGGAGCAGCAGCGTATTCGAAAGTTCGTCGAGAGCAGCCGATCTCACAAGGGCTCACTTTCGGCGTGAGCGGGGTTCGCTCCTGAGGCTGACCCATCAGGCATAGAAATCCAGATTTGGGTTCACTGATGAGAGTGAAACCTGAAGGTCCCACCTCCAGCCTTTAACTCAGAGGGAGTGGTGGGACGTCTTGGCTCAATAAGCCGAGCGATCAATTTGGCTGCCAGGGTAAGGTCCGGCCCTGGCACGACGCGGAATTAGCTCGAATGTCAGCTTTAGGCGGGCACACCGGACGCTCACGAACGGCAGGAGATTTCCTTGTTTGACCCAGTTCAGACCTTCCCTCGGCGACTTCCCGCGCCCGTCTCACACCGGGATCATGTCCGGGATGTTCAAGAAAACCGTGTTCACCTCAAGCAGGGTGGGCCAAGCCGCGGTCCATCGCCTCGTGGTGATGTCGGTTTCGGGTCGAACTCGTCCGGCATAATGGCGGTCGAGTTCAGCAAAGTGACGGCCTATCAGCGAATCCGGCTTGGCGACCGCCGCCTGGGAGGGGACTAATGTGCTCCGACCATGTCGCATCTGAGAACTCGGCCCGCGCCGCCGGGGATGTCGGACCTGCGAGCAGGATCGCAAAGAAGGAAATGAACATGCCGGAGGCATCGTCGATGTGTCCCGTCCAGGCGGACAGCGCAACGTGGTGGGCGAATGTGCTCCTGGAGCATTATGGCATCCGGGCCTCCCTCACTCCCCTGGACGGGGAATACGACTTGAATTTCGCCGTGCATCAGGACGGAGGGAGAACCCATGTCCTGAAGGTGATGCGGCTCGGATGCGAGAGCTCGCTCATCGAGGTGCAATGCCAGGCGCTCAACCACGTCGCGCAGCACGGTCCGGAGGTGGTTGTGCCTCGCGTCGTGAGGCCACGGGATGGTTCTCTGTTCGTGTCCGCTCCCGATTGGGACGGTCGGGAACGGCTGGTCTGGCTCATCACGAGCCTTCCCGGCCGGGTCTACGCGCAAACCAACCCGCAGCCCCTGTCGCTGCTGCGCGAGATCGGCGCGACCCTGGCGGCCATGGATCGGGCTCTTGAGGGCTTCGCCCATCCTGCTCTCGGACGGGAGATCAAATGGGATCTCCGCCGATCGGGATGGATCCGCGGTTCGATCGGCCTGATCGACGGTGCCGACAGGCGGGCGATCGTCGAACGGATCGTCGCCGAATTCGAAGGCTGCCTGCTGGGGCGCCTGACCGCGCTTCCCAGCACCGCGATCCACAACGACATCAACGACTACAACATGCTCGTGGATGCGGGCACGGGAGAGCCGCGGCTCTCGGGCATCATCGACTTCGGCGACATGATCGATGGCCCGGCGGTTGCGGAACTCGCGATCGCCGGAGCTTACGCGGTTCTCGGCCAGGAGCGGCCCATTGCGGCCCTTGCGGCGCTCGTCGCCGGGTACGACAGCGTCCGGCCGCTGAGCGATGAAGAACTCGCCTTGATCTATCCTCTCGTCCTGACGCGACTTGCCGTGAGCGTTACGAACTCCGCCATCGTCAAGCGGGAGAAGCCCGACGACCCCTATGTCACGGTGTCCGAGCAACCGGCCTGGAACTTCCTGGAGACGAGCTCAGGCCTTCCGCGCGATTGGGTCCTGTCATGCCTTCGCGTCTCGTGCGGGCGCGCCGGACATCCCCGTGCCGACGCCGTGATGGGCTGGATCGCAAGCCGACGGGGCCGGTTCGCGCCGATGTTCGGGCGGAGCCTGGACGGGATTCCGGTCATCGACCTGAGCGTCGCCAGCCCCGCATCGCCGCGCAACCCGTTCGCGCTCGATCCCGACGACCTGGACGATGCAGTCGCGGAAGCGATGAGGGGCGCGGAGGCAGGACTCGGCCGATATGGCGAGCCGCGTCTCATCTATACCGGGCCCGAGTTCAGGAAGACTCCCTATGCAGGATCCCACAGGCGCTCCGTTCACATCGCCGTCGATGTGTTCATCGACGCCGGCACGGAAGTCCGAGCACCCTTGGACGGGATCGTCCACGCCGTAGAACTGCGGACCGCGCCGCTCGACTACGGCGGCGTCGCGGTCCTGGAGCACGCGACACCGGAGGGCGACAGGTTCTACACGCTCTACGGTCACCTGGCCGCGGACGTCGCTGCGCGGCTTTCCCCTGGACAGGCCGTGGTCGCCGGGGAGGTCATCGCCCTCATCGGCGACCGGGCGGAGAACGGCGGCTGGACCCCTCACGTCCATTTCCAGCTCGGCCTGACCACGCTGGGTCGCGGCGCGGATTGGCCAGGCGTCGCTGATCCCGACGAGTCCGCCGGATGGATGGAGCTGTTCCCGAACGGGGCGGCCCTCCTGAACCTGGCCGACGAGGCGACCGCCGCCGTCACCATCGACTCCGGCGAGATCCTGCCCCAGCGCAAAAAGCGCTTCGCGGGAAACCTGAAGCTCTCCTATCGCGCGCCGCTCACCTTGCTTCGTGGATATCGACAGTTCCTGTTCGACCAGCATGGCCGGACCTACCTCGACGGGTACAACAACGTGCCGCATGTGGGTCACTGCCACCCGCGGATCGTCACCGCGGCAGAGCGGCAGAACCGACTGCTAAATACCAACACGCGGTATCTCCACCCGGCGCAGGTCGCGTATGCGGAGGCGCTGACGTCGCGGCTCCCGGATGAGCTGAGCGTCTGCTTTTTCGTGAACTCGGGAAGCGAGGCGAACGAACTCGCCCTGCGGCTTGCGCGGGCCCACACCGGGGCCATTGACACGATCGTCATGGAGGCCGGCTATCACGGCAACACCAACACGGCGATCGATATCAGTCCGTACAAGTTCGACGGTCCCGGGGGACGGGGCGCGCCGGACTGGGTTGAGGTCGTGCCTGTCGCCGATCCCTACCGGGGTTCGTACAAGGGAAGCGATCCGGAGGCCGGGCGCAAATACGCCGATCACGTGCGCGCCGCCGTCGAACGGATCCACGCGCGTGACCGGAGGGTCGCAGCCTTCATCTGCGAAATCTTCCCGAGCGTCGGCGGCCAGCTCATCCCGCCGCCGGGCTACTACCGCCATGCCTACGAGGCCGTCCGGTCAGCGGGGGGCGTGTGCATCGCCGACGAGGTGCAGACCGGACTCGGCCGCATCGGCACCCACCAATGGGGTTTCGAGACGCAAGGCGTCGTGCCCGACATCGTCGTCCTCGGCAAGCCGATCGGAAATGGGCATCCGATCGGCGCCGTGATCACGACCCCGGCGATTGCGGCCTCGTTCGCGAACGGGATGGAATTCTTCAGCACCTTCGGCGGAAGTACGCTTGCTTGCGTGATCGGCCGCGAGGTCCTTCGCGTCGTCGACGACGAGGGCCTCCAGGCACAGTCCCTGGACGTCGGCACGTTCATGCTGGATGGGCTGCGGGGGCTTCAGGACGAGAGCGCGATCATCGGCGACGTCAGAGGGTCGGGGCTGTTCATCGGCGTGGAGCTGGTCCGGAATCACGACACCCTGGAGCCTGCGCAAAAGGAAGCCTCGTACATCGTGAACCGCCTTCGCGAGCACCGGATCCTGATCGGGACCGATGGCCCATTCGACAACGTGCTGAAGATCAGGCCTCCTCTCTGCTTTACCCAGGAGGACGCGTCCCATCTCCTGCATCGACTTGCAACGGTGCTCAGGGAGGATCCCTGCCGCCTGTAGGGGCGGCAACGTCACGAGGTGGGGGCCCGTGTCTCAGGAGAATACGGTTCTGAAGTTGGTGGCCAGGACCATGTGGGTCCGCACGTCGGCGACCCCGGACATGGTCGAAACCCGATCCCGAACCCTGTTTAGGGTCTCGACCGCGTCGGCGGCAATATCCAGGACAAGGTCGATGTCGCCGGCCACGGACCGGCATTGGATGACCTCGTCGATCTGCCTGATGGCATCGACGACGCCGTAGGCGGGCGTCCTGTCGAGCTTCACGAGCAGGACGGCCTGGTTCGGCCTCGGCGAGACGCTGTCGGACAGGATGGCGCAATAGCCCTGAATGAATCCCTCCCGCTCCAGACGCCGAAGACGAGCCGTCAAGGTGCTGCGGGACAGGCCGACGGCTCTTGCCAGTTGCTTCAAGGGTTCGCGACCGGAACGTGCCAGGATCGCGAGGATCTGGCGGTCTGTTTCGTCGAGAGATGTCATGATGTTGCTCTAACTCTGGTCATCGCGCGAGAGGCGTTCAATCCAACTGCCAAGTCATTTGATCGAGCCGAACAAATCAAGGGGCATCGGCAGCCGGAGCGCGTCCAGACGCGATTTCCATAGGTTGGACAGACGCTCGGGCCGATCTTCGATTGTGCGGTCAAACCGACAATTATCATGGTAGCCCAAACCTCGACCACAATTGCGAAGTCGGGCTGCATGCCAGATTGGTTATGGTGCATTTGGCAAGCAACGGCTGCTAGGCGGCATCCTACCGGCGTTCGTTGATGGCCCTAGGAACGCTGCCGTCCCCAGACGTGCTCGATCCGAGGACCTGGGCATTCACCGACTGACCGAGGGATGTCGGCTCATGGCAGATTTTGTTGAAAAACTCCCGAGCGCTGCTTCGCCGATCTATTAGTTGTATTAGCGCGCCAAACTAGGCCCAGCATCCTGTATGCTGACCACGCCAGAATCGGCAGTTGCGGACTTTTTCAACAGTATCGGCACGTAGCCGAAGTAGGCTTAGAGACCGCAGTTGCAAGGTAAGCGGACCTTCGCACCGACATCCGCTACTACTCAGTTTGACCCGGAGCGGACCATCGCGTGGCGCTACATTCCATAACGCCCCGTTCTGCGAAATTTCCGTGTAAGCGCAAAGCTAAAAGTCAGCCCTGAGCAGAATGCTGGCGAATGGACGCGCCCCTCAGCGATTAGGAAGCTTGCGGTCGAGGAAGTCGAGCATGAGGCTAGCAATCGTTGAGGCGTCTTCTTCCAGCGCGAAGTGGCCCGTCTCGAGCAGGTGGATCTCGCTGTCCGACACATCACGCTCATAGGCCCGTGCGCCAGCAACCGTGACGAACGGATCATTTTTGCCTCAAACGACGAGGGTCGGTGGCCGGTGCTCACGCAAATAGGCCTACCACAGCGGATACTGCTTGGGATTTGGCCCGTAGTCATGCAGGAGCGCGAGCTGGATCTCGTCATTGCTTGGACGCTCGAGCCCCGCCTGGGCGTGCAGCCAGGCATCCGGGCTAATCCGGCTCGGATCCCGCGCACCATGCAGGTACTGAAACCGGGTTGTGTCCAGTGTCAGGAAACCACACAGTGTCCTCTCGGTCTCCGGTGTGCGCTGCTCTCAGGCCGGTCGAGCGGCGTCCATGGCCGGCGACAACCCCTCCTCATATGCATTGGCGTTCTGGACAATGAGCGCGCTTATGCGCTCGGAGTGCTGGACAGCCATATGAAAACCGACAGGGCCGCCGAAATCCTGCATGTAGAGTGCGTAGCGTTCGAGCCCAATTGCCTGCGTGAAGCGGCTCATAATGTCGGCCAAATGGTCGAAAGTGTAGGAGAAGGCAGCAGGAGAAGGCGCGCTGCTGAACCCGTAGCCCGGATGATCAGGGGCAACGACATGATAGCGCTGCGCCAGTCGAGGAATGAGATCGCGGAACATGTGCGAGGACGTGGGAAAGCCATGGAGAAGCAGGGCGGCCGGCGCATCGGGTGAGCCAGCCTCGCGGTAGAAGATCTCAATGTTGTCGATGGCTTGGGTGCGATAGCGCACTTGTGTGGGGTCGGCATGAACCGGCGCGGCAACGAGCGCCGAAGCCACGAAGCCAGCAGCCGCTAGGCTAGCAGTAAGGCGGTTAAGGGTCATCTCCATCTCCCATAGGTAACTATCAAAACTGGTGTTTGATAGTTACCGGAATAAGTGGTCCCATCGTTCCGGCTATGCCCGGCATTCTCGGTACTTGTCCGGCCATCGTCCAGCTCACGTTGAGCCTCTACATGGTAATGCTCGGCCTGGGCGAGATCATCTTCTGACCGATCTCCGACCGCATCGGACGGCGGCCCGCTCTTATCGGAGGCGCGATCCTATTCGCAGCAACATCGTTTGGTCTGGCAACGTCATTGGTCGCAATACCCTTTGTCGCGCTTCGCTTCTTGCAAGCCTTTGGTCGTTCGGTAGTCATGGTGGCCACCTTCGCGGCCGTCCGGGAGGTCTATGCCCATCGTCCGGAAAGTGTGGTCATCTACAGCCTGTTGACGATGCCCTACAGCCGAAGAAAGCCTGCAAGGCGCGGCGTCAGGGTTGCCCGACCGTCATCGAGCATTGGGCGCATCCGTTCCAGTACCGCCGCGCTTGGGTCGCCGTGAATCTGGAATTCCGCAACCACACAATATTCCATGACCTTGGCGATGTATGGATCGGCGAGCCGCCAGTGCTCGAGGACAGCCTTGGAGTCCGGATAGAGCTGATAGCTGACCGCGAGCATGCGGTGCTCGTCGATGAAGGTCTGTACCATCAACTGCGGGCCGTTTTCCTCCACGAATTCAACCGCATCGATAATGGCTCGCTTGAACGCGTGAAGATGGCCTTTCGTGATCCGCATTGTGTTGCGGAACAAGATCATTTCGTCGAATTTTAGCAGACTAGGATTCATTTTGGCCTCCGCCCCAATGGCATAGAGATGATCAAACAGACGCTCTATCGATTGGCTCCCTCTGAGGCACTCTTATGGGGTCAGCTCGTCACTGAAGCTGACGACCAGCACGGCTATGGTGGCAATCAAACAGGAGATCAGGATGATCCCGGCTGCCGCTTTCCACCCGTAAGACGCGATTGTACCACCGATTGTGACAGGACCGATCACCTGGCCGAGATTGCTGCCTTGCATGACAAGCCCGATGACCACAGGGGCGAGCGCAGCGGAGGGCGCCACGAGTGGGGCTGATGAGATCAGAGTGGCTGGGATCAAGCCGCCAACTCCGGAGAACAGAATGCAGAGAGCGAGAGTTGGCGTACCGCCAAAAACCTGCAGGAAGATTCCGATCCCGGTGAGACCCATGCTGAGGTACGCCCCGGAGAGGAGCACAGAGCGACTGGTGCCACGCGCCAGCAGGTAGCCCGCCGCGAGATTGCCGATGATGTTCGCGCCGGTGGCAACGGAACTGAGCAGTCCGGCGGTACCATGCGCGATCTCCATCTGCTCCATCAGCAGCACCGGGAGAAAGCTGAACAGGGCAAAGAACATTAGGTTGTAGCAGGCAAAACACACCGCCAGGAGAACGGGCTCCCTGCTTGTCAGCACCCGCAGCGCATCGGACGCCGCGCTCCTCCAGGAGACTGACACGCGTTCTGGTGCAGCCGGGACAATCGTCAACCCTGCCACGATGGCTGCTGCCGCCATACCCGCATTGCCCCACCAGAGCGTGCGCCAGTCGCTGAACAGCGGGCCCGCGAGCATGGCAAGCGCCATGCCGGCCGGCATGAAACAACTCCACAGGGCAAAGGCGAGGTCGCGCTGCCCGGGCTGCACCACCCGATGGAGGATGGAAGGACCGGCTACGGTGACCAGAAGAAAGCCGAAACCTTCCAAGACCGGCGAGGCCAGAAGCACGGGGAACCCTGGCGCTGTTGCGCCGATGACCGTACCCAGAGCGATCACACCGAGACCGAGGATCAGCATCCAGCGATCCCCAGCGCGAGCGACGAGCGTGCCGGCGGGAATCCCGCCCACGAGACCAAGGACAGCAAAGATCGAGGTCAGCCAACCGGCAGCCGCGAGATCAAGGCTCAGGTCTGTCTGCAACAGGGGCGTGGCAATGGCCGCCTTGCCGACCTGCATTGCGGTGACGATGCCAGACCCCACCACCACACTGACAACGCCCCAGTGGGTGTGGCGCGGGATCGCTGCGTACGCTGCTGTGATCATCACGCCGCCTCTTTCAGGCGCGCAGCGGCCAGAACTCGAGCGATCTTGGCGACGTGATAGCCCTGAAAGCTTGCTCCTTCCAGTTCGTTGGCGCTGGGCTGGCGATCTCCGCCTTGGCCATCATCGGCCAACGTTGAGGCGCCGTAGGGGGAACAGCCGGTGATCTCGTCCATCCGGCCCTGGCCTTTGAAGGTGTACGGCAGCCCGACTACCACCATGCCGAGGTGGAACAGAACCGTATGGACGGAGAGAATCGTGCTTTCCTGGCCGCCATGCTGGCTGCCGGTGGAGGTAAAGACGCCGCCGACCTTGCCGACCAGCTTGTCCTCGAACCAGAGGCCTCCGCACTGGTCGAGGAAGTTCTTCATCTGCGAGGCCATGTTGCCAAAGCGCGTGGGCGTGCCAAAGACGATCGCATCGTAGTCGGGCAATTCAGCAACGGTTGCGATCTCAGCCGCCTGATCGCGCTTGTATCCCGCCTTCTGGGCGCTGTGGTCGGGAACAAGTTCCGGCACGCGCTTGATCACCGCTACGGCTCCCGCATCCCGAGCACCTTGGGCAACCGCTTGGGCCATCGTCTCGATGTGGCCGTAGGACGAGTAGTACAGCACCAGCACCTTCGTCGTCGCTCTTCCTCTGCCGCTTCTTGAAGTGAGTTGCAGGGAGCATACGCCTATGCTTGATATGTGGGAGTTAGATAAGATCGATGGGTTTGATCGATGGGATAGATCATGCTGGATGTGCTGACCCTAGATCAACTGCGAACCTTCGTGACGGTGGCGGACAGCGGAAGCTTCCGCTCGGGGGCTGCGCGGCTGTCCCGGGTCCAGTCCGCGGTCAGCCACGCCATTGCCAATCTGGAGGCTGAACTCAGGGTGGCTTTGTTCGACCGGAGTGGGCATCGGCCGGTACTGACGCCCGAGGGGCAGGCGCTGCTGGCCAACGCCCGTGACATTCTTCTCAGGGTCGATGCCATGCGGGCACGAGCCCATGATCTCGGTGAGGGTGTTGAACTCGAGTTGTCGCTCACGGTTGACACCCTGTTTCCGATCGCAGCCGTCGGGGCGGCATTGACGGAGATGCGCGTGACCTATCCCTCAGTGTCGATCCGGCTGGCGGTCGAGCCTCTGGGCGGGCCGATCACGTCGCTGATCGAGAAGCGCAGCGCGCTGGCTATTGTCGTAGGCGAGGACTTCCGTGATCCGCGGATTGCACTCGAAGCAATCTCCTCCATAGAACAGGTTGCTGTGGTCTCACCGGTGCATCCGCTAGGCCTGCGCTCAAAGAGTGAGGATATTAGCCTGCCCGATCTTGCCGATCATCTTCAGATTGTCTTGGGCGATCCCACACCCCTGTCGGAAGGGCGTAGTTTCGGTGTTCTGTCACCCCAGACCTGTCGTGTCAGCAGCCAGGACACCAAGCATGCCATGATCCTGGCAGGCTTGGGATGGGGGCGCCTGCCATTCTGGCAGGTGCAGCGTGATCTGAGTGAAGGGAGCTTAGTGCGCGTGGCCACAACGGCGCTCGGCCGGAAGGGGCAGGTGTCCTCCGAGGCGTATATCGCCCACCGCCTGGATGAGCCGCTTGGACCTGCCGCTCAGGTGTTCCGCAAAGCATTAGCGCAATTGACTGCCGTTTCATCCAACCCCAGCAGCACGCCCAGCGATGGATCGTGATTCGACATGAGAAGTGGTGCTGATCCGTATAGATCGCAGCAAGACATTGGGACGACCATCGCGCGAGATCCAAGGGGTCAATCAAAGAGGCTTGGAGCATAGAAGGTCAATTAGACTGTCCTTTTACAAGGGCAGCATGAACATTGGGACTGAGGTTTTACGAACCCTTGAAGCTGCAACTCTGTCTAGTCCTACAACGGCACTCGCACGCTTCCCTGGGGATTAGTCCGCGGATCGGCGCCCAGCCGTTGTCGCTGAGGTGATCGATGATCACCGGCCAGTCGTGAGCGGTTGTGTGCCCTGCCGTCATGCTGCCGTCTCTCGCTTCAGAAGTTCGCGCTTGCGCTCAACGCCCCAGCGGTAGCCGGAAAGGTCACCGTCGGCCCGCACGACGCGATGGCAGGGGATCGCAACCGCGAGCGGGTTCGCGGCGCAGGCCTGCGCGACCGCCCTCACTGCCGTCGGCTGGCCGATCCGGGCAGCGATCTCGGTATAAGTGGCGGTGCGTCCGACGCCGATCTCGCGCAGCGTCTGCCACACCCGCTGCTGGAACGCCGTTCCCCGGAGGTCGAGCCCCGCCTTCGGCTGTTCCACGAGCCCCACCACCGCCGCGACGATCCTCTCGAAGCCGGCATCACCGCCAACGAGGTCGGCGCGCGGGAAGCGGTCTCGAAGATCCCGTGTCAAGGCCTCGGGATCATCGCCGAGAAGGATCGCGCAGATCCCCTTCTCGGTAGCGCCGACGATGATCGATCCCAGCGAGCATTCTCCCACGGCGAAGTGAATCTGTGTCCGTGAGCCTCCCCGCCGGTAGCTCGTCGGGGCCATACCGAGAACCTCCGGGACCGTGGCGTAAAACCGTCCACTCGAGTTGAACCCGGACTCGTAAATGGCGGGCGTCACCATATCGGCGGCAGGAAGTGTCTCGCGGAGGATTTTCGCGCGGTGCGCCGCAGCATAGGCCCTCGGCGTGAGTCCCGTGACCGACTTGAAGACGCGGTGGAAGTGATACGGGCTCAATCCCATGGACTCGGCCAGGTCAGCGAGTGACGGCAGGCTCTCGGCTTCATCGATCAAGCGGCACGCCGCGACAACCGCCCGCGTGTCCTACTCCTGCTGTGACGGGCCGTTCGGCCGGCAGCGCAGACAGGGCCGGAATCCCGCTCGTTCTGCCGCCTCGCACGTCGGATAAAAGGTGACGTTCTCGGTGCGGGGCCGGCGGGCCAGACACGAGGGGCGGCAATAGATCCCGGTGGTGCGGACGGCATAGACGAAGGTTCCGTCCGCGGCCGGGTCTCGAGGGCGGCCCAGCAGGTATCGCCATCCGGCATGACTTTCAACATGGCCCTGTGCTCCGTTCGTTGAGTACCCAGACTAGGATCGGCGGACGGAGCCGACACTCCGTCGCTTGCTGTCGAATTCAATCAACAAATCCCGAGGGACCGACACCCGAATTCTGCCGCAAGTTTCGGAGTGCAGGAGCAAGGCGACTGCCCCCATGACCGAGGTCTCATGCAACAACAGTGAGATCAAAAACATGGGTATGCTTCAAGGAAAGGTCGTCATCGTCACTGGTGCGAGCTCCGGCATCGGCTACGCCACGGCCAAACTGTTCGCCCGGGAGGCGCGAGCGTCGTGGGGACGGCTCGTCGTGAGGGAGCGCTGAGCGATCTCGTTCAGGAAATCCTCTCAACCAGCGGAAAGGCCGTTGCCCTTGCCGGCGACGTCCGGGACGAGACCCTCGCCCGCACGCTCGTCGACACGGCGGTTTGCGGCTTCGGCGGGCCGGACATCGCCTTCAACAACGCCGGCGGGGTGGGCGAGATGGGTCCCGTATCGGGCCTCTCATTGGACGGCTGGCGGGAGGCCATCGACACCAACCTGACCAGCGCCTTTCTCGGGGCCAAGTACCAGGTGCCGGCCATGGTCGACCGGGGTGGCGGCTCGATCGTCTTCACCTCGACCTTCGTGGGCCACACGGCCGGCATGCCTGGCATGAGCGCGTATGCCGCGAGCAAGGCGGGTCTGATCGGCCTGACCCAGGTGCTTGCGGCCGAGTACGGCTCGAGGAACGTCCGGGTGAACACCGTCATCCCGGGCGGGACCGACACGCCATCCAACGTGGCCAACAGTCCCGACGCCACGCCGGAGCTCGTCGCCTTCGTCAAGGACCTTCATGCGCTGAAGCGCCTTGCGACCCCCGATGAGATCGCGAGGGCCGTGCTCTTCCTGGCATCCGACGCCTCGGCCTTCGTCACGGGCAGCGCTCTGGTGGCCGATGGGGGCCCTGCGATCAGCAGAACCTGACAATCCTTGGTTCCCTTCGGGTGGCCTCCGCGAGGCCACCCGTTCACGTTCTATTGGCAGCCCGATCTGCTGGGTGCTCAGTCCCGACCGTCTGTGAATGGAACAAGATCCCACAGATTGCCGTACAGATCCTCGAACACGGCGACGATGCCGTACGGAGCCTGCTTTGGCTCGCGAACGAACCTGATGCCCTGCTCAACCATCCCAGCGTAATCCATTTGAAAGTCATCGGTGCGAAGGAACAGGAAGACGCGCCCCCCGCCTGGTTGCCGATGAATGTCTCCTGGTGGGGAGTGGAGGCGCGTGCCAGAAGCAATGACGTCGTTCCATCGCCTTGGGGGCGAACGACAACCCAACGCTTGTCCTGCTCCGGCTGGTACGTGTCCTCGAGCAGCTCAAACCGGAGCTTGTTGACGTAAAAGTCGATAGCCTCATCGTAGTCGCGAACCACGAGAGCAATATGCGCGATACTCTGCTTCAAGCCGATCTCCTGTGTTAGACATACCCTGTTGGATCATGATGTTGTGAGCTCGCCACAGGCATTCTGGGCAGCAGCACAAGCAAGCCGACGGACAAGGCATGGATCCCGCAGGTCACCGCGCCGAGGGCCCACAAACCCTGGTTGACGAAAGGCGCGGCGACCATTGTGCCCAGACTGGTCGCGGCCAGGATGAAGAAGACGATCAGGGCCGAACCACGGGCGCTGTTGGTGCCGGATGCAACGATCCCGCGATAGAACCCGAGCGGGCCACGAAGTCCCAGGCCAACGTTCATCGGGAGGAACAATGCTGGAAGCAGTGCACTGTCGCTCCCGCCGGCGAGGGCATAGGCCAGGATCGTTACGGCGCTTGCCAGAGCCATGGCCGTCCCGAAGAAGATGATGCGCTCGGTGCACCAGCGCTCGGCGCAGCGAGAGGTCAGATTGGCCGCAACGATGAAGCCGAGGACGCCGCACACCTGCATGGCAATGAAATCATCCAGGGTGCCGCCCATGGTCCCCACGATCACGGCCGGGGCGCCGAAGACAAAGACGACCAAGCCGGCCAATGTCATGGCCTGTGACAGTGCATACCGCATGAACACCGGGTCCATGAGGAGCGCACGGTAGCTGCCGTGTGCACCCGTCGCTTTCGGCTGACGCGGCAGCCCCAGCACGAATATCAGCGCCGCCGCGGCGATCGCCACAACTCCAACAAGCTCGAACGAGCTTTGCCACCCGAACCTGGCGAGGAGAAAGACGCCGAGAATAGGCGCCAGGGCAGGAACGAGGGACTCGACGCTGCCGAGAAAGCCAATGGCACGAACACCAGCCTTCTCGCTGAAGATCTGTCTGATGATGGCGGGCCCGAAGACGGGTGCGGCCGCCGATGCGGTCCCCTGAACAAAGCGCAGCACGATCAAGGTCCAGATACTCGGTGACTGGGCGCAAGCCACCGATGCGATCGCAAACACAACGAGCGAGGATACAACCAGGGTTCGCGGGGTCAGGCGATCTGCCAACTCCCCGAAGAGCAGGAGTCCTATGGCTGTGCCGGCGACGTAGGAGGCCAACACGAGCTGAGAGGTGGCCTCGCCTGTCGCAAAGATCGCCGGCAGGATGAGGTCGGTTCCTGCCAGGGACAGGACCGCGCAGAGCATCAGCAGGGCGAAGATGACTCCACGACGGGAGGCGGTTATGGAGCCTTCCCGCCGATCTCGAGAGGATGCGAGCATGACTGAAACTGTCTTTGATGTCAGGAAGGCCGCTTGGTGCATCGTCTCCGGGCGAGAGAGGACGGCCGAGCCGAATCCCGCTGCTATCCGGAGACGCCAGTAGGGAGTGCGCCCGCCGGGCAACCGGCGCACGGAACATTGGGGGCAGCAATGTTCTGCATCAACGACATTGGGATTAGATACCGCGTTCTGGGCACTAATTCAAGGTATGGAGCCTTAGTCTTGACCCGCGGGTAGTTGCGCGGGGCTAACGGCGGATGTCCGTCTCTGCGGAGTCATATTCCTAACGGTGTCCATGGGCGCACCGGGCAGTGATCTATGGCTCTATCGTGCCGAGCTGGCTGTCCAGCGCGGTCAGGATCCGGTGGGCGGCCTTCACCCGGGCCGGGATGGGAAAGTTCCTGTTCGCCAGCATCACGACACCGATGCCCTTGGCGGGCACAAAGGCCACATAGGCACCGAACCCGTTCGTCGACCCGGTCTTGTTGATCAGCACGTCTTTCCGAGGAGATAATGGCTGGTCAAACCTCGTCACTTCGTTGGGCTTGAACATCACTTGGACGGCATTGCCTGCGAGCAGTCGGTCGAGATCAGTCGGATAGGCGAACATCTCCCATCCCAGGCCCTGCATCATGTCGCCGACCCTGTAGTATCCAGTATGCGTCGCCCTGATCGCGCGCTGCATCGTCTCGTCCAAGGTTGAGGCGTTCATGTTCGCCTCCGCGAAGCGGATGAGGTCAGCCGACGTCGTCTTCACACCATACGCTTCCGAGTCCCAGATGCCCGGCGACACCCGGATGGGCTTGCCATCCTTAGAATAACCGTAGGCGTAGTCGCCCATCCGGTCCTGGAGCACCCGGATGTAAGTGCGTTTCAGGCCGAGCGCCGGAAAGAGCATGTGCTCCATCAGGTCGTCGAAGGGCTTGCCCATGCTCCTGGCGGCAAGATGGCCGAACAGGCCGATGCTCGGGTTCGAGTATTGCCGATGGGTGCCGACGGAATAGGCCGGGCGCCAGTTCCGGTAGTAGGCGATCATCGTGTCCTGATCGGTGACATTGTCAGGAAACTGCAAGGGCAGGCCGCCCGCCGCATAGGTCCCGAGATCGAGAAGGCTGATCTCGTCGAAGCTACTGCCCGCGAGAGCGGGCATGTAACGGCTCGCCTTGTCGGAAAAGGACAGGGCGCCCGTCACCTGCGCATAGGATGCCAGGGTTGCGGTGAAGGTCTTGCTGATTGAGCCGACCTCGAACAGTGTGTCCTCAGTGACCTTCTGCCCACTCTCCTTCGATGCGACCCCATAGTTGAAGTAGGAGCGCTGGCCCTGGACCGTGACCGCCACGGCTATGCCGGGCACGTTGTACTCTTCCATGACAGGCCGGATCGCCTCAGTCACGACCTGCGCAAGGCGGTCGTGGCTTCCACCCTCGGCGGCACGGGCCCACGGGGCAAAGAACAGGGAAGCGGCTGCGAGATATCCAAACTGTCTGCGTGTGATCATGGCGCCTTTCCTCCGTTGACTGACGGACCTTGACCGATGGACTGGATTCCCACAAACGAGGAATTCTCGCCAGAGCCATTAGAAAAACTAGGTCTTGAGCATGGCCCGCCCGCATCTCCCCCTCAACGCCCTGCGAGCCTTCGAAGCCTCGGCCCGGCATCTCAGCTTCACCCGGGCCGGGCTGGAGTTGCGCGTAACGCAGGCTGCGGTCAGCCACCAGGTGAAGGGCCTTGAGGAGATGCTGGGCATCACGCCCTTTCGCAGGCTGCCCCGCGGGCTCGCCTTGACGGACGAGGGGCTGGTGCTCGTGCCCGTGCTCACCGAGGCGTTCGAGCGGATCGGCTCGACGCTCGATCGGCTGGAGCATGGCAAAATTTCGGAGGTCGTCACGGTCGGATGCAACAGCACTTTCGCGAACGGATGGCTGCTCCAGCATCAGGATGAGTTCCGGGCCCGGCACCCTTTGATCGACTTGCGCCTGCTGATCAACAACAACCGGGTCGATGTGGCAGGTGATGGCCTCGTCTGGTCGATATCGCTCTAGGTCGCTCGGGTCTCCACTCATCAGGCCAGCATAGGCTCGTCCGGTTGGTGAGCGACTTCAGGCATGCGGATTTCGCGCCCACCTCTTGCACAAACGTGCCGAGCTCCTGCCGCTTGAGGAGCAGGCCTTAGCCCTCAAGCTCGTTGAGAGCCTCCCTGACGGCTCGTCGGCCGACACCGAGGAGGTGCTCGTGACTATCCCAGGTGGCGGGATGGTGCTCCTGAGCTGCGCCATCCCTGACACCTGAGCCGCTTGGGCATATGACTCTTGCAGGCTCTCAATAAGTTCCGCATCGGGCACATCGCGTCCGTGGCGGACATCGCCATCGACGTTGTCCCCAGCAAACAGGAGGATCTGGGGCTGGTAAGCCACGACTGCATCCCAGATCGGCTGCGGCTTCTCCTCATCGGCACAGGAGCCGAAAGCAATCCGCATTAGAGGGGAGGAGTGTCTTGGACCCTGAGAGAATCAAGCAACAACCATCCGAACAGAATAGCGGGAATGAAGCGGCATATCGGCTCCTTCCGCCAAGGAGAGTTTCTCTGAGTTGCATGGCTAGATTGTGACAGGCGACCATGTGTTGAGGTGCAAGTCGACATCGCTCTTGGTGACCTCATGACCACGTCAGCTTTCACTTGGCTGATGCAGGAACCCGTGGTGAGCGCCAGCGGGCTGGATCTGCAGGGACAGGATCTGGCCCTACGCCCGGGCCAAGTGCCTCTGGCACCGCAACCGACACGCAGTTTGCATCCCGTCCGTGCCCCTTCAGGATCAGCCGCCCGCCGGTGATCTGGTCCTTGCAAGACTCCTCAGAAAGTGAGGTCAATGATCAACTCACCCGCTGTCGCACTTACCCAGGTGCTGATCCGTCAGAACACCATCAACCCTCCCGGCAATGAGGCTCAGTGTGCAGCCCTCATGGCCAAGCGTCTGGAGGAGAATGGCTTTGCCGTCACGGCAACCCCGTTCGGGGACGGACGCACGAACCTGATTGCGCGCCTCGGCGGCCGTGATGTCTTACCGCTTGCCTTCACCGGCCATCTGGACACGGTGCCGCTTGGGTTGCAGCCATGGACGGTCGACCCGTTCGGCGGCGATATCGACGGCGATCGGGTGTATGGCCGCGGCTCCAGCGACATGAAGGGCGGCGTTGCCGCCTTTGTCGAAGCCTGCATCGCTCACCGTGCTGCGCTGGAGAAGGGCCCCGGTGCCGTGCTGATCATCACCGCCGGTGAGGAGACCGGTTCGGAAGGAGCCTACCACCTGTGCCGGCAGAGGGGGCTCCTGGGCGCGGCCGGTGCCCTGATTGTCGCCGAGCCAACCTCCAACACCCCGCTCATCGGCCATAAAGGAGCTCTGTGGTTGAAAGCAGTCGCACGGGGCGTGACCGCGCACGGCTCCATGCCGGAGAAGGGGGACAACGCCGTCATCAAGGCAGCGCATGCGGTCATGAGGCTGACGGACTTTGACTTCAATGTGCAGCGGCACGCGATATTGGGCGGGCCGACGTTGAACATCGGTACCTTCCATGGCGGATTGAACACCAACTCGGTTCCCGACCATGCTGAAGTGAGCCTCGATATCCGCACTGTGCCGGGCCAAGCGCATGCCTCAGTGTGTGAGATGGTCGGGAGCTTTCTAGGCGACGAAATGGAGATCTCACCGATCATCGACGTGCCGGCCGTATGGACTGATCCCGCCGATCCATGGATCCAGCGGGTCCTTGAGATCATGGCGCCGCTCCTTGGGGAGATGCCGGTGCCGCAGGGGGCGACCTACTTCACTGACGCATCGGCGCTGACCCCGGCCATGGGCAACCTGCCAACAGTCATTCTCGGGCCCGGAGAAGCGGCCATGGCGCACCAGACGGACGAGTACTGCCTCGTCTCACGCATCGACCAAGCGGTTGAGGCCTATGGCCGGATCATCGAGGATTGGTGCAAGTGACCCGACGTCTGACTGCCCTTGAAGCCGCGCAACGCATCGGAGTGCCTTGCCTCTCTGAGGAGCGGTACGGAGACCATGAGCAAGGGGCTGGGCGCCGTCTTGCTAAGCATTGTCGACGTTTGGCGCATTCTCACTCAATTTGTGAGGATAGCTATGGCCGAGCATTGCGCTCGTACCTTCAAGCTCCGGCACTATCGCCTTCCAAAGCGCCTCGTGGACTGTATGAAGTGCAAGCCACGGAGCCGGCTCGATGTGACTAGACTGTTCGAGAAGTTTGAGGCGTCCTATCCGTTTATCAGCGGGTAGACCGGCTGCCCCCGGATTGGAAGTGCAATAAGCCTAACTTGACTCTGGCCTATGCGCTCCATCCGCGCGCGATGTAATATCTCACCATCCTCCGGAATGGCAGGGGCGGGTTGAGTGATTAATCCTCGGCATGCACGATGGCCGGAAGCTGGAGCCGATCTATGCAAGACCAGGATAACAATAGAAGCTGCAGCAGCCGCTGGCGGACGCCCTGAGCACGCAGCAAATCGGCCGCGCCGGATAGATGCAGGCATGCTGCTCGATCAAGCCAACCCACATTTCGGTATCTTCTGGAAGATGCCAGCGACCTTTTTGAGTATGTTCCATTCTATACGGCGCCATCCAATTCGCCCCGCAGCCGCGCGATATCAAGGGCTAGATTGGCGTGCGGTGGAGGATCCCCAGTGCTCATCGAGCTGCCCTGAACCGGAGAGCCACCCCACGGGCCAAGATCGCCACTTGCGAAGCATTGATGGGGAGATCCCAACTCGGTCGCGATCTGTATGCGGGGGTGCCGCTGCCTTCCAGAAGCGCTACGGCGTCTCGCTTGAACCGGGGGGTGAACCCCCGCCTCGTCTTCGTTATTGAATACCTTCCCGCTCGACAGGAGCGTATCAGAAGTATGCGTCAGACGGCTCTCCCGCACTTTGCTGAGAAAAGTCTCAATGGAAATCGAAGATACAACCAAGCAGCATGGCTGATAACTTCAGGCGGGAAGCGGGGGACGAGCGGAGCGAGGCTGACGCGCTTTTTCATCCCTCACCTATACCTGCATCCGGTCACACTGACGATGCCGACATGATCCGACCTTCTTTACCACTCATTCAATGATTTCAGAATCGCTGCGCGGTAAAGGGCTTCCCATCGACCGGACCGGTGCGGCCGTCGATCAGGCCGGCGACCATCTGGGCCGTAACAGCGGCCTGGGTGAGACCGTAGTGCCCGTGACCGAAGGCATAGATCACGCGCCTGTCCTT
>NZ_JBWBEW010000056.1:0-24438 GCF_056148915.1 Microvirga sp. jy35 | reverse complement strand
GACGATGAGGGCGGCTACCTGAAGATGGGGGTCTACCGCAGGGCCTCGTCCGAAACCGTGGCCGTCAACTACGACAACATCCAAATGGTCGAGGGGACAACGTCGACATCCCCCACACCACCGACTGCACCAGTCACCCCTGCTCCTGCTCCAATTCCGGAACTGCCGACCGCTCCTGTTCCCGAGCTGCCGACGACGGCTCCCTCCGCTCGGCCGGTTACAACGGCAACGAAGACCGGCACAAGCAGTGGCGACAGCCTCACGGGCACGTCCTCCAACGACAAGATCGACGGCAAGGGCGGCAACGACAAGCTCGCAGGGAAGGGTGGAAGCGACCTCATCTTCACTGGCTCGGGCAGAGACGCAATCACGTTCGACACCAGCCTCAGCTCGAAGAACGTCGATACGATCGTCGACTTCGATCCGGCCTACGATACTCTCCATCTTGAGAATTCCATCTTCACGAAGCTGACCGACAGCAACAAGGTGCTGAGGCCAAGCTGGTTCTGCGTCGGGGAGAAGGCACTCCAGAGCAACGACTACATCGTATACAACAAGGCAACCGGTGACCTGTACTACGATAAGGATGGTTCCGGCTCTGGTGCGGCAATCAAGTTTGCTCACCTCGAGAACAAGCCGACACTGACGTTCACGGACCTCGTGATCATCTAAGATCCACTAAGCTCTATTCGATTAGGCCACCCGAAAGGGTGGCCTTTTTTCTGAGTGGATCACGTCAGCAGGCACACGGCGCATGGAATGATCACGTGAGCAAGACGAGCAGTGATATGTCTTGTGTCCCGTGGTGTGCAGAGATCCGCAACGAAGGCGGCCGAAGTCGAGCCTCTCCATCATCTGTTGTCTCGAAAGCAGTAGTTCCTTGTTCTTGGTGAAAGTGGTGTCGGGTATGATACCCTTCTCCGAAGGTGCGCTCGATCAAGCGGTTTTCTGGACCCAGCCGCACACCGGCAGATCCTTATGCACAGTGATCAAGTTACCCCGCAGCTTGTACTCGCCGAAGGACATGCCATGAAAATTGCCTGCGTCGGGGCAGGGCCCTCAGGACTCTATTTCTCGATTCTGATGAAGCTGCAGGATCCTGGCGCCGACATCACGGTTTTTGAGCAGAACCATCCAGGTGTCACTCACGGCTGGGGCGTGGTCTTTTTCAACAAGATGGTTGAAGGTTTATTGAGGAACGATCCAGAATCCGCACATGCGATTCTGGACAGCTCCTTCAGGTGGGTCGATCAGGTGCTTGAGCTGAACGGAGCGCCACCCCAGCGCGGAACTGGAGCCGGCTTCAGCATACAGCGGCAGGATCTCCTCAACATATTGACGCAGAGAGCACTCCACCTCGGCGTGAACATCGAATACAACGTCAGGATCCAAAACGCTGCGCAATTCGCTGATGCCGACATGATTGTTCTCGCAGACGGCGCGGGCAGTCGGCTTCGACAACTCAACGCCCATAGGTTCCGGACCCAAGTGGCCACGGGAAAAAACAAGTACGTCTGGCTGGGGACGACGAAAGTCTTTCGAAACTTCACATTCGGTTTCGCGCCCACTGAGGCCGGCTGGATATGGTTCCATGCCTACGGCTTCAACGAAGAAATGAGCACACTGATTGTAGAATGCTCCCCAGAAACCTGGATAGGGTCCGGACTCAATCGCATGAGCCGGGATGCATGCCTCCGGCGGCTTGAAAGCCTATTCAGCGAACACCTTTCAGGACACTCACTCGTTTGCAAAACCAACCCCGAAGACGAGCTCCCCTGGCTGAACTTTCGCTGGGTGACGAACGAATGCTGGTTCGCCGACAAGATGGTTCTCCTGGGCGATGCGGCCCATACAACCCATTTCTCGATCGGCTCGGGAACACAGCTGGCCATTCAGGATACAATGTGCCTGGCCGCACATCTCAGGACCAAGCCCACCATCAATGAGGCCATGTCTTCGTACCAAGCTCAGCGGCAGCGAGAAATACGGGAAATCTGCAAGGATTCCAGACTCAGTGCCCGCTGGTTCGAGAATGTCCAGGATTACATCGACCGCCCATCGTCGGAGTTCCTGACGCTCATGTTGGGGCGGCGCTCCAGGCTGCTGCATCACATTCATCCTGGGATTTACTGCCACCTCGACCGAGTGACCAAGCAGAACCGGACTCTCCATGCGGCGCGTCAGGTCGCAACGAATCTTTATCGTGCGGTCCGTCAGTAATTGGGGACGGCAGGCGATCCCTGCTTGGTGTCCGCAGCGCGGCGTGGCTTTCTGTCTCCTCGGCGCTTGAACCGTCCATGCGCTCTCTTGAGCATATCCGGTATACGGGGCTTCACGCGATCCTGGTATATGGATTTAGCCGTGACGGCGGGAAGTTGAATCAGCATCGGCAGAGGGCTTCGCCGAACAAGGTAAACGTCGGTATACTCATCGCGGCTCATGCGCCAATGACAGCCCCAGTCGAGACGGCTCATCGGATTGAGCTCCGACACATCGGGTCGGGAGAACGCATTCTCAATGATCTCTTTCGTCAGTAGGCTGCCTGGCCGGCATTCAGCGAAATCCTCGTCAAAGGCAAACTTTGGCAGCATCAGAGCTTCTCCGCATCGAACGCCCATGCCTGCAGCAACCAAGCGTCCGTCTACGCGAATAGCCTGCCATTCCCAGCGCTCTTCTTCCAAGAAATTCAGTGCAAGCTTGGCGTAGAAAGCAACGGCGCGGGAGTCGCTGAGAATGCTGGTACCGGCGCGACCTTTCCAACCTGAGGCTTCGAGCGCCAGAAACTCTCCGAAAAGATCGTCGTTCGCACCTGCGTCCTGCCGAAACTCAACTGTCACATTGCCACGCTTTTCGAGTTTGCGCCGGAAACGCTTGAGGTCGCTCCGTAATTTTCCAAGGCCTGCGAGATAGCTGTCAAAGCTGCCGCTCACGTCCAGACAGGAGTAGTGGGAGCGCTGGCCCTTCTGGACGATGTATCCCGTCAATCCCTTCTCGAGGGACAGCCACAGGGGCGAACTGCTGCGTACAGCCCTTAGGTTGATGCCAAGATGCCCGGGAATTTCCCTTCGGACCTCTTCAAGAAGCCCTTGCAGGGTCTCATGAGCATGGTCACGGACCAGCAATACGTCCCCAGAAGGAGTAAATTCATCTGAGGGAACACGAAGCAGGGGGCTGCTCTCCCCCAGGAGCGGGTGTGGTGAAGAAATTACTGGCAGAACCCCTACGAGTTCATCTCCCAAGTAGGCGAAACTGCAAAACCATCGTTCCCTCGGTTCAAGCCGGTGCCTCAGAAAGGCATCTGTCCAGCTGGGAAAAAGGGTAGGGCTCTTCTGCGGCGCCTTACAGGCCAGTCTATCCCAAGCGTCGAGGTGCGGGGTAAGTGCGACAAAATCACTAACTGTGAGAGTACGAAAACCTGCATTGTTGGGTGCCAGAGGCATGACCGCGTCCTACTCTGGAAAGGAACGTCTTAGATTATCTATCGATAAAGCAACACTTTCTTGCAATTACTTACATTGAGTTAAAGGCCACGATGCCTGCTCTGTCGAGTAAAGAATGTAGATAGCGAGATGCTCTTTGGAGGTAGGGCTCGCCGGGGTGGAAAGGCGCAATGCGTAAGATTAGAACTTATCCATCACCGTTCCTGCTATCTTGGATACTCTGCGCAATCTCCGTTTCGAATCGCAATGATGTCACCAGATAGGGTATCTTTCTGTCCTTAATAGGTATCAATTTCATGTAGCCACACCCTGTGCCGCTTCATTAAACTTAGGGCTGACTGGAGCCAGGCAATGAAGTTCTCAGGACGACAGCGAAATTACAGGCTCTATCGCGTCTCCGACAGCCAGTTGTGCGCTGATCGTTTATTGGGCATGGCTTGGCTGCATTCATTCGTGGCTTTCAGCTTCATCCTCGGACTAGATATCGCTGCAGCTCAGTCATTGTCCCTCTTACCTGAAGATTCCAGCTATTTCACTCCGAGCGATTCCGGGCTTCAAAACAACGGTTCGGCTTACAGTTTTGAGTCTTCCGGAAAGACCATGCGCTTTGAGGTGCGCTCCGGCGACAGACCGCGCTTCGACTCCTCGAGTGTAGAGCGTTCAGAGATCTCAAGCGGCAAGGAAATCCAGTTCGGTAAGACCTACACTTTGAGCTACAAGTTCATGGTCGAGCCCGGTATTGCCTTGACCTCCCGCTGGATGATCCTTGGCCAAGTGCACCATCGCAACGACTCCGGCGAGCGTGGCGGCAGCCCACCATTTGGGGTCGAAGTGAATGGAGAGATCATGCGTGTGGTTGCTCGCTCATCGACGGATGAAATTCGCACCAGCAACATCTCTGCCAAAACACTCTGGAAGGATGACGCACCGCTGCAGCGGGGGCGGTGGTATGATGTTAGGTTTGAACTGAAATTCGATCCGTTTGGTGACGGTCTGGTCAATCTATGGATCGATGGTCAGCGAGAACTCCAATACCAAGGACCCTTAGGCTACAACGATAAGAGAGGAGGCTATCTCAAGATCGGCATCTATCGGTCCGCGTCTCCTGAACCCGTTGCAGTACAATATGCTGAAATCAACGTGACCGAAGGGACTCCGATCAAACAAATAGGATCGAAGGGAGACAGGCATGACGGGCAAAGCAGCGATCACCCCTCTGTAGGCTCTCCTTAGACATGCGGAATTTTTCGGATAACGCCCAACGGAGCCTGCATGTCATCGTCATGACGCCCCTCGGACCAGGCGGAAAAGGGGGTATCGACCGTCTCATGGATGCAGTTCGTGGCGAGATCGAACGGAACCCGCTGCAAGGCATAACAGTGCATTTTCTGATCACCCGTGGTCAGCAAACCCCGCTCGCGCCACTTCGCTTCGTGTTTTCAGTGCTGAAGCTCCTGTTCCTCTGCATGATCTCGAAGTGTGATGTCGCCCACGTAAATCTGTCTGCTGATGGCAGCACTTGGCGAAAATCAATACTCGCTCTAGTGTGTAGGCTTTTTCGCATCCCCTACGTCATTCATCTCCATAGTGGGCGCTATCATACCTTCTGGTCCTCGCAGCGCCCCATACTTCGTCGGTACATCGATCAGATGTTCGAAGGCGCGGCCGCGGTCGTCGTGCTTGGCTCCATCTGGGCCGATCTGATTAGGCGAAACACGCCGTCTGCCGAAAACCGTGTCGTCATTCTCCCGAATGCAACGGCAGGCGCGAAGCGCCAGCAATCGATGCAACGATCCGAGCATCAAAAAATGCATATTATATTTCTTGGGCGCTTGGGGGCGAATAAGGGAATCCCGGAGTTGCTTCGCGCCCTATCCGGACTGCCTAAGGCAGGAGATTGGCGAGCAACACTTGCTGGTGACGGCGACGTTGAAGCAACACGCCGATCCATCATCTCTCTCGGGTTGGATGAGCAGGTGTCCGTACCGGGGTGGGTTGATGATCAAGGGACGGAACAACTACTGCAAACAGCCGATGTCCTCGTTCTCCCCTCCAGGGGAGAGAACTTGCCGATGTCTATCGTAGAAGCCTTTGCTCATGGTCTAGCCGTTGTCGCGACGCCCGTTGGTGCTATCCCTGATATTCTCGAACATGAGCACAACGGTCTTCTTGTTCCGGTGGGAGACGCTGATGCTTTGAAAGCTGCGGTCGAGCGCCTTCTAAGCGACAGAGGCTTACGAACCCAGCTCGGGCAAGCCGCTAAGGCCCAGCACCGTAGAAAGTTGGAGTTATGCAACTATGTGAGGCATTTGGGTGAGATCTGGATGAAGGCTGCAACGGAGCGCCATACGACTGAAAGCTCCTTTGAGGCGCGCGAAGTACCGCTTCGTTCCCCTCCACGGTAGCAGCATATTGCAGCGAGTCTAAGTAGACTGACGCTGGACTATTCCAAATGGTCGAGAGAAAACTCCATAGGATTACTGCGTGCGAACCGAGGATCAGGCATACTAAGCCGGTCCTTCGGTTAGCTCCACAAGTTGGTAGGATATCGCATGCAAGATAGTACAGCTTGTGTTTCAAAAAGCACGGCGGACGGAGAAGCGCTCTCATTCAGTCGTGAAAACTGCAGGCTGAAAGGCCGAGTTCTCATGATTGTTGAAAATTTGTCGGTGCCATTCGACCGACGCGTCTGGGCAGAGGCGTCGACACTCAAAAGGTCAGGCTATGTCGTGTCGATCATATGCCCTCAGGGCCGGATGAACACAGATGCCTATGAGATGATCGACGGCATTCACATTTATCGACATCCTCTTCCCTTGGAAGCGAAGGGGAAGCTTGGGTATCTGCTCGAATACGCAAGTGCTCTCTATTGGGAGTTCATCCTTTCGATTAAGATTTATCGGAAGCATGGATTCAACATCATTCACGGCTGCAATCCTCCCGATTTGATCTTCCTCATAGGAGCATTCTGGAAGGCATTCTTCGGAGTAAAATTCCTTTTCGATCATCATGATCTCAACCCTGAACTCTTCGAGGCAAAGTTCAACCGCAGGGGCATGCTTTGGCATACGCTCCTCTACCTTGAGCGTCTCACTTTTCGCCTGGCGGATGTGTCGATCGCAACCAACGACTCCTATCGCCAGATTGCAATAGACAGGGGAGGGAAATCTCCAGCTTCCGTTTTCACAGTGAGGTCGGGTCCTAACTTGGACAGAGTTCGGGAGGTGGCTACAGCGGATAAGTGGAAGAACGGCAGGAAGTACTTGGTAGCCTATATCGGTGTTATCGGTGAGCAGGAGGGCTTGGATCTCCTGCTTGAATCTATCCGTCACATCGTAAAGGAACGCGGACGCCATGACATCCATTTCGCCATCATGGGTTCCGGACCGAATTGGAAAGAGATCGTCAGTCTAGCCGGTCAGATCGGGGTAGCCGACTTTATTACATTCACGGGAACTGTTGCAGACGTAGTCCTCCTGGAGGTTCTCTCGACAGCTGACGTTTGCGTCAACCCGGATCGTCCCAACGCTATGAACGACAAGTCGACAATGAACAAAATAATGGAGTACATGGCTGTCGGACGTCCGATAGTACAATATGACCTAACCGAGGGACGAGTATCGGCTCAGAACGCGTCACTCTATGCACGAAATACAGACACAACGGATTTCGGCGAAAAGATTCTTCAACTTGTCGATGACGCCGAGCGGCGACGCGTCATGGGGGAGTACGGAAAGAAGCGGGTGAATGACGAGCTTGCATGGCAGTATGAGGAGCCGAAACTCCTTGCCGCTTACGATGCACTCTTCCGGGTCAAGGAGCGTAAGCCCTTTCACAGATTTCGTCAGATCTTCAACCTATCACATAGATGATAAGGAACTAAGCCGGACATGTGCAAAAGATCCCCGTCTCTCTCCGCGCAAAGCTCTGAAACGGACGAAGGCCTGTAGGATCGCTGTCTATGAGTGTTCGTTCGACATCTGAGGTATGGAATGCCGCTCAAGCGCACGGTTAAGAACAGCATTGGCTTCGCACTCGCTCGTTCCGGACTCAGCTCACTCGCGAACTCCATGGTACGAAGAGCCGGATGTGGCATACTGATTTATCATGATCCCACCCCAGCCGTCTTAGATCTCCACATCAAGCACCTGAAGAAGGATTATACGTTCATCAGCTTGAGCGATCTTTGCAGAAGGATCGAAGGAAGAACTCCCTTTAGCGGACAACCATCTCTCGTCCTGACAATTGACGATGGCCACGTCGGAAATCATGCACTTATAGACACACTTCATAAGCATAACGTGCGGCCCACGATATATGTTTGCAGCGCAATCGTCGGGACAAAAAGAATGTTCTGGTGGCAGCATAAAGATATCAGAAACTTCGGCGTTGAAGCCGCAAAGAGGTTATCTGCTTCGGAGAAACGGCGTCTATTTTCCAAAGTCGGTTTTTCGGTTGATACTGAGTGGAACGAGAGAAGAGCTCTAACTCTCGAGCAGCTTGGTGATTTGGGCAAGATAGCAGACATCCAGTCGCACACTCGCTTCCACCCGATCCTTACTCGATGCACCGACGAAGAGAACTCACAGGAGATTGAGGAATCAAAACGGGAGATCGAAGCGATCACAGGGCGATCATGTGAACACCTCTCGTTCCCTAACGGGAACTATGATGAACGCTCAATCCGCGTCGCCAAGAACGTGGGATACCGCAGCGCCCGCACCTGCGATCTCGGCTGGAATGACCATACAAGCGATCTTTTCCGCCTGAAGGGAATTCCTATTGCCGATGATGCTTCCTTGAACTGGCTGGACGTTCAGATGACCCAGCTTCCCGCTTTCATGCAGTATTCAAGGAGAGGGAGTTTCAATGGAAAATTTCCTCAGTTTTGAAATGGACAAATCCCATCAGTGTATCGAAAGCAGGCTGAGTAGGGATTATTTCGTCTGCAAGGATTTGGCTTCTTGAGAGGGCGTGCTGTGGATCCTGTCGTTACCATATACATGCCGACGCGCAACAGACTGACGCTCCTTCAGAAAGCTCTGGAGTCATGTCTCAGGCAGACAGTCAGAGAACTGGAGATATTCATCGTTGATGATGCTTCTGATGATGGGACATCAGAATACGTGCAAGCCATGCAAAACAGCGATCTACGTATAACCTATGTTCGGAATGACTCTCCTCAAGGCGCTCCGAGGGCGAGGAACATTGCTCTAACTCGGGCAGCAGGTGTCTACGTCACAGGCCTGGATGATGACGATTACTTCATGGAAGATCGCATCGAGAAGCTGCTGAGAGCGCACCGATCAGGAAAAGCAGCGAGTGTAGCATCGCAGGATTTAGTTATCAGAAGGCCAGGGGATCTTCCGCGCGTGAAGCTTTGGAAGCCCGAGATGATCACCTCACGGGACTTGAATTATTACAATTGCTTAGGGAACCAGGTTCTCACGTCAAAGGACGTGTTCCAGCGGCTCGGAGGCTTTGATCCTGACCTCAAATCTGCTCAGGATTATGATTTATGGATACGCCTAGTGAGGGCATATGGCCCGGTCCATATTGTGCAGGAGCCGCTGCAAGTCGTGCTGCTTTCCAATGGTCATGCGCGAATTGGCAATTCAACCACTAAGAATGCGGGCTATCAGGCATTTATACGAAAGCACGAAGCGTGGTCATCCCAAGATGCTCAACTGGTACAGAAGTATCTTATGCTGCCCAGTTCACGTGCAGGAGACGGCCTTTACGCCCTAGCCGCGGCATCAAGGTCGGGAGCTCCTTATCACGTGTGGAAGGAGATCCTCAAAAGAATGGTTAGTAAGGGGATCAAGAAGCGTATCGCCAGAGGGTAGGCGTAGCCCTACACGCGGCTGCAATACACGAGGTTCACTCAAGACATATTATCCTTGGTCTGTCACTTTGGGCGGCAGTGCAGCCTTGGATTCTGAATTCTGACGTGTCCGTTGTGCAATCTCCGCAGCGCGCTTCGGCTTACGGTCACCCCTACGTTTGAACTCGCGATAAGCCTGGCGGACGAAAGCTGGAATTCGAGGGCGCAGTCTATCCTGATATAAGGACTGCATCCTAACTCGAGGATATTGAGTCAGGAGAGGGATGGTCCGACGGCGGACGAGATGCACGTTGACGTACTCGTCCTTGGGCATATGCCAAACCTCGTGAGCAGATGCGCTGCTCACCGGGTTTACCTCGGCGATATCGTCACGTGCAAATGCTTCGCGAAAGGTGAGTTCCGTCAGAAGTGTTCCCGGCCGGCACTCTGCGAATTCCTCGTCGAACGCGTATTTGTCCAGAATCAGAGAGCGGCCGCACAGGTAGCAGAACTGGGCTGCAACCAAGCGCCCGTCTACCCGGATAAGATGCCACTCCAACCGACCCTCTGCAGAGAGCATCGCAGCGAAAGTAGAATAAAAAGCTTCGTCATGCTGGTTACAGAGAATGGCTGTCTGTGTTCTGCCTTTCCACCCTGAAGCCTCCAATTGCAGAAACTCAGGCAGTAGCTCAACTCCTGCCGAGGAGCCCCTTACGATCTCAACCGAAACCTGACCTCGCTGTTCGAGCTTCTTTCGGAAGCGTTTGAGGTTGGCTTTCATCTTCTGAAAGCCAGACAGATAGAGATCGAAGCTCCCACTCACGTCGAGAAATGAATATTCGAATCGAAAACCAGAGCGCACATAATAGCCTTGAAAACCTCCTTTCAAGGCCTGCCAGAGTGGTGAATTGCTCCGTATACCCTTCAGATCAAGCCCGAGGTGCTTAGGAACCTGCCTGTCGAGCTCTGCGATAAGAGCACTGAAAGAAGCTGTCGGCATATCCGGAGCCAACAGTACATCTGCGGAGGGAGTATGCTTGTCGGAAGGGGTGCGCAGTACAGGCCAGTCCTTCCCCAGCAAAGGGTGTGGTCCGAGAATGATTGGCAACACGCCGACGAGACGCTCTCCCTCATAAGCAAAGGAGCACATCCATTGTTCGTTAGGTGCCAACTTGTGCTGGAGAAAGGCGCATACCCATGCCGGCAATAGAATTGGAAGACCTTGTGGCGCATCGCACGCCAAGCGGGACCAAGCACCAATGTGTTCCTGGAGTGCATCAAAGTCATGCACGGTTGTGACGACAACTTCCTGAGACTGAGCGGATTCACTCATGACTGGGAGCCGCACCGGTACTTACGGTCTTCAGGTCTGCGCAGGTGGCAAGTCTGAACTGTACCCCAGAGATCTGACTCAAGAATGTGCTCCCTTGAAGACTGCTTATTGCTATGTTGGAACTTGAACCTTGTGCTTGCAAGTAGAGCAAGGTGGCTAGTCCGCAGGGGTGATGTTACTCTGATGCTCCCAAATGTCTGAGACTTCGTTTTTTCCTTTTGTCTCCTGAATAGTCGACTTCTCTTCAGTCGCCTAACAGTTCTGATCTGCACAGTGAAACCTTGGCTTAGCCGTCAGGGAGGCCAAACGTAGATGATGTGTTTGACCTAAATCGCACTCTCATGTTCCTCACGCTTGTCCTGCAACTTCGAGGCTGGGTCCTTCAGCAGGGAAACTGACTGAACGCTCTCCTTGAAGGTCTTCGACCGGCGATGAGCTGCTTTTGCGGCAAGCCAGCCGATTACGCTGCCAAAGAATGAATTGCCGCGTTCGACATAGGCGCACAGGAACTCTAAGTGGTTGGCTTGTCGCACCTTATACTCGTCTAAACCCGGTCCCATGCAAAGAGATATCAAGCCGGCCTCAAATGCTGCTTTGATGCTCTGGTTGACGGAAAGATTACCGAGTTCATAGCGCGGGAATGACCTGTCGTATGCACCGTCAATACAATATGCCCTCGATTGGTGGAGAATATTTGCGAAATAGACAGCTGGTTTACCGTCAATGCTTATCATTGCTGCGAAAGAGTCGAAGCTCGAGAATAGACCTCGGTAAAACCGCTCTTTGAGTGGATCACCCCAGAGCCAGCGTTTGTTATCCGCAAGTTTCGTCCGAGAGACCGCTTTGATGGCTTCGATTGTCTCTTCGTTGACCTTCTCCGCTCGCGTTTCGAAGGAGAGATTCTCCCTCTTCATTCTGCTGATGCCTTGACGAAGATTGCCCCGGAGCTTCTTCGAGCACGTACTTAGAAATTGATCGAAATTTGAGTACCGGTCCAGCCGAATTTCAGGACATGCGAAGTACGGTATCAGCCTATCTCTTTCGAAACGGTCGCTGCGCATCGCAATTTGCTTGAGGAAGATGATATCATACGTTGTATAGCGTCGAGCATATTCTATGAAGGATTCGATTCCAATGGTGACTTCTGAACGTCTGAGAATGTCTTGATAAAGACCACCCCATTGCTGGCCAAGGAACTCGATACAGGTGATTGAAAAACCTGAACGACGGCGCTTCACCTTTAAGAATGGCGCTGCAGCTACAAGTTCATTCTCGATGAATGCACATAAGATGAACAGCTCTTTCTCATAGCCGAGTTCGTTCGAATGGGCGTCCTTGAAAGTTTCCCACCATAGAGTCATCCATGCATAAGTCCCCATGATTGGGCATTGAGGGTCTTCAGATTCAAGCTTCCTCCATTCCGGTTCAACGCGGCGTAAATCGTCAATTGTCGTAAGGACCCTAAACGTGATGGCCATTCTGCTGTCACCGTGCATAACTACTGGTATCGAGAGCGCGATGTCTCGCGTTGCTGCTGTATTCCTTGAGCCCCGGTGCTATCTCGATATGCGTCACGATCTCGCTTGATTCAACATTTGGCGCTATGGATATCTCTGGTGCTGGGATCTTCGCTCCGAAGGCAGGTGAGTAGAAGGCATCACCATCAGCACTACCCATGCTGACTTGTATGTCGCCACAACTCGGGCTCGTTACGCGAACAAGCGGCTTCTCATCCTGCAAGATGACGATGCCGTGCCCCTCTCTTTTGATCTGAAGAGATGGATTGACCAGGAACTTTTGCTTTGCGGAATGGATCTGTTCCAGATCGCCATCAAGCTGATCCACAATCATGAAGCCGCTGCGGGTACTTCGGAGTGTCCTCTCATGTTGCACCCCAAACCGGGTGCTGTAGCCATCGTGCCGTGCGGTTATGCTCCAGGGCGGTTCATTCTTTTTGTCTTCTAGCCATGCTTTGGCCTTGTGCTTCCAGTTGAACGAGCCTGCAGTGAGGCTCTGGCTGTGACCGGCTATCTCAAGAGTGTTATGGCAGCCCGTGGATCGGAAATGGTCGCGCCACACTCCACCTGAATGGTAGAGGTATGTACCCGCATCCACAAAGATCGGTACGCCGTCAACGTGGAGCCAAATCGCCAGGGCGTCGGCATGACCATGGGCTGCAATTGATAGAAAGCCTAATGGCCCGTGGTCGAACACGAGTAAGATGTTGCGGTTGTTGATCGTTTCTCGTGCTATGGTGTACCCCCCTTCCGGAAATGTGATGATCCCGTCTTGGGGAGGAGCACCTGTTACTGGAGCGGAGAACAGGAGATCACGCCAATGGGCATCACGCCGTTCTGGACATAACCTCGGCTCGTCCAATTGCCCTGCTAATGCAGCCGTGATTGACGCAACATAACGCTCTTCTCGAATGGGTGATATTGCGAGAACACGTCCTTCATCATCGTCCCCGATCCTCGGACAGACGCCATTCTGATCAAGCATCGAGGAAAGATGGAATGCAGCATTTACAAGTTGCTGACGAGGGGAGGGGTCTCTCGCGTGCGGACTCATGACAGCGTGGGAGACAGCAATCATCTCCAGAGTAAATGCACTGTACGTCGGCGACTGTTCAGCACCGATCCCATCAGAGAAGAACTGGGACATAGGAGCGTCCCTGATAATCGAAGCTCCCTCGGATTGGTACTTGCTCGCCTCCGGCAGGTCCGGAACCAGCGCCGAAGCGATGACAAGTCCCAGTCCCTCCGCAACTCGATGATTGTTGGCAGACGAAAACAACGACGGGAAACGGGCGAGCCAGTATGCATGCGCAGCCACAAAGGCGCGAAGGCGCCTTCTTGTAAACTCGTCAATCAAATCCCGATCAGTTACGGAGACGATGACGGCGAGACTTACAAGCCGCAACGCGATTTCAATTCCAGAGCTCCAGTTCACCCCTGTGAGCGGGGGGTTGGCTTCCATCCAGCTGAGAACAGTCTGTAATACCTTGCGGCTGAGTTGCGGGTTCTTCTTCTTTGCCGCCATGAGAGCTGCAGGCTGGAGGAACTGCAGACGATTCAGTTCCCATACGAACTTGACGTCTCCCTTGCTTGCATCGTGACGGTAGTTCACGTCAAAGCAGAACCTGTCCGCCCCAGGCCAGAACGTGCCAGTGACTGGGTCGATGTGCCAGTAGCTCTTGGTCTGAAACTCTTGGTCTTGGGCTGAGGGCCACTCCCTGCCTAGCAAAGTGATGCGCTGGTCGACGAATGCTTTGGCTGATTTATCCAGAATGGACGTGAGTTCATCCGTCCATGGTTGCTCGATGACACGGGCGAATGCAGGTAATGTGCAAAGGAGGCCATCGCCGACATCGAACTTGGACCAGCCCTTGCGTGTGTATCGCGAATGGGCTCGTTTTGCTTGTTCCTCTAGACGGTGAACGATCTCCAGCAGACTCATGCCGGAGAGCCGGTGCGCATACCACTTCAACTTTTGCACGAAACTCAGAGGCACCTTAGGCATCTCCTGTCATGGAAGCCGAAAAACGGCACAGCAAACACATCCGCTAGAGTGACGCTGGCAGTTCAAGAGGCCGTCGGATCTGGATAGATGCGATATGTTACTCGCCAAGCAATCGCTCAAAAAAATACTTTCGGCATTGCTGAATTCTAGGGGAGACCTGCTGAAGGCGCATGTTAGCTTCCGGGGTACTCCTGAATCTTCATGTCTACACCGATAGCTAAAGGCTATCCTGGAAAGGTCGATGCATCATGCAACCTAGCGTCACTGCCTGAGAATACATGTCAGTGCCAGCGACTTCAAACGTTGGTCATAGCAATGGTGCCCATCTGCAAGAGACATAAACTGCCTAATGATCAGATTTACCTGCACATTTACGATCATGAGGCCTGCGCAAGCCCAATTTTTCCATAAGGTTTCTTGATGCTAGCAGGACTACTTGTATTCATGTTGGCTGCCCGCAACATCATAGATATCACGTTTCCAGAAGAGAAGCCGTCCTGGGCACTTGCCGGGTCATTAGGCCTAGCGTTTATCTTAGTAGTGACTCAGGCTTTGCGATCCAACTTCTCGAGGTTGGAGGTATTCGGCTGTCTAAGTCTCATTGCTGCGTGCTTTTCAAATCTGTTGTGGATTCCGGGTAAGCCTCTACCGCAGCTATACTTCTCGTCACAAGTTCTTTTCCCCGTGATTTTTCTCTTGGTTTTCTCTCGTGCGGATCCAGCGCTCCTGAATTCTGTTCGAAGAGGATTCATGAGGATCGGAATTCCGATCCTGGTCGTTACCTTGGCAATTTTTTCGGTTCGCCAACCCGTCGGACAGGATCTGATCTCCTATTTGAATGAAAATCCATTTCATGTTGTGGCGCAAACAATAGCAAAGTCATCTATTATCTTGTTGGGGACAGGAATTTTTCTCCCCGTCATCGTCACGATCATTCTAGGAGTATTCAATGTCCGATCCGCGTTGCTGGGGTACTTGCTGGCCTTTATCGTTTATCGGAGAGATTTATTCCTGTCGTGGAAAGTAGTCATCGTCTTCTTCTTAACGGCTCTGGTGCTCGTCATGGCAGCCAGCCAAGTAGAAGGGTTTCTGCAACGTCTGATTTGGCGCGACCGCACTTTCTTAGAGGCTGATCTTTCCAACATCACGAGCGGGAGAACCGAGATCTGGTCGTACTACCTGGACATGATCAAACGCTCAACGTTGCTTGAACTCCTGCTTGGGCGAGGCGCTGTGTGGTTCTATGGGGATTTCAGGCTCATGGCTCACAACGACCTGCTCAATCTTCTAGTAGCATATGGGCTGATTGGCACGCTGATTATGATCGCGCTTTGGTGTGTTCTGCTCTCCAGAGTTTCCCCGATCTACAGACTGCCGACGATCGCATTGTTCTTGGTACTCTTCGTGACCAATGGAGTTATCTTCCATCAATCGAATATCCTCCTTATGCTCTATTTCTCAGGTTTCAGCTCGAGGCGCACATACTCTGCGGCCTTTGTCCCCTCCAGATCGGGTCTATCTTTATCGCGCTCCTGAGAGGAGCCGACGCGCGAAATGCCCAATGCATCCCAGGCTAAGGTCGTGTGGGATCGGGTCCCCTGGATGCCTGAGGAATGAGCATTAGGAGGATGAGCAGTAAGAGGAAAGGAGTGGTGCAGCCGCTTTGTAGTATCCCGTAGCACCCTAGATGCTTTCCTGCTCCCTCGAAATAGTGTCTGCATTGGAATTCTGTCGCCGGTATGATTGTTACAAGGGAGATGAGAACCTTGAAGCATCACAAGAACTTTGTTCCGTTCCATTCGTTGCCGTCCGCTTCGGATGGTCCGGGGCACCTGGCCTTCCCGGAAGATACAAGCAGCGCATTTCAAGCGTTGCCATTCATCCTAGAGTTCACCCGGCGCAACTGGCACATCATTGCGGCTTCGGTAGCGGCAACCTTGTGTATCGCCTGCATATATCTCTTCATCACGCCTGCACGGTATACCGCTACTTCTACGTTGATGCTCGATGCCAGGCGTATGCAGATTTTTCAGCAGAATGTCATGAGTGAGCTCAGTTTCGATGCGTCTGCCGTCGACAGCCAACTTGAAGTTCTGAAGTCAGAAGCCGTGGCCCTCTTCGTAATCGAAGCCCTTGGCTTACGAAATGACCCGGAGTTCACTGCCGAGACGACGAGCATCGTTAAGTCGATAACCGCTCCTGTGATCAATATAATCTCCGCCTCGGACGAGAAAACTGGCAAGCCAAACAGGAACGACCCTCTACTGCAACGCGCACTTGACCGCTTCAGATCGAGTCTCACTGTTCAGCGCGTGGACAGAAGCTATGTTGTCAACATCGGCTTCCAATCTCTTGATGGTGATAAGGCGGCCAGGATCGCGAACGCCGTGGGCGAGGCTTATATCCAGGATCAACTCCAGTCCAAGCATACAGCTACAAAGCGCGCAACGGTATGGCTCAAGGAGAGGATTGACGAACTGCGCCAAGAGGCGGAAACCGCCGACCGGGCAGCGCTCGCATTCAGAAGCAAGAACAGCTTGACCTCAACAGACGGCAAACTCCTGAGCGAGCAACAACTCTCGGAGATCAGCACCCAATTGGGTATTGCCAAGGCCCAAACTGCCGAGGCAAAAGCCCGGCTTGATCGGATCTTGGATATCAGCAGGCGCGGCATCGATGACGCGGCTGTCGGCGACTCCCTTCAGAATACGGTCCTAAACCGCCTTCAGCAGCAGTATGTGGAGGCTGCTAAGCGACAGGCTGAGTTTGCATCCCGCTATGGCTCCGACCACCTTGCAGCAGCAAATCTTCGCAAGGAGATGCAGCAAATTCAGGATGTGTCAAAAGCAGAGATGAACCGCATCGCCGAGAGCTACAAGAGTGATTACGAGATCGCGCGGAAACGTGAAGAGTCTCTCCAGCAGGGCCTCAACGATCTGGTGCGGACGGATGTCGTAACCCGAGAGGCCCAGATTGGACTGCGTCAACTGGAGAGTTCAGCAAATGCCTACCGGACACTGCACGACAGCTTTCTGCAGCGTTTCGTAGAAGCAACGCAGCTACAGTCGGTTCCAAACACCGAGGCGAGAATTATCACAGCCGCTTCAGGGGCTGAGAAGACTCATCCAATGACCCTCCTTGTCTTGGCCGTGTCTGGATTTCTTGGAGCGGGACTCGGATGTGCGATTGCCTTCTTCGGAGAAGGCCTTGATCATGTGTTTCGGACGGCCCGGCATGTTGAGCAAGTGCTGGGGGTCAGATGCCTTGGCATAGTACCAACGATCACCAATGTGAGCCCCCAGCCGCCAGCCGATGCGAGTCTGAATAAACCCGAAGCTCGTATGGTTCCGGTCAACCTGGGACTGGCCCGACAAGTTGTTGCTGCTCCATTCTCCCGCTTCGCCGAGACTATTCGATCGGTGAAGGTTGCGATCGACACGAGTCCTGCACCCCGCGGCGCTAAGGTCATCGGGCTGACTTCCGCACTGCCAGAGGAAGGTAAGTCGACGATTGCATCCAACCTATCCCAACTCATGGCTCACAGCGGAAAGCGCGCACTCCTAGTCGACGCTGACCTGCGAAATCCATCGCTGACTCGGCGAATTGCTCCACATGCGACGTCAGGAATTCTCGAGGTGCTCAGCGGCACCACTCAGCTGTCTGAAACGATATGGCACGATCCGGTTACCGGACTCGACTTCATACCTGCGGTCATGGAGACTCCTGTCCTGCACACAAGTGATGTTCTGGCATCGGAGCGAATGACGAACTTCCTTGCCATAGCCCGAAACTACTACGATTACATTGTGATCGATCTTCCGCCGATCGCACCGGTGGTTGATACGAAGGCTGCTGCACATCAAGTAGATGCTTTCGTTTTCGTCATCGAGTGGGGGCAGACATCGCCCCAGATGATCGTTGAGGCGCTGGGCGGCGCGGAGGCAGTAGAGAGCAAATTACTGGGCGTTGTGCTCAACAAGGCTAACTCAAGCAAACTGAAAAAGATCGAAACCTCAAAGGCAGGCAACTACTACAAGTATTATCAATCTGACGATGGCTGAGCTTGCATTCGGTCTCACATCCTCAATGTATAACTTCGCCCGCGCGAGCTTGCTTTGATTGGCACTTTCTTGCGACAAGATACTTCGCCGATGTTGAGGCACCTCAAGGATAGTTACTGCCAGTCGCTATAAAACGCTGAGTCGATCCCTCGAGAACCAGGCATGTCAATATGCCACTCATGTAAGCGCCCGTATCGACGTTAATGCGATTGGGCTTTATCTCCGGCTCACGTACGGGTGTGTGGCCATGCACAATGACCTTCTCGTGCAACAGATTCGATTTAAGGAATTCACCACGTATCCAGAGAAGGTCTTCTTTTCGTTGATTCTGCAGCGGAATACCTGGCCGCACGCCAGCATGGCAGAAGAAGTAATCTCCTACTGTGAACGTGAGTCGAAGGCTGAGCAGAAATGACGTATGTGATTCCGGAAGCACATTGGCCAAATCGGCCGGTGCCATGCTTATGGCCTTCTGATATCGCGTGTTGCTGAGATCGATTCCATAGGAATGCAACGTTTCGAGACCGCCATTTCTCAGCCAGAAGCCGCCTCTGTCATTCTCTTGCAAGAACGCGAGCAGCATTGCCTCATGATTTCCACAGAGAGGAATTATTGGAGTGGGAAACAATCCTGCCGCCAAAATCTCAATGACGTCTCTCGAGTGTAGCCCCCGATCTATGTAATCGCCTAAGAAAATTGTTAGGCTATTGTTGCAAGGATATCTTGAAAGGTCGGTTACTATCAGCCGCTTGAGCTCGCCCAGAAGATCGGCGCAACCATGGATATCTCCGACAGCATAGATCCTCCAACCGCTCGGCACCCGCGCGTTCTGCAAATCAGAGCTGCTTCTGCGGAAGATGGACCTCAAGTTCCTCAGCCAGTCTTGCATCTCTTGTGGGCATGGTACCCGCTACTATAGGATGTTAGCCTCTATGCTATATAGGATCAGATTTCATTCGCGCCAGCGGACATCACTGTCGAAGTCATCGTCTCGGCGTCTGCAAATGCTCGCTCAACCTTCTTTTCAGCTCGGGCTCAACCTGTTCCATGCTGGAGGGAGGTGACTGCCTCCCTGTCTGCTGGGGCGAGTTTGTTTCCATGCGAAGAGTGACGTCGAGCACGTCGCTCGGCAGCAGCTCGGAGTCCTCAGTCGCAGGCAGGCGCGTCGATCCGGTTTGAGTTTTTCTGAAAATACTGATCTCGGGAACAACGACTGTGCCGCCGGCCATTTGCGCCTGAAGTCCCCCGATGTACAGCATTTTCTCCACACCGGATGATTGTTTGGTTTGTGTATCAGCAAGCCTAAGCCGCGTATCCTGAAGGTCCTTGAGAAGATCAATCCTGCGCTGATCAACGAGCCTTTCGAGCTTGCGCTGCTCCTCCGCCCGCCTCTGACGAACTTGCTCAGTCCTCGCTTCGATCTCTGTAGCGCGGCTTGCGGAGAGCAGAAGAAGCCGCCGTGTGTCGCTTAGGCGGGTGACTGGAGCCATTCCTTTTGCGACAAGACTCTCAACTCGTTCAAGCTCATCTTGATCGACTTTTGCCCTCTCCGCTTCCGTTCTCATCTGCTTCTCTAGAATCGCAAGATTGGCGCTGAGGGACCCGGCTGCCTCAGTCAGATGTTTCCTTTCCTTATCAAAATCCGCCCGGCTTTTGTTGAGCTGCTCAACCTCCAGCGCTTCGATGTTCCGAAACTGCGGCGGCGTTTCAGCAGCTTCTTGAACCTTTCCATCAAAACCCAATTCCGCCTCGATGTACCTGACCCTTACCCGGTCTCTTGCGAGTTGGCTCAGGAGGGCGTCCTGCTCGCTTCTGAGCTCGATACTTTGCAGATAGGAATTGTCCGTACGGGTTTGTAGGACATTGTATCCACCCGCGAGAGAGAGAGCCTGACGGACGGTGAGGCCAGGTCTGTAAGGATAGCTGCCCGGCTTCGCAAGATCGCCCTTTATGTAGATAGGATTGTACTCGACGACCACGAGAGTGATCTCATCCTTATCGATTACGACGTCGTATCCGCTTCCATCCTGGGCTCGCCGCCGCAATATCTTAGTCGGTATGCGATCCTGTACGATACGCAGGACCTCTTCGACTGATTTATCCCGAACGTTGATCTCTCCGACCAATGGCAGACGGATTTCACCTTGCGAACCTACTGAGGCACGGTGTCGGAAGTCAGAAACGCTGATCGCAGAAAGCTCAAGGACGTCGCCAGTATTAAGTTTATAATCCGCTGCGCCTGCCTGAGAGACAGCGCCGATCAGGGTTACGCACGCGAGTTGAGCCATTCGGCTACGCCGCTTTTGCCTTTTCAGGAAGTCTCTCGCCATCATCATCCTAACACTTCCCATATCAACGCAGTACGCTGCGAGTATCTCTGCGACAGCATCTGACTGTTAGCCCATCCTAGGAGAGCTAAAGAGACCTCGTATTATTCACCAGTGCGCTCTGTTGTTGAAGCTCATCTTGTGGTGCTGGGGAGGGGAATATCAGGCATACAGGGGTAATCCTTCCGGGACCTATCGTTTTCATGCTCTCAGCCGGAAGATGTGATTCAAGAGCCTAGACCTGTTGTTTCATTTCATGCGGCAAGACTCTTCTGCCGTTACATGGTCACGTTTTCAGGCTCAATATGCTGCGTCCTTCTTTGCGAGGATAGAACTGAAGGAACAGGTTCGCCGCCACATATGTGACGGTGGCCAAACCAAGAACTGCAGTCAGGGCGCCCCATCGTGTGCTGTCGCCCGCTCCGGTCGAACCATATAGGGAGACTGCAAGCCACGAGCAGAGAGAGAAGAAGCTCACCTGGAGAATGAGATTTGCGATGATGGGAGCAACTGGAACATGCAGCAGATGCAGCATGTGAATCCTATAAAGTGTGATGCTCGCAGCCTTCATGATGGCGAAGCCGGCGATCGCAGCGACAGACCCCCAAAGATGACCACATATCACCATGGCTGCCATGCTCAACAGCAGTGAAGTAACTTGGAAGAAGACAGCCATTTTCTGAAAGCCCATGACTAACGGAATCGGCGACATGACACCGAAGATAAGTGTGACCGCAGACCATGGGGCTAACCATCGCAGGTAAAGTCCTGCTTCCTGCCAACTGGAGCCGAACACGAAGCCTGTCAGGTAAGGAGCGATCGTCGCAGCTAGGATCATCGGAGCAATAATCAGGTTCGTCAGCATGCGTACAGGCTCTGCGACTGCGCGTCCTACTGCCTTGGGCCTTTTCCTGAAATCCGCCAGGGTCCGGTAGATGGCTTGGTTCATTGCGGTGCTCAACAGAACAACCGGCATCATGGCGACACGCTGAGCCAACATGTAGAAGCCTGTAGTCGAAAGGCCGAACATCGAGAACATAATGAAGGCCGGGGCATGATTATTGGCTGAGTATGCCAGGGAGCCCCAGATAGACAGCGCAGGAAACCTCCAATAGTGCTTAGCCAGAAACTTGATACGTTTCCATCTCACGTACCGCCAAAGATGAGCGTCGCTCTGGATGAGCTTGCGGAGAGAAGTGGTGACTCCTGCGGTCTGGCCAATCAGGTTGCCTAAGAGGAGGCCGAAAGTTGCAACTGGGGTGAATGCGGAGATGACCTGGACTGCTGTTTGGCTGACCGCTTGCGCTACCCTGATACGAGCAAGAATCCCAAAGCTTCGACGGCGAACATTCCACTGTGTGAGAACCGTCAAAGCTCCTATGCCCATGACGCCGGGCGGGATCAACCATTGGACCTCTAAGACCTCTGGTGCTCCAAGAGCGCTGGCTAAGAGATCGCCTGCCAAAGAAAGGGCGAGTGCGCAAAGAAGACTGATCGCGGCAACACAGATAAGTGCCAAGCTTAAGGCGTTTGCTGCCATTTCGTTGCGTCGAGGCAATGGAATAACTGAGTGATATCCGAGAGTCGCGAATGTGCTCAGGATCGTAATGATTGCCGAGTAGACAGCCAGAATGCCAAACTGCTCGGGCGTGTAGAGGCGCGTTAACAGCGGAGAACTGAGCAGGAGAATTGCTTGGCCAACGACGGTGCCGGAGGCGAGAACAGCGACAGCCCCCGCTAAACTTCTCATCAGCGATCTAGCTTTGATGCTGTCATTTTCTTGGACATTTGTAGGTTTGCTCGTGTCGAATGACATCCACTTACTCAGAGTCTAAAATGCATTGCAACTGTGGCTGTTGAAGTTCCCTGTTAAGGGAACACAACCTTAGGCGCATGCAATGAACTTGCTGTTATGGTACCCCAAATCCCTCCCTCTCGCTGAGGAATTGGTTCGAGACATCAGGTTCAATAGTAGTAGCCGTATTTCAAAGACGCATATTCCAGCATGGGATCGGGCCGGAGCGCGACAGGGCCAGCGCCTGCCGTCTGGCAGCCCCGTGCGCTTACGTCTCGAAGACTGTGGCATCGACAGGAACCAGCGGAGTTCTTACGATCGATTGCTCAAGGACTTTGGCTACTCGCGCCGGGAGGCGGTAATGAAGACACCGAGATGGTCTGTAACGCTCGCCTGCTTGGGTTTTTTCAGAAGTTCAACAAACGCAGAAATGCACGGACCCTTTTGTGAGGATATTATCCTATGCTAGGGTTTCAGGACTACGATTTGCATGACAGATAGTCGAATTGTATATAATGCCCAGAAAGTAATACCGATGAGCTTGAAGACGTCTTCAAGAAGACCCATGCCCCGAAAGCTGAACCCAAAGATATCCAGAATTTGGTCAAGGAGAAGTGAAGCGCCTAGGCTGATGAATGCAAGGATCAGAAGGAGGAGATCACGGTGGAATGAAGATGTGGTGCGGGCGGCACTTGCGATCCATGCTAATCCAAGAAGAGCTTCGATAAACAAGAATACTTGTTCCGGCACGCCAATATAGGCCGCCAGACCGTCATGGATCATCAAAAGATCATCCAAGCCAAGCCAAGATGTGAGCAGACCCAATAGAAATAAAGATTGTGCGTCTCTGTCGCTTCGCCTCCATGCTAGTTTCACGATGGAGGTGAACAGCGCAATGCCAGCCGCCGCTACCCAGCCGATTGCGCCGATATTGGACATTAAACCGATGGCGAAGAACTGTCTTGCGACGACATTTGGATCTTTGTAAAAACCTGTCGGACCAATGCCTGTATAATCTGCGATAAGCAGGATCAGAAGCAAGAACATCAAGTTGCAAGCCAGCACCGTCAAGATGAGGCGGGTAAAGCCACCAATATTCCATATAGATTTCAGGCTGTGTTGGCGCATAGTAGCTAACTCTTATATCCATAAGCTGCCCTGTAGAAAGTCTATGTATATTTTTATTACATAATTTGTACTTGGTTGTTCCTACCTGCCAGCCAGATCAGAGGATCGACCCTCTTCCAGCGCTCTCAATCTACCTTTGCTGAGGGCGAGCCGGTCCAGCGGCACTGGTTATCATCTTGGCCTTGCAACCACACTCGACCACTCGCCAAGGGTTAAATTCGTTGTGACGAGGATCGAGGTTTACTAATAGTTACAGCTGATCACATACAATAGAAACTTACCACTCGAGAGCGCAACTTGCCCTCCCATTCGCTCGTTTGGCGGATCTCCTGGGCTTCCGGTATCCTTCCATGGATCGAAAGCGAATGTACCGTCCCAATTGAGATACTGCATGGCGCAAACCTCGCTAGAAACCGAGCCAGAGTTCTCGGCAGTTTAATAGAGCACAAGCATTGTTCAGGGCAAACCCCATGGCTCTCCCTGAGAAAGCGACAGAGAAAGTATGATGGCGTACTTTAAAATAAAAAAATAACTCTCAAAGGGATATGTCTTCTACCTCAATATAGGGGCTGTATATTATTGCCTAAATAGAGAGATAGACCTGGAGCAATTTCCATATGCCTTTATGCAATGCTCAGCATCGCACACGCTGGAGTATTATGAGGCTGACTTCCGGTAGTACCCTGAGGGTAGCTGCCACCAGCTTTTTGTCCTTCCTGCCGGGAGCGTCTCGTTCGGCGCGCTCAGTGCACGCTTGCGCGGGCTGCCACCTCGAAACCTGGCTTTGGGCACAAAGAGGAGACATCCCTCAAGAGGTGTACCAGTTGACGGAGGAGGCGAGCGGCAGGTCCGCTGAAGCGGACTGGCAGGTCAAAAAATCGAGCTTATACCATAAGGGGGAGGGTGGCTTTGATGCGCACCTGCACGACGACCTGACGAGCTACCGGGCTGCTCCACCCCGCGCCAAGGGTGCGAGTTTTGCATCAGCAAAACCCCAACCGGAGGGCC
>NZ_JBWBEW010000055.1:0-27393 GCF_056148915.1 Microvirga sp. jy35 | reverse complement strand
ACCTCTACCACGCGCTCCAGGCCTGCCTGATCCCACTGTTCCCCGCCACCGGCAGCCTGACCAAGGTCATCCCCGAGGCCAACGCTCAGGCCTGAGAGAGATAATGCTCCAGGGATTCCCTCTGGGGCATTCCGGCTTGTGCTCCCGGCGTCAGGCAGGACAGGGAGGCGGCCGCACAGGCCCGTTCCATGGCAGGACCGATCTCCAAACCCTCCGCGAGGCTGCTCGCCAGCACGCCCACGAAGGTGTCGCCCGCGCCTGTGGTGTCCACCGGGGTGATCGGGCGGGCCGCCGCATGAATCACCATGCCGTCGCGCGAAACGGCATAGGCGCCTTGGGCACCCGCCGTCACGATGCAGGTTGGACCGAAATCGCGCGCCAAGACAGTGGCGGCCTTGAGATAGTCGTCGCCCGCCGCCTCGCCTACGATTTCGGCGATGGCGAGGGCCTCGTGCTCGTTGACCACCAGCACATCCGTCACTTCCAGCAGTTCGGCCATGCCCGAACCCTCCATGACGGACGGTACGGGGGCGAAATTCCAGATCACTCTCACCCCCGCCCTTCGGGCCCGTGCAGCAGCATCGAGACTTTCGGCCAGCGGCACCTCCATCTGAAGCACCAGCACAGAGGTTTTCGCCAGCAGGGCGTCCTCGAGATCCGCGGAGCGCAGGGCCATGTTGGCGCCACTCGCCACCGTGATGGCGTTCTCGCCGGTCTTGTCGACCGTGATGAAGGCACAGCCTGTCGGCTCGACCACAACCCGAATGGCCTGAACATCGACGCCGTTGTCTTCGAGGTTCTTGAGGCAAGCCGCTCCGAAGGGATCATCGCCGACTGCGCCGAACATGGCGACCTGGCCGCGTCCGCCCTGCCCGACCCGCGCTGCGGCAACTGCCTGATTGGCTCCCTTGCCGCCGAAGAAGCTGTCGGCGCGGCGCGAGAGAACGGTTTCGCCCGGTCTGGCGATGCGCGGCACCCGGGCGACGAGATCCATGTTGATCGAACCGAATACGACGATCATGCCGCTCTCATCCTTTAAGGCTCTTTCCCAATCATCACTGGCATGGGCGTGGCAGGGGAAGGATTCCATTTCCCTGAGGGGCAGCGAAAGGGTCATCCACAGCTATTTCTCCCTTTGCGCCGCAGAGGAGTTATGCCCTGGAACCAAGCAGCCAGGCTTAACATTTGACTCGCAGGTAGGCGTAGCAGCGGTAAACTGTCATCAGAATCAAAGATAGTTTGCCACTGGCAGATAAAGATAGGCTTTGATGGGCAGGCAGGCTGATCCTCTCACTCTGGATCGCGGACATTCACCGCCCGCAACGACGCGCTCTCGTATCCCCACTTCGCTCGCAAGTTTTCTCCAGACGCCTCTGCGCGGTGCCTGGATGATTGGTGTGCGCAGTTTCAACCCCGGAGTTGGTCATTGAGCAAGCATCATGAGAAGCAGAGACGCAAGACCCGCCGCTCCCTTGAAACAGCGCAGGTTTTCGACCTCACCGGATCCAAGTTCCAGGGAGAGCGCAGCCTTCCGCCCATCAAACCGCTCAATGCCACACAGGATGATTATCTCGACGCTTTGAAGAACAGCTCTCAGGTCGTGGTGCTCGGGCCCGCAGGCACAGGCAAGACCTGGATCGCAGCGACTTATGCAGCGGACCTGTTCCGCCAGCGGCGCATCCGCAAGATCATTCTGACGCGCCCCAACGTGCCGAGCGGCCGCTCCCTTGGCTTCTTTCCGGGCACCCTGGAAGAGAAATTCGGTCCCTGGGCTGCCCCTGTCATCGAGGCCATCAAGGAACGCATCGGCACGTCGGCTTTCGAGATCGCGATTAAGAACGGCGATATCGAGATGGTCCCGTTCGAGGTGATGCGCGGCCGTTCCTGGCGCGACGCCTTCATCCTTCTCGACGAGGCGCAGAATGCCACGCCGGCCGAGATGAAGACGTTCCTGACCCGGATCGGGGAGGAATGCAAGGTGGTGATCAACGGGGATGTGAGCCAGTGCGACCTGCGGGAGACGTCGGGTCTCCGCACGGTCATTCACCTGATCAAGTCGCAGATGCTGCCGGTGCCGATCGTCGAGTTTACCCTCAACGACATCGTACGGTCCGGTGTCTGCGAGATGTGGGTGCGCGCATTTGAAGAGGTCCACTGCTGACGCAGTGGACCCTGATCTTTTCACTCAGGGTGAAGGAGGCAGGAACGCTCAGGCGAGTTCGATGGCGCCGACTTCGGGGCCCTTGCGGCCCTCGACGATGGCGACGCGGACCGCCTGCCCCTGGTCGAGTTGGCTAAGGCCGGCACGCTCCACGACGGAGATGTGCAGGAACAGGTCCTTGCTCTCGCCTTCGACGGACACGAAGCCGTATCCCTTCACCGAGTCGAACCATTTGACGGTGGCAGGAACCTCCGGCGGACCGCTGACCGGGCGAGGGCTAGGCCCACCGCTCGGACGACCAAAGCCGCCACCGGACTGGCCGGGGCCACCCTGGCGAGGCGGACGTGCCGGACGGGCACCGCGCGGCGGCTCCGGCTCGGCCGTGCTGGTGTCCACGCTGACGATTTCCTGAACCTGCGGGCCCTTCTGGCCCGTGCCGACCTTGATGACCAGGGTCGTGCCGGATTCGAGGGCGGAGTGGCCCGCTGCCTCGACCTGCCGGACGTGCAGGAAGGCCTCACCCGAGCCGTCGGTCATCTCGACAAAGCCGAAGCCCTTGTCGGGATTGAACCATTTCACCCGTGCTTCAGTTTCGGGTCCTGCGGCTGGAGAGCCGTAGGATGTCTGCTGCCGCATGGGCCGTTCAAAAGATGTTGGTGGAGCGAAATCGCCCCAGTGATCTTCGGGTTGACCGCCAAATTGACGTCGGCGATCACGGTGATCATTTCCCCGGCCCATCAGGACTGCCTTCTAAAGTCTCAAGTTTCCTAAACGCCCATAGGCGTACAGCCCCCAACCATTGAGAGCAAGAAGATAACTACTCATACCTAAAGGTTTCACGCAAGGTCCCAAAAAGGTGGTCCCGGCGGATTATTGGATATCTGCGCGGGAATCCCGCCCCCGTTCTTGCTTTTTTTGACCTATGCCCCTGTCCAGCACGAGGAACTGGAGAGGCATCATTTCATGAATTCTATCAAGAGGTTGATGATCGGCGAAGCCCCCATGCCGGCTCAAATGGCTCCGAGGGAATGACGGGTCACCATGTTGTCACTGCTGCCATTTTAATCCCTCGGCGCATCACCTCATCTTTCACCAGAAGGCCTTCGAGTGGCGCTCCCCGCAATGCTTCGCGGTGCATTTAGGTCAAGCCGCAGATACAATTGGTGTGATTGACCGAACACGGGGACGGCTCCCATGGAACATGGCATCTACACCTTCGGGGAGCTGCCCAGAGACCCGGCCACCCGAGATCATGGCAGGCCGCGGCTCCTTCATCGAGTCCTTCCCGCTCTTCGGGTATGATTTCGAGGACTACGACACCCTGTTTGCCGAAAAGCTCGACCTGCTCCTGAAGATTTGAACCGACAACCGGGTGAGCTGGACTGGACGTCATCGGGCGCCCCTCTCCGACCAGCCAGTCTATCCCCGCCCGGTGCAGGCCCCATTCCCGTCTGGATCGCGGTCGGCGGGACGCCCCAGTCGGTCGTTCGCGCTGGAGCGCTCGGACTTCCGCTTGCTCTCGGCATCACTGGAGGCAACCAGAGCGGTTTGCTCCCCTCGTGTCCCTCTACCGTGAGGCCGCAGGCCGGGCCGGCCACAACCCTGCTGTTCTCAAGGTTTGAATAAACACCCACGCCTACCTCACCGACGAGTCACAGCAGGCGGCCGACGAATTCTTTCCTGCTTGTGCCCAGGTGATGACGCAGCTTGGCCGGGAGCGGGGATGGGCTCCCACCACCCACCAGCAGTTCGAGGCACTGCGTGACCCACGCGGAGCGATGGCTGTCGGAAGCCCTCAAGACATCATCGACAAGATCCTGTTCCAGCATGAGCTTTTCAGCCATGATCGCTACCTGGCTCAGTTCAGCGTCGGCACCATGCCGCACAGGCAGATCATGCGCTCCATCGAGCTCATGGGAACCAAGATCGCACCGGTCGTTCGCGCTGAAATTGCCCGTATTCGGCCTTCATAGCGAGGACGAAGCTGGGGTCTTTACTTTAGCTTGCCGGCGGAGTTACGATGCCTTCTGAAACCCTTAATAACATAAGATAGCGAACGGAACCGACGTTAGAATTAGAGTGATCGCAACTGATTCGTAAAACGACGCCGCAAAGGTGCAGCATCAGATGTGATCCGGCCAGGAGGGGCTATGCTTGAAGATCGAAGAAAGCGAGTCCTGATCGTCGAAGACGAGGCCATGATCTCGATGTTGATCGAAGATATGGTTCTGGATTTCGGCTGCCAGGTTGTTGGACCCGCAGCCCGCTTGGATCACGCTCTCACCCTTGCTCTTCAGGCTGAGATCGACATCGGTCTTCTCGACATCAATGTGGATGGATCCGTTGTTTTCCCGGTCGCGGATGTTCTGCGCTTCCGGAAAATTCCGTTCATCTTCTCGACAGGCTACGATTTCCGTTCGCTCCCGGAGCGCTTCCGCGACTGTCCGACCTTGTCGAAGCCGTTTTCCTACCAGAACTTTTCCGACACGTTGCAAACTGCTCTGGCAGTTCCGGAGATTCGGGCGGCTGTCTAGTGCCACGTGCAGAATGCGGGCCGCCTTTTCCAGCATGTCGCTCCGCCGAGCATGAAGACCGCTCGAGCGCATGATCCTGAACGGCTGTTCATTCAAGAACGTGCTTCAACCAGCATCTCGGCATCTGCCTTGGGCCTCAGCGTCACTTTCATGACGGGCGCCGGCATGGAGCCCAATTTCGGCCGGAGACGAACGGCTTTCAGCAGGACAGCCAGAATGGCGAGTGCCTCCATCTGGGCAAAGGCGCTGCCGATGCAGATCCGCGGGCCCGCGCCGAAAGGCATATAGGCATAGCGATGCCTCGCTTTCGCCTGCTCCGGCGCAAAGCGCTGGGGATCGAAGCGCTCTGGGTCGTCCCAGAGTGCAGCATGGTGGTGCACCGCATGGATGGGAACGACGATCACAGCACCTTCGGGGACCATGAACCCGCCGAGCGGGAAGGCACGCGTGGCCGTTCTGGTGATGATGGGAGCCGGCGGATAGAGCCTCATGGCCTCCGAGAAGACCTGTCTCGTATAAGTCAGCTCCGAAATGTGTTCGGGACGCACGGAACCGCCGCCGGTAACAGCGTCTATTTCTGTGAGCACCCTGGCCTCGTGCTCCGGGTGGTGCGCCAGAAGGAGAAAGGTCCAGGCGAGCCCAAGAGCCGTGGTCTCATGTCCGGCCGTGATGAAGGTCAGAAGATTGTCGGCAATCTCCTCATCGGTCATCACTCGGCCGGTCTCCGGGTCGGCTGCGGAGAGGAGCAACGCGACCAAGTCCTCACGCTCCTGCCCGCCACGACGGCGTTCCGCGATCATGCCGGTGATGGCCGAGCGAAGATAGCCTGTCGCCGCTCTCGCCCGGCCGCGTCCTGGGTACGGCACCCAATCGGGCGCGTTGAGGATGCTCAATGCGAAGATCCAGCCGGTCGGCTTCAGGTAATCCGTGATACCCCGCTCCACCCGCACTACGTCGATCCCGCCAGGCCCCGACATCATGGTTTCCACGATAATGTCGAAGGTCGTGCGCATCATCTCGTGACCGATCCGGACCGACGGGCTCGAGCCGGCAGCAAGCCAGCGGTCGCGGGTCCGCTCCGCCGCCGAGATCATGGCGGGAAGCAGGCCCATCAGCTTCTCATACCTGAATGCCGGCGCCACGGACTGGCGCTGCCAGCGCCAATGGGCGCCGTCGGCCGTCAACAGCCCTTGACCGAGAGCGGGGCCTAGAGCTCGCCGCACATCCTCTCCCTTCGACAAGGCATCAGCGTTGCGAACGAGGGCCTCATGGATGAGAGAGGGATCAAGCAGGAAAATCCGCTCGCGGTTGGCAACCCGCGAATAGACGAGGGGCTCGCGATAAACTTCCGGCGGCAGAGCCTGGAGCGGGTCCCGAACAAGAGCGGGAAGCACGGACAAGGGCGAGCGGCGGCTGATTGCGATGCCGGTGCTTCGTTCCGAAATCGTGGGAAGGGCATCGATGCTCATGCGGTTCCTTCTCGACTAACCTCATGTCGCCTGTGATATCTGCCGGCAGCCGACCTGCGACCACGCAACTTCGACGGGACGCTAAGAGGCAGAACGCACAAGTTGGGAAATGGATCTGGAGAAGATCGAGCCGCGTCCCATCTTTGATGGACGATGCAGTGGAGCTTTACAGAATTATGAGTGTCAAAAGGCCGGAAGGCCCCTTTCGTATCGGGCGGTCCGAAACCGGCCTCGGCCTCTTCGCGACCGACGTTATCGAGAAGGGCTCTTTCATTATCGAATATATCGGGCCTCGGATCACGAGCGAGGAGGTCGAAAGACGCCGGAATACCCGCTACCTGTTCGAGATCAACAGCCGCTGGACCATCGACGGCTCGCCGCGCTGGAACACCGCGCGCTACATCAACCACTCATGCCGTCCGAACGCGCAGGCTACCGTCTCGCGGGGCAAGATACGCATCAAGTCGATCAAGCGCATCAAGCCCGGCGAGGAGATCACCTACAATTACGGGAAGAATTATTTCGAGACCTTCATCAAGCCGATGGGCTGCAGGTGCAACTCCTGCCAGAAAAAGCGTGAAAAGGAAGCCGCCGCTTAGGTCTCACGAGCCTTAGGGCGCCCTGAACTCCGATACGGTGCGCCTTGCCCCAAGCGCATAGAGCCGCGTCAGGTGTGCCACGACCTCGCCTGTGAAGCGGGAGTCAACCGGCAGATCGTCTCCGAAGATCTCGCGGATGCCGAACAGGCCGCGCGCCAGATTTTCGGCCGATTCCCCTGCCCTGTCCGCCACCGCCCTCAGGCGCTCCGCCATGGGATCACGCACGTCGATGGATCCACCCTTCTCGTCGACGCCGGTCACATAGCGCATCCAGGCCGCGACCCCGAGGGACAGCCGCCCGATCGTTTCCCCGGTGCGCAGACGGTCGCGGATCGTGCCGAGAAGGCGCTGGGGGAGCTTCTGCGATCCGTCCATCGCGATCTGCCACGTGCGATGCTTCAAGGCCGGGTTCTTGAATCGCTCGACAAGGGCGGTTTTGTAAGATTCTAGATCGGCACCCTGCGGCATGTGCAGCGTCGGGGTGACCTCCTCGTCCATGAGGCCCCGGATCAGCCTGACGAAGGCCTCGTCGGCCATGGTGTCGGCAACGGTCTCATAGCCGGCGAGATAGCCGAGATAGGCAAGCGTCGAGTGGCTCCCATTGAGCAGCCTGAGCTTCATGTGCTCGTAGGGCTCCACGTCGCCCACGAACTCGGCGCCGGCCATTTCCCAGGCCGGGCGCCCTTGCGGGAAGCGGTCCTCGATCACCCATTGCGTGAAAGGCTCAGTGACGACCGGCCACGCGTCCTCCACGCCTAGGGCCTCGCCAATCCGCTCCCGATCCTGATCGCTTGTGGCCGGCACGATCCGATCGACCATTGTCGAGGGGCAGGAAACCTCATCAGCCACGAACCGCCCGAGTTCCGGATCAATCAGTTCGGCAAAGCGTGTGAGAACGCGCTTCACGGTACGGCCGTTGGAGGGAAGGTTGTCGCAGGTCAACACCGTGAATGGCGGCACGCCCTCCATGCGCCGGCGGCGCAGGGCCTCGATGATGAAGCCTGGGGCGGATTTCGGGGTCCTCGGATAAGCCAGATCATGCACGATATCGGGATGGGCCTCGTTCAAGGCACCCGTCGCCGGATCGTGGCAGTAGCCTTTTTCTGTGACGGTCAAGGTCACGATACGCGTTTGAGGATCTGCCATCGCCTCCAGCAGGTCATCCGTCTCGCGGGGGGCGACGATGATGCGTCGGATCGATCCGATCACCCGGAGCGCCTCACCCTCCTGCGAACGGACAGAGACTGTGTAGAGCCCATCCTGCGGCTGCAGCGCATCATAGGTATCGGGGCTTCGCAGGCTTGCGGCCACGATGCCCCATTGAGGATCCTGCGCCAGAACATCGTCCGTGTAGACGGCCTGGTGCGCCCGGTGGAACGCGCCGACGCCGAGATGGACGATGCCTGTCTTTATGGCCCTCCGGTCATAGGCGGGACGTCGAACTCCCCTAGTCAGGTCCGCAAGGTTATCGTCGTTCAGGCGATCTGACATCGGAACCTCAATGGGCCGGCTGCTGCTTTGCACGGGTGACGATCTGCGTCGGGTTGACGAAGCGCAGGGCGATGATGAGCCAGATCAGGGTCGTGACCATGTAGATCACCGCCATGGCATCGATGGACTGCACCGCACGCACGCCGGCTGCGAAGACGGAGTAATAGAGCGCCACCACGAGGGTCTGGCTGGTCGGCCCTGCGACGAGGAAGGTCAGCTCAAACATGGCGATGGTGCGCACCAGAACCAGCAGCAGCGCCGCCAGAATGCCCGGAAGGAGCAGCGGCAGGAGCACGTACACGAAGAGCTTGAAGGTGTTGGCCCCGAAGACGCGGGCAGCCGCCTCGATCTTCGGATCGATCTGCTCGATGAACGGGATCATGACCAGGATCACGAAGGGCACGGTCGGCACGAGATTGGCCGCCACAACGCCCCAAAAGGTGCCCGCCAGACCCGTCTGGTAGAGCACGGTTGCCAGCGGGATGCCAAAGGTCATCGATGGGATCAGGAGCGGCAGCAGGAAGAGCAGCACGAGAAGCCGCTTGCCTGGAAAGTCACGGCGCGCCAGTGCATAGGCGGCGGTCACCCCAAGGACGCCCGAGATGAAGACCACGGCGCCGATGACCTGAAAGGTGACGATCAGGACGTCCCATAGCTGGAACTCGCTCCAGGCGGACGAGTACCAACGCGTGGTCCAGCCTGCCGGGAGCCAAGTGCCGAGCCAGCGGGTGGCGAAGGAGTTCGTCACTACAGTGGCGATCATGGCGAAAAGGTTGACGACGAAGAAGCCGACGGTTGCCCAGATGGCAGCAGCCCAGAGCTTGGAGCCGATTGTGGTATCGCGGATCATCGGCTTACCCTTTCGCGCCGGATGCAGGACCGCGGTAGAACAATCCGCGGGAGGCGAGCACGACCAAGACAATGGCAAGCTGGACGAAGCCCATGATCATCGCAATCGCAGAGGCCATGGAGTAGTCGTATTCTTCGAAAGCCGCCGTTGCTGCCGCAATCGATATGACGCGGGTGACGCCTGCGGGCTCCCCGAGCAGCACCGCCGAAGGAAATACCGAGAAGGCCTGCACGAAGGACAGGCAAAACGTGATGGCGAAGCCCGGCATCAGCAGCGGCAGGTACACATGGCGGAAACGCTGCCACGCATTGGCTCCGAGGGTCGCCGCCGCCTGCTCGAGTGCCGGATCGATGCCCGTGACGTAGGAGAGGGTCAGCAGGAAGGTGAACGGGAACCCAGTGATCACAAGTGAGGCGAAAACGCCCCAGTAATTGTGAACGAGCTTCAAGGGCTGCGAAATCAGGCCGAAGGTGAGCAAGGTCCGATTGAACCAGCCCTGCGGTCCGAGATAGTTCAACAGTCCTTCAGCCACGAGGACCGTGCCGAGAGTGATCGGGAGAACGAGAATCGTGGTCAGAAGGCGCTGGCGTCGCATGAGGCGCACGCGGAACGCGATCGGCACCGCCAGCAAGAGGTTGACGAGGGTGACGGGAATTGCGAGCCAGAGCGTGTTGGCAATCGTCTTATAGAGAAACGGATCCGAGAAGAAGCGTCTGTAATTGGCGAGCCAGTCTCCACCAGCCTTGGGCTCAAACGACAGTACGAAGCCGAAGGCGAAGGGATAGATGAAGAGCAGCAGCGTGAAGATGGCGGCAGGAATGACGAGCAGAGTTACCGCATCAACCCCCCTGGCGGCCAGCCGCTGGCGCAGGCTGGGTCCGTGTTCGACGGCAGGCGCGTGAGCAACGGCGTCCATTACTGCCTCCCTTGAACAGGCTCCGCGAACACGAGAATGCGTTCGTCCTCCGTCCGCAAATGTATCCTCGATCCCAGCTCTACAGGCACATGAGAGCGGAAGACGAAATCCAGCCCGCCGGCCGAATGGGCAGTCCCGACGAACTCACGACCGCGGTACTCGATGGTGTCGACGGTTGCGGCAATGGCGTTCGGTCCGGGCTCTCCGACCTCGAGATCATCAGACCGGATGGCAGCATAGGCCGTCGAGCCAACGGATACCCGTTCACGGGCGACGCCGCTGATCCGTGCGCCCTCCACGTCCAGGATGGTACGATTGCCTTCGAGGGCGACGACCTTCCCTTTCAGCTTGTTGCGAAAGCCCATGAAGTCAGCCACATCGAAATGAGCCGGTGCCTCGTAGAGCTCCTTCGGCGAGCCAACCTGCCGGACCACACCGTCCCGCAGCACGACGATGCGGTCTGCGAGCGACAGGGCCTCGTCCTGGTCGTGGGTCACGTAGATGGTGGTTGCTCCAAGCTCGTTGTGAATGCGCCGGATCTCAGCCCGCATCTCAAGGCGCAGCTTGGCATCGAGGTTTGAGAGCGGCTCATCCATCAAGACCAGAGGCGGCTCGATGACGATGGCGCGGGCGATCGCTACGCGCTGCTGCTGGCCGCCGGAGAGCTGACCAGGCAGTTTGTTCTCCTGCCCCTGAAGGCGGACGAGGTTCAAGGCCTCATCCACTTTGCGGTCGATCTCAGCCTTGGGACGGCCCCGCATCTTCAAGCCGAAGCCGATGTTCTGGCGGACATTGAGATGGGGAAAGAGCGCATAGTTCTGGAAAACCATCCCGAACCCGCGTTCTTCGGGACGCAGGGTGTCCACCCTGTTTTTGTCGAGCCAGATTGCTCCACCGGTCACAGGAAGAAGGCCCGCGATGCAGTTCAATGTCGTCGACTTCCCGCAGCCGGAAGGTCCGAGCAGGGCGATGAACTCGCCCCGGCGGATGGTGAGGGAGACGTCGCGCAAGGCATTGAGTGCCCCGAAGTCGCGGCTCACACGATCGAGCCGTACTTCGTCGAATTGGGAAAGGGCTATGGTCATCGCGGGTCCTTGGTTTCGATTTACTTGCGCTTGCCGCCGGCGACCTGCTCGTCCCACATGCGGAAGGCGACGACCATCTGCTCGGGCTGAAGCGGCAATTCGATCGGGTTCTCGGCGATCCACTTCTCGTATTCGGGACGACCGTATTCCTTGATGGCGGCCTGGCTTTCCGGAGGAGCCATGTCGAGGGTCACGCCCTTCACGGCCGGACCCGGATAGAAGTAGCCTTCATCATAAGTATAGGCTTGCTGCTCCTTGGTGAGCAGGAAGTTCATGAGATCGAGGAGCACCGCGACCTTCTCGTTCGGTAGGCCCTTGGGCACGCACATGTAGTGGGCGTCCGCCACCCAGTGGAAGCCCTTGAGGGCCGCCACCTTGGCCTCCTTCGGCACAACGCCGAGAACACGCGGGTTGATGTCCCAGCCGGTGGTCGACACGGTCATGTCGCGGGAGCCTTCGCCCAGCTCCTTCATCACAGCGCCGGTGCCGGACGGGTAATACTCGATGTTCTGCCCCAGCTCCTTCAGATAGGCCCAGGTCTTGTCCCAGCCCTTCGCCGGATCCTGCGGATTACTGTCGCCCAGGATGTAGGGCAAGCCCATGATGAAGGTCCGGCCCGGACCGGAATTTGCAGGGCGCGCGTAGATGAAGCGTCCTGGATTGGCCTTGGTGTAGGCGAGCAGCTCTTCGGCCGTGGTCGGCACGCTCTTCACCTTGTCGGGCATGTACTCGAGCAGCGGACCGGAAGGATAATAGGTCACGACGACGCCCTGACCTTTGGCGAGGCCCTGCATCTTTGCTGCGGCCGGCAGATAGATGTCGTCGAGCTTCGGCAGTGCATTCGCATGGCCGGGGATCAGATCGACCCACAGCTTCTGCTCGATGCCGGCGGAGAGCGCATCGGTACCGGTGAGCACGAGGTCGATATCGACGCGGCCTGCATCCTGCTGCGCCTTGATCTTGCCGGCAAGCTCGGGAGCGGTTGCCTTGGTGAAGGAGATGCGCGAGACGAGGTTCGGCTTTGCCTTGCGGTAGTTCTCGATGGCCTTCTGCGTCAGCGCGAGATTGCCGGCGACATCGATGATGTTGAGCGTGACCGGGCTCGTCGGCAGATTGGCTTGGGCAAAGCTCGTGCCGCCGAGAGCGGCAACGCCTGCGGCGCCGGCGACACTGCCGACAAAGGTCCGCCTGGTGATCAGGTTCGTCATGTTCTTCCTCCCGTTCTGTGCGACATGGCTCTTTTGATCCATGTCCCGTGTCACAGCTTGTAGGCCTCTTTCGCGAGGCGATAGGCAAGATCGTAAGCCACCTCGTGCGCCTCATCCTCATCGAGGCGATGCGTCATTACGAGATTGGCTAGATAGGCGCAGTCGACCCGGCGGGCCACATCGTGCCGGGCCGGGATGGAAAGATAGGCACGCGTGTCGTCGTTGAAGCCGACCGTGTTGTAGAAGCCTGCGGTCTCCGTTGTAAGTTCGCGGAATCGGTGCATGCCTTCCGGCGCATCGAAGAACCACCAGGCCGGGCCCAGCTTCAAGGCCGGGTAATGCCCGGCGAGGGGCGCCAGCTCTCGGGAATAGCTCGTCTCATCCAGGGTGAAGACGATGATGGTCAGGTTCGGCTCATTGCCGAAGCGGTCGAGAAGCGGCTTGAGTGCGCGAACGTAATCGGTCTGCGAGGGTATGTCGGCACCCATGTCGCGGCCGAAGCGGCGGAAAAGCGCCTCGTTGTGATTGCGGAAGGAACCGGGATGGATCTGCAGGACCATGCCGTCCTCCACGCTCATGGCCGCCATCTCTGTCAGCATCTGGGCGCGAAACAGTTCCGCATCCTCAGGCGTCACATCCCCCGACGATACGCGACGGAACAGCGTTTCCGCATCGCCATGCGAGAGATTGGCCGTCCGGGCTGTCGGGTGGCCATGGTCGGTGGAGGTCGCACCGTATTGCCGGAAGAATGCACGCTGCTTGCGGTGCGCCTCGAGATACCCGCTCCAGGTGAAGGTGTCGCAGCCCGTGATCTCACCGAAGCGGGCAAGGTTCTGCCGGAAGCCTTCGAACTCGGGATCCACAACGGGATCAGGCCGATAGGCGGTAACTACCCTGCCCTTCCAACCTGACTGCCGGATGGTCTCATGATGCTTCAGAGGATCGAGCGGGCTTTCAGTCGTGGCGATCGCCTCAATGCGGAATCGCTCGAAAAGCGCTCGAGGGCGGAACTCTGGCGTTCGCAGGACTTCGTCGATCCGGTCATAGTAAGCATCTGCATTTGCAGACGAAAGGCGCTCCGCGAACCCGAACAGAGTTGCGAAGGTATGGTCAAGCCAAGCACGTGTCGGCGTGCCCCTGAAGAGATAATAATGAGCAGCGAAGCGGCGCCAAATCGTACGCGGATCTCGCTCGACAGGGCCGCCATCCTTCACCGGAATGCCAAGATCTTCCAGGCGCACGCCCTGGCTGTAGAGCATGCGGAAGATGTAGTGGTCGGGAATCACGAACAGCGCGGCTGGATCAGCAAACGGTTCGTTCTCCGCATACCATCGCGGATCCGTATGACCGTGCGGGGAGATGATGGGCAGATCCCTGATCTCCGCATAAAGCCTGCGCGCCACCTCACGGGCAGCGGGCTCTACCGGAAAAAGCCGGTCCGGATGGATCAGCATAGCGTTCTCCCTTGGCGCAGCAGGCAAGCCATTTGCGACGACTTCCAAGTGCCTCATTACCGATGACCATATGACGATCCAGAACCGTTTGCAATGGTCTACTAGTATGGTAGTGTGCCACTTATGAATGATAGAAGCCTCCTTGCAAAGCTCGATATCAGCCGCGAACCCATGGCCCGGCAGGTTACGCGCGCCTTGCGCCAAGCCATCGTCAGCATGAGGATTTCACCCGGCGAGATGCTGTCAGAACAGGACCTTGCGCAGCGATTCGGCGTCAGTCGCTCACCGGTGCGCGAGGCCTTGATCAAGCTGAGCGAGGCTGGACTGGTGCGGGTTCTGCCGCAGCGCGGCACTCAGGTCGTCAAGATCTCACGGGCTGCCGTGGAGGATGCGCGGTTCATCCGTCAGGCAGTCGAATGCGCAGTTGTCCACGAAGCCGCACTCAAGGCTTCACCCGTCATGCTCGCCGAACTGAATGCCAGCTTGGCCCGGCAGCGCCGCGCCCAGCGGGCCACCTCGTCGGACGATTTCATGGCTCTCGACGAGGAGTTTCATCGCCTCCTGGCAGAGGCTGCAGGCCGACCGGCAGCCTGGCGCATGATCGAGGATGTGAAGCCTCAAATGGACCGGGTGAGATACCTTGACGTGAAGCAGGCCACCCCGCGCCACACCATCGTGGCGCAGCACGCGCTGATCGTCGATGCCATCAAGGCGTCCGATCCGGTTGCAGCGGAAAAAGCGATGCATCAGCACTTAAGCGAAATTCTCCGCTCGCTGCCGGAACTTGCGGCGCAGTACCCTGACCTGTTCGAACCGGAACACGACGTTGCTGCACAGGCGCTCAGCGCGTGAGATCGGCTACGACACAATCGGCTCAAATCTGAAGAGGCAAACCCATGGAACAAGCTTGGCGCTGGTTCGGCCCTGAAGACGTCATCAAGCTGTCCCATGTCTGCCAGACTGGCGCCACGGGAATCGTGACGGCATTGCACCACATTCCATACGGCATCGTCTGGAGCATCGAGGAGATCGAGAAGCGCAAGGCGCTCATCGCTGCCGATCCTTCGCTCGGCCTTCGCTGGAGCGTGGTAGAAAGTCTACCGATTCACGAGAGCATCAAGATCGGCGAGGGCGACCTGAAGCCCCTGTTCGACAATTACCGGCAATCCCTGCGCAATCTGGCCCAGTGCGGCATCACCACAATCTGCTACAACTTCATGCCGGTTGTGGACTGGACGCGGACCGAACTCGCCTACCCTCTGCCCGGCGGTGGTACGGCCCTGCGCTTCAACGCGCACGAATTCGCTGCCTTCGACTGCTTCATGCTGCAGCGCGCAGGTGCGGAGGCGGATCATCTGCCTGAAGTGCTGAAGAAGGCAAAGGAGTGGTATGACCGCTCATCCGAAGCAGACCGGCGCCAGCTTCTGTCGAACATCATGGCCGGCCTGCCTGGCGCCTATGACCGCTACGACATCCCTGGCCTGCGCGTCATGCTCGACCGCTATCGGGACATCGACGCCGGAGCACTCCGCGAAAACCTCGCCCGCTTCCTGCGAGAGGTGATCCCGACTGCGGAAGAAGTCGGCATCCGCATGTGCATCCATCCCGACGATCCGCCGCGTCCACTCATGGGCTTGCCGCGCATCGTGTCCAATGCGCAAGATATCACCTTCATCCTTGAGGCAGTCGACTCGCCTGCGAACGGCCTTACCCTCTGCAGCGGCTCTCTCGGAGCCAATCCAGTCAACGATGTTCCGGCCATTGCCAAGCAATTCGCGAACCGCATCTGGTTCGCCCACCTGCGCAACGTGGCCAAGGAGCCGGATGGCTCGTTCATGGAAGCAGACCATCTCGGCGGCGATACCGACATGGTGGCTCTGGTGACGGTGCTGCTGGAAGAGCAGAAGCGCCGCATGAATGCCGGAGACGCGCATTGGCGTATCCCCATGCGTCCAGACCATGGCCACGAGCTTCTCGATGACGTGGGCAAGCCGACCCATCCGGGCTACCCGGCCATCGGCCGCTTGCGCGGCCTTGCCGAGCTTCGCGGCGTGATGAAAGCCGTCTCGGCCCTGCGCAACCTGCCGCTCTGAGGATCGAGGGAAGCCCTATCCGAGCAGGTTGCGCAATGTCCGCATGAATACACGGGCGCCGATGGGGATCAGATCATCGGGGAAGTCATAGTCGGGGTTATGCAGGCTGGGGTGCTTCTCGCCGGCCCCGAGGAAAAACATGGCCGCGGTTGCCTTCTGGCCGAACCGCCCGAAATCCTCCGAGGCCCGCAGCGGCAGATCACCCACGTCATACGGCACACCCTCGGCTTCAAGCGCCTGACGCAGATGCGCGACCGCTTCCGGGGCGTTCTCGCAATGGTGAAAGATGTCGTCGTAGGACACCTCGACCCCCAGCCCCCGCTCCCGCGCGGCGCTCAGCACCAGTTGCTCTGCGCTTGCGCAGAGCTCCTCCATTCCCGCATCGGTGAGGGTCCTCAGGGTCGCCCAGATCTCCCCATGGGCGGGCGCCACCCCAAAGGCCGGCTCGCCGATCCTCGCATGGGTTACCGTCACCATGGAGAAGCCCTCCTCGAGTGGTCCACCTCTGCCGAGTGCCGTGAGCTGCGGCATCAGCTGGGCAACGACGTTTACAGGCGACAGGCCGGTCTCGGGCATGGAGGCATGAGCGGTCTTGCCCGTGAGCACGATTCGCATGCCCCGGGAGGCACAGTTGACCGGCCCCTCCGTGAGTGCCACCCGGCCGAAAGGCAGACCGGGCACATTGTGCAGGGCGAAGGCGAAGTCCGGCGCAATCTGTCGGAACCGTGGATCGGCCACAACGGCTGCCGCGCCGGAGCCGTCTTCTTCCGCCGGTTGGAACATCAGGATGGCACGGCCGCGCTGCGGCCGCTGGCGGCCGAGCTCCCGCGCCAGCGCCGCCAGGATCGCCATGTGGCCGTCATGCCCGCACAGATGACCTTTGCCAGCCGTGGCGGAGCGATGAGGGGCATCGGAGATTTCCTGAATCGGCAACCCATCGAGCTCGGCGCGCACCATCACGGTCGGTCCGGGCTGCCGGCCCTCGTAGACGGCGGCAATGCCATGTCCGCCAAGATCAGTGAGGGTCCAGTCGGGGTGGGTCCCCTTGAGAAACGCCTGGACCTCGCGCGCGGTCTCTGCCTCCTGCCGCGAGAGTTCAGGCATGCTGTGGAGCTTGCACCGGAAAGCTACCAGCTCGACCATGTCTTGGTTGGTCAGGACCATCGATCACCTCCACGCGGATGCTGCCGGAAAGGCAAAGCGCAACGGTTGATTCTGCCTTGCTGCGATCAGGGTTATGGCGGGAGTCCGGAGTATGATCAACCCGGATGAGGGCCTCATCGTGCATACATCCGGCTCGCTGATGATTGCCGGGTTTTGGGAGTATCGCTAAGTTGGCCCGAGCTGAGGGCACTCGATCTCATGAACATGTTCATTTTCGGCCTGGGTTACACGGCCCTGCAGTTCGTTCACCATTACCGCCACAGGTTCACGGATGTCAGCGGCACCGTTCGTTCCGCGGAAAAAGCGGAGACGCTTTCGACATGCGGAATACGAGCTTTCCGATTTCATGGCACAGCTTTCGACCCTGACATTCTACGGCATCTGGAACGAACGGAGGCCCTCCTGATCTCCGCCCCGCCCGAAGGCGGAAGAGACCCTGTTCTGGAGCAGTTTTCCAAAGTCATCTCCGGTGCCCCTCACCTGCGCTGGGTTGGTTATCTATCGACAGTCGGCGTTTATGGCGATGCGGCCGGAGCTTGGGTCGAAGAGACGACGCCGCCCAATCCGGCGACAGCGCGAGCTCGCCACCGCATTGCCGCCGAACGGCAATGGCTCGAGATGGGAGCCGGTGCTCCCTTTGCCGTGCAGATCTTCCGGCTCGCCGGCATCTACGGACCGGGACGGAACGCTCTGGCCAAGGTTGCGGACGGTACGGCCAAGCGCATCGTCAAACCAGGGCAGGTCTTCAATCGTATCCATACGGAAGACATCGCCCAGGTCCTGATGGCCTCCATCGAACATCCGGTCCCGAACGCCATCTACAATGTGGCAGACGATGAGCCCGGGCCGCCTCAGGATGTGATCGCCTATGCGGCTGAACTGCTCGGCCGCGAACCGCCACCCGAAATTCCCTTCGACGAGGCGGAGCAGACGCCGATGGCCCGCGCGTTCTACGAGGACAACAAGCGTGTCCGGAATGCCCTGATCAAGTCCGAACTGGGCGTGATGCTCCGGTATCCCACCTATCGACATGGTCTTCAGGCGCTTTATGAGGCTGGCGAAGGGCCTTCCGCTGCATAGACCTTGAGCAGTCTGTCAATGGTCAGTGCAAGCGCAGACTCAGGGTCAAAGATCCGTTGACGACGGAAGCATCATCATCGACTAACGAACCATAATCGAACCACTTGCAAATTGGTTCGGGATCAGGCTAGCCTTGTTGCGCTGAAGCCGTCAGAGGCGCAACAAGAGATCGTTGCTGCCGCACCGGTAGTAAGATTGGTTCACAGGGAGCTGGATTTCATGTCCAACCCGGGTGCTTCAGAGGACAGCTCCAACTTCGCTCTCGGGCGGTTGAGGGCTCTCCTGGATGACAGCTCCTTCGAGGGAGAGCTGCGGCTCCCGGCCGAGCGGGTGCTGGCGGCCCAGATCGGGATCGGACGCCGCGCCTTGCGGCGGGCGCTCGAGGTGCTGGAGGCGGAGGGGCGGATCTGGCGGCATCAAGGCAAGGGAACCTTCGTAGGCCCGCGCCCGGCTCATACGCCAACCAACCTCGCGGAACTGTCGAAGCGTACGCATCCGCTCGAAGTGATGGATGTTCGCCTGGAAATCGAGCCTGCCCTCGCCCGACTGGCGGCCATGCGCGCTACGAACGGCGACATCGAGCGGCTGCTGCGTCTGGCCGAGAAGACGGCTACATCGTCAGATGCGGATGGCAGAGAACTCTGGGACAGCGCCCTGCACCGGACGATTGCCGAGGCGGCCGGGAATTCCCTGCTCCTTGCGATCTTCGACATGATCGACCGCATTCGCCAGGACACCGCATGGCGGCTCCTGCGGGAGCGGGCACGTTCCGGTGAGCGTCAGCAGATCTATGTCGAGCAGCACCGCCGCGTGATCGCCGCGATCGCCCAGCGTGAGGCCCATGCGGCCGAGCATGCCATGCGCGAGCATCTCGAACTTGTACGCGAAGGCCTCCTGAAGGTCATGACCAGCCCCCTGCCCGACCAGATGGACGGACAGGTTCCGGAAACACCCGTGACAGCAAACACCAAAAAAGAGATCCGCCATGGGACATGAGGCATCCCGACAACCGAGTGCAGAGATTCATCATGTCGGCAATGCCGCTGTGACTTCTGAACCGCCGCTCCTGAACGTTCAGGGATTGTCCGTCCGATTCGATGGCGCTCCAAAGGGCGTGAATGTCGTCGACGACGTCAGCTTCTCGGTGTGCAAGGGCAAGACCCTCTGCATCGTCGGCGAATCCGGCTGCGGCAAGAGTGTGACTTCCCTGGCGCTCATGGGCCTTCTGCCGACCCCTCCGGCAAGGATCGTCGCGGGCTCGGCCACCTTCGATGGGAAGAACCTGCTGACGCTCACCGAGCGGGAGCGGGCGGATCTGCGCGGCGACAGGATGGCCATGATCTTCCAAGAGCCGATGACCTCGCTGAACCCGGCCTTCACCATCGGAGACCAGATCGCCGAGGGCATCGTCCGGCACCGCAAGGTTTCCAAGGCCGAGGCCATGAAGCGGGCGCTCGACATGCTCATGAAGGTGCGTATCCCTTCACCGGAGAAGCGTCTGCGCGCCTATCCGCATGAGATGTCCGGCGGCATGCGCCAGCGTGTGATGATCGCCATGGCGCTCGCGAACGATCCGGAGCTTCTGATTGCCGATGAGCCGACCACCGCGCTTGACGTGACGATCCAGGCGCAGATCCTCACTCTCATCAAACGCCTGCAGGAGGAGACCGGCACGGCGATGATCCTCATCACGCACGATCTCGGCGTCGTGGCCGAGGTCGCCGATGAAGTGGCCGTGATGTATGCCGGACATGTTGTCGAAAGCGGACCGGTCGAGGCCATCTTCGAGGATCCGCAGCACCCTTATACCATCGGTCTCATGGGCTCCGTTCCGTCGCTCGGCCGCCGTCAGGGCCGCCTAGCCACGATCCGCGGCACAGTGCCTCCGGCGGAGTTGATGCCAAAGGGATGCCGCTTCACGCCGCGCTGCCCCTTCTCCGACGCCCGGTGCGGCAATGAGCTTCCGCCACTCGGCGAGATCCGACCCGGCCACCTTGCCCGGTGCTGGTATGCACCCCTCGAACAAAAGCGTGGAGCAGCCGCATGAGCGTGATGGCAACCACCAGCGACGTCATCCTCGAGAGTGTTGATCTCAAGAAGCATTTCGGCGGCAGAGGCTTGCTGTCCTCACCCACGGTCATTCGAGCGGTCGACGGCGTGTCCCTCGACATCAGGCGCGGCGAGACGTTCGCGATCGTAGGCGAATCCGGCTGCGGCAAGTCCACCCTCGGCCGCCTCCTCCTCCGCCTGATCGAGCCGACCGCCGGAGACGTGCGCTATGAGGGCAGCTCGATCCTAAAGCTCAGCAAGACCGAGCTGCGCAGGTTACGCCGCGAGCTCCAGATCATCTTCCAGGATCCCTATGCCTCGCTCAATCCCCGAATGAATGTTGGCGACATCATCGCGGAACCCATCTGGCTGCACAACCTGGCGAGCGGATCTGAGAAGCGTGACCGCGTTTCGGATCTTATGCGTACGGTGGGCCTCCTGCCGACACACGCGGATCGCTACCCACACGAGTTCTCCGGCGGCCAGCGCCAGCGTATCGGCATCGCCCGGGCACTCGCCGGAGATCCGAAGCTGATCGTGGGTGACGAGCCGGTTTCGGCCCTCGATGTGTCGATCCAGGCACAGATCATCAATCTGTTGGAAGATCTGAAGAATCGTTTTGGCCTCACACTCGTCATCGTGGCGCACGACCTCGCGGTCATCAGGCACATGAGCGACAGGGTCGCGGTCATGTATCTCGGCGAGATCATGGAGCTGTCGGAGACGGATGCACTCTTCGACAATCCCCTGCATCCCTACACCCAGGCGCTTCTGGCTGCCATCCCAATTCCCAGCCCGGCGAGCCGACAGCCGAAGGCGCTTCTGCAAGGCGACGTGCCGAGTCCCGCAGCTCCCCCTTCGGGATGTCGCTTTCATACCCGTTGCCCCCATGCGCGTGCCGTCTGCAAGGAACAGCATCCGGCCCTTGAAGCGGCGCCGGACGGGCGCCGGGTGGCCTGCCATTTCTGGCGAGAAATCCAGGGAGCGGGCGCTGGCTCCATCAGCGCACCGCCCCCGAGCGCGGCGCTCGCCAAGCGTCTGGCGCTCTACCAAACTTGGCGTGAACGGCAGGATAAGCCCGTCGCGACGAGCCCCTGAAAGAGAACTGATCCAGAGGACTGTTGGAGGACGACACAAATGAAGAAAAGACTGCTCCTAGCCATGGCTGCCGGGCTCCTTGTGAGCACTGCTGCCTCCGCGCAGACCTTGCGCATCGGCCTGAACGAAGACCCGGACGTGCTCGATCCCCATCGCGCACGCACTTTCGTCGGCCGCATCGTGTTCACGTCGCTGTGCAACAAGCTTGTCGACATCACGCCGGACCTCAAGTTCACCCCGGAACTCGCCACCGAGTGGCAGTGGGGCGATGACGGAAAGTCGCTGACCTTCAAGCTGCGCCCCGGAGTGAAGTTCCACGATGGCGAGCCTCTGAACGCCGCCGCCGTGAAGGCCAACATCGACCGCGCCCGTACGCTGCCGGACTCGCTTCGCAAGAGCGAACTGACTTCGGTCGACAATGTCGAGGCCGTCGATGACCTGACCGTGAAGGTCAACCTTTCCCGCGCCGATGCGACCCTGCTGTCGCAGCTTTCCGACCGCGCCGGCATGATGATGTCGCCGAAGGCGATTTCATCGGCCGATTTCGGCCAGAAGCCCGTCTGCTCGGGTCCCTACAAGTTCGTCGAGCGAGTGCAGAACGACCGCATCGTGCTTGAGAAGTTCGCCGACCATTGGGATGCGAAGAACTTCACCTTCGACCGGATCGTGTTCCAGCCCATTCCGGACACCACCGTGCGCCTCGCCAACCTGCGCTCCGGCAACCTCGATCTGATCGAGCGCCTTGCCCCGAGCGACGTTCCCGCAGCCAAGGGCGATTCCAACCTGGTCTTCGCGCCCGTTTCCGGCATCGGCTACCAGGGCCTGACCATCAACACCAACAACGGTGAGCGCGCTAAGGGCCCGCTCGGCAAGGACAAGCGCGTCCGGCAGGCCTTTGAGCTCTCCATCGACCGCAACGTGATCAACGAAGTGGTGGGCGCAGGCATCTTCCCGCCGGCAGGCCAGCCCTTCCCGCAGGCGAGCCCCTACAATAATCCGAAGTTCGGTCCCACCACTCGCGACGTCGCTAAGGCAAAGCAGCTTCTGAAGGAAGCAGGGGTTGATCGGGTGAAGTTCGAGCTCACCTTCGGCACCAGCACCACGACCCAGCAGATCGCCGAGATCATCCAGGCCATGGCAGCCGAGACCGGGTTCGACATCACGCTGCGCCCGACCGAGTTTGCGGCCATGCAGAAGGAGGCCCAGGCGGGCAACTTCGACGTGAACGTGATCGGCTGGTCCGGCCGCGTCGATCCGGATGGAAACATCCACCCCTTCGTTACCTGCAAAGGTGCTCTGAACGATGGCAAGTACTGCAACGAGCAGGTTGACAAGCTCCTGAACGAGGCCCGGGTCATCAACGACGAGGCCAAGCGCAAGCAGCTCTACGATCAGGCTCAGGAGATCCTGAAGCAGGATCTGCCGATCATCTACACCTACTACCAGCCCTGGCCCTTCGTTCACACGAAGAAGGTTCAGAACTTCAAGCCCTATCCGGACGGCATGATCCGCCTGAAGGGCGTCAAGCTCGCCTCCTGATCGTTTGAAACCAGCGTGCCCGGTCTTTTTGGCCGGGCACGCTCCCTCCCTTCTCTGATGCAGGGTTTCTGGGCTGATGCTGCGCTACATCGGACGACGAATACTGATTGCCATCCCGACACTGATCATCGTGTCGCTTCTGGTCTTCGCCCTGCAGAAGCTCCTGCCCGGCGATCCGGTCCTCACCATGGCGGGAGAGGAGCGCGATCCGCAGGTATTGGAATATCTTCGCCAGAAGTATCGCCTGGATGACCCTATCCCGGTTCAATACTTCGCCTGGATCGGATCGGCCCTGACAGGCAATCTCGGTATTTCGCTGCGCACCGACATTCCCGTGCTCGATCTCATCATGAGCAAGCTCCCGGTTACCCTCGAGCTCGCCATCTTGGCCATGATCGTAGCGCTTGCCATCGGCATTCCAGCCGGCATCATTTCGGCGGTGAAGAAGGGAACGACCGTCGACTATGCCGCCAACGTGATCGCGCTGTCGGGCCTGTCGATCCCGAATTTCTGGCTCGGCATCATGCTCATCATGCTGATCTCGGTGCGCTGGCAGCTCCTGCCCGCTTCGGGATATGTGCCTCCGACCGAGGATCTGTGGCTCAACATCAAGACCATGATCATGCCTGCCTTCGTGCTCGGAACGGGCCTTGCCGCGAGCCTCATGCGGCATACCAGAAGTGCCATGCTCGGCGTCATGCGCTCCGATTATATTCGCACAGCCCGTGCCAAAGGGCTCCTGACGCGGAAGGTCATCCTGAAGCATGCCCTGCGCAATGCGCTCATTCCCATCGTGACGCTTTCCACCCTGCTCTTCGGTGAACTTCTCGCAGGGGCGGTGCTTACGGAACAGATTTTCACCATCCCTGGCTTCGGCAAGCTCATCGTGGACGCGGTGTTCAACCGCGACTACGCCGTCGTACAGGGCGTGGTCCTCTGCACGGCCGTCGGGTTCATCTTCATGAACCTGGTGGCGGACGTCCTTTACGTTCTCGTCAATCCCCGCCTGAGGCACTCAGCATGACCGCTACAGCCGTTGTCGCCGACGAGGTCGCCCTGCCGAAGAAGCGCAGCCGTGTGCTCTCAAAATTCCTGAAGAACAAGAGTGCCGTCGTCGGCGGAGCCATCGTGCTGTTCTTCATTCTGGCTGCCATCGTCGGCCCCTATCTTGCACCCTACGACCCGATCAAGCCGAGCTTCACGAGCATCCGCAAGGCACCATCGGCTCTGTTCTGGTTCGGCACCGACGAACTCGGCCGCGACATGCTCTCCCGCATGCTCTGGGGCGCGCGCGCCTCCATCATGGCCGGCGTTGTATCGGTCTTCATCGCCATCGTTCTCGGCGTGCCCTTCGGGCTTATCGCAGGCTATTTCGGCGGCTGGATCGATGCAACCATCTCGCGGGCTACGGATGCCATGCTGGCGATCCCATTCCTGATCTTCGCCATCGCGCTCGCGGCCTTCCTCGGCCCGAGCCTCACCAATGCGATGATCGCCATCGGTTTGTCAGCCATGCCGATCTTCATCCGCCTGACCCGCGGGCAGGTGCTGACGGTGAAAGCCGAGGACTACGTCGAGGGCGCGCGCGCCATCGGTCTTCCGGACTTCTGGATCATGCTGCGCTACGTTCTTCCCAACGTGCTGCCGCCGATCCTGGTCCAGGGCACGCTGACAATCGCCACGGCTATCATTGCTGAGGCGAGCCTGTCCTTCTTAGGATTGGGGCAGCAGCCGCCGAACCCCTCCTGGGGCTCCATGCTCAACACGGCCAAGAACTTCATGGATCAGGCGCCCTGGATGTCGATATTTCCGGGTTCGGCGATTTTCCTGATCGTGCTCGGCTTCAACCTTCTCGGCGATGGCCTGCGCGACGCGCTCGATCCTCGCGAACAGTAAAACGCAAAAAACGGATACGCATTATGTTTACGACACGGCCCGAGATCCTCGGCACCTTCGGCATCGTCACCTCGACCCATTGGCTCGCTTCTGCCGCCGGTATGACGATGCTGGAAAAGGGCGGCAACGCCTTCGATGCCTGCGTCGCCTCTGCCTTCGTCCTGCAGGTGGTCGAGCCTCACCTTGTCGGCCCGTCCGGCGAAGTTCCGGCCGTGTTCTACTCCGCCAACACTAAGAAGGTCGAAGTGCTCTGCGGGCAGGGTACGGCGCCGAAGGGTGCCACCATCGAGCACTATAAGCGCGAAGGGCTCAAGCTCATCCCCGGCAACGGCATGCTCGCCACAGTCGTGCCAGGTGCCTTCGATGCCTGGATGCTGCTGCTGCGCGATCACGGTCTTCTCTCCCTGAGGGAGGTGCTGGAGCCCGCCATCTACTATGCCGAGCAGGGTCACCCGCTGCTGCCGCGCGTCGCCGACACCATCAAGGGGTTAAAGGATTTCTTTCAAACCGAATGGCCGACCTCCGCCGCGGTTTACCTGCCCGGAGGCGAAGTTCCTAAGCCACGCCAATTGTTCCGGAACCCGCAGCTCGCCGACACCTGGAAGCGCATCATTCGTGAAGGCGAAGCCAAGGGCAGCGACCGCGAGGCGCAGATCGAGGCGGCGCGCAGCGCCTTCTACAAGGGCTTCGTGGCTGAGGCCATCGATGCCTTCGTCAGCAAGACCGAGGCGATGGACCAGAGCGGCTCGCGCCATCGCGGCGTGCTCAGCGCCGACGACATGGCTAACTGGCAGGCGTCCTACGATGCGCCACAGACCTACGAATACCACAACTTCCGGGTCAACAAGATCAGGCCATGGGGGCAGGGTCCCGTATTCCTTCAGACGCTGGCGCTGCTGAAGGACTTTGACCTGGCTGCCATGGGTCCGACCAGCGGCGAGTTCGTCCACACTGTGGTCGAAGCCATGAAGCTCGCCTTTGCTGATCGCGAGGCCTATTACGGCGACCCGGACTTCGTCGACGTGCCGATTGAGACGCTGCTGTCGGATGCTTACAACGACGAGCGCCGCAGGCTGATCACCGACAAGGCATCCCTTGATCTCCGCCCCGGCCGCATCGGGGGCTATGAGGCGCAGGTTGAGCGCACCCTGAAGGCGCTGCGCGAACTCTCGACCACGGACAAGAAGGTTTCCGGCGGAGAGCCGACGCTGGCCTCCATGCGCTCAGCCCGACGCGGCGACACTGTGCACATCGACGTCGTCGATCGTTTCGGCAACATGATCGCGGCCATGCCCTCCGGCGGCTGGCTGCAATCCTCTCCCGTCATCCCCGAGCTCGGCTTCATGCTCAACTCCCGCGCCCAGATGTTCTGGCTGGAAGAGAATCTGCCGGCGAGCCTCGCGCCGGGCAAGCGCCCGCGCACCACTCTCACCCCGACCCTCGCGGAGAAGGACGGCGAGCCCTACATGGTGTTCGGCTCCCCCGGCGGCGACCAGCAGGAGCAATGGCAGATGCTCCTTTTCCTGCGCCATGCCCATCACGGGCTTAACCTGCAGGAGTCCATCGACCTGCCGATGTCGCACACGGCACACTTCCCGTCCTCCTTCTATCCGCGCGAGCAGAAGCCCGGTCATCTCATGGCCGAGGAGACCTATGGCGCGGAGGTGCTGGATGATCTGCGCGCCCGCGGTCATGAGGTCGAGGTCGCGCCCGCCTGGACGGTCGGCCGTCTCGTAGCGGCAAGTCGAGACAAGGATGGCCTCCTGCACGGGGCCGCCACACCGCGCCTCATGCAGGCTTATGCGGTCGGACGCTAAGGAGCCCGGATCATGACCTGGTCGATCATCGCAAAGGATCCAGAAACGGACTCGTTCGGGGTTGCGGTCACCACTAAATTCTTCGCTGTGGGAGCGCTTTGCCCACATGGGACAGCCAAGATCGGCGCGCTTGCCACTCAGGCGCTGGTTAATCCGCTCTACGGAACGGACGGAATGCGGCTTCTGGCCGAGGGCCGAAGCGCGGAGGAGATCGTCGCAGTCCTCACTGCGCAGGATCCGGGTCGTGAGTCCCGCCAGCTTCACGTCATCGATCGCGACGGCAGAACCGCAGCCCATACAGGGCGGGAATGTATTGATTGGTGCGGACACCTGACAGATGAGGGTGTGTCCGTGGCCGGCAACATGCTGGCAGGTCCGCAGGTGATCGAGGCCACCCTCGAGACCTACAAGCGCCGCATGGATCTGCCCTTCCCGGATCGCCTACTGGCAGCGCTCGATGCCGGACAGGCCGAAGGCGGCGACAAGCGCGGCAAGCAATCGGCTGCCATAAAAGTGTGGCGTGATGAGCCCTACCCCATGCTCGACCTGCGCGTCGACGATCATGCCGAACCCCTGATAGAGTTGCGCCGGCTCTATGGCGTAGCCCATGAACGCTTTCTGGCTTTCATGGACGCTATGGCGACCCGCGCTAATCCCGGTGGCATCACAGATCGTTCCTGGATCGACCAGAGGGCGCGTGAGTATCAGGAGCGCTTTGCCGGAAGCGCATCATAGGCGTTTCTGCAACGCTCCCTTGCCGAAGGGTCCGAAAGATCCTACGGCCATTCTGGTTTTCTGCGGTGGACCTTACGATGTTCGGCATCCCTTTGTTCGATCTGGCTTGGCTCGTAGTCGCGCTCCTGGCAGCCGGTGCCATTACTGGCCTGCTG
>NZ_JBWBEW010000054.1:0-27416 GCF_056148915.1 Microvirga sp. jy35 | reverse complement strand
CATCGCCTTTCCAAACGTCGGCTCGAAGTGGCCTTTGGCATTTTCCTGCTGCTGGTCTGCGCCCGCTTCGCCGCAAGTCTCCTCACATGAGCCATGAACGGCCTACGATCTGCAATGCCGGTTAGGAGGCGCAATGACTGAAGCACCCGCCGGACCTCTGCATGCCTTTCTTGCTGGTATGGGGCGAGACGGTCGCGGGCGCTTAGTCACGGATGTGCTCGGCTTTTCAGATAGCGAGCTGGAGGCTGTTCACGATTACATTCAGTGGCTTTTCCCTCTAACGACGCTGAGCGCAGCACAGCCTCACTCGCCGGTTCTGACACCAAACGAGATCGCAGCGATCAGAGCCGACCCGCGTTCGATTGAGATGCTGAATACAGCGGCCGAACGCATGCTCCGTTTCTACCGGGATACACGCTGGTGGCTAGCTCCGCATGATCATAATCACTTGCGGATTACCCGGATCCTTCACAGCCTGCGGCTGCTCGTCGGCCCAGCGACGGCTCGGGCTTTCCATAAGGCAATTCTTGACCTTCACGAGGCAGGTGGCTCTCCCGTCAACGCTCGCAGCATGCGCTACTGGGCAGAAGCTGCAGGCAATACGACGCTTTGAAGGTCCCGTGTTCGGCCGAGCTTATCAGGAAGCGTACTTACCTTTGAGATATGCGAGGTAAGGCGCAGGATCGAGGCGGCGTCCGGTTTGGCGCTCCAGCAGTTCGTCGCGCATGAAGCGACGCCCATGCTGCCAGATCCTGGCGCGCAGCTCCTCCGCGAGAACACCGTACTCGCCCGCCTCTATGGAGGCATCGAGGGCAGAGTTCTGCTGGCGTAGGGTCTCCATAACCTGGGCGCCCATGACATTGCCGATGGTGTAGGTCGGGAAAGAGCCGATATAGCCCGTCGACCAATGGACGTCCTGCAGCACGCCCTTCGCGTCGCTTGGAACGGTCAGGCCAAGGTCGCGCTGAATCGCAGCATTCCAGGCTCCGGGCAGTTCGGAGACAGGGAGAGATCCGTCCATGAGCGCGCATTCAATGTCGACGCGCAGCATGATGTGGAAGTCATAGGTGAGCTCATCCGCCTCGACTCGGATGAAGCCGGGCTCCACCCGCGTAACGGCACGATAGAACTCCTCGGCGTTGACATCGCCAAGTTGCTCAGGGAAATGCCGCTGCAGATCCGGGAAGTGCCGCTCCCAGAAGGTGCGGCTACGGACGATGTGGTTTTCCCAGAGACGCGATTGGGACTCATGCGCGCCGAAGCTCGTGCCGCCGACTGCGTAGAGCCCCACTAGATCGGTAGCAAGCGTCGTGCGTGTATAGGCTGAATCGACGCCTTGCTCGTAGAGGCCGTGGCCAGTCTCGTGAGCGGTCCCGAAGATGGAGGCGGGAAGATAATTGCGGTTGTATCGGGTGGTGATCCGCACGTCGTTGCGGGTGAACGACACTTCGAACGGGTGCACAGTGGTGTCGAGCCGGCCACGCTGGAGGTCATATCCGAGCTTTTCGGCAAGGCTCAGGCCGAAGGCGCGCTGCCCCTCCTCCGGAAAGTCGCGGAACAGGAAATCCGAACGAGGCTGCGGCCGCGATCGAGCAGCTTCAAGGATCGGCAGCAATCCGCCTCGAAGTGTCGAGAACAGATTTCTCAGGCTCCCTGCGGTTTCGCCGGGCTCGTAGATCGACACCATGGCGTCGTAAGGATGCTCCGTCCAGCCGATGCAATCCGCATAGGCACGGGAGAGCTCGACCGTTCTGGCGAGATGCGGTTCGAAGATCGAGAACTCGCTCTTCGAGCGCGCCTCGATCCAGGCAGACTGCGCTACGGTCCGGAGAGCAGCCCGCTCCTGAATGAGTGAGGCGGGCACGCTTCGGTGGTGCTCGAACGCATGGCGGGTCTGCTGCACCATCCGCCGTTCTGCGGCGTCTTCCGCCAGCCCTTCGACAGCCCGTTCTGCCTGCTCAAGCGCCTTCTCGGTGTCTGCGGAAAGAAGCAGGTCGCGCGCGATCCGGGTCAGGGTCGCGATCTGATGGCCGCGGGTTTCCGCACCACCCGCCGGCATCATGGTACGGGAGTCCCATGTGAGCAGAGAGGTTGCGTTCAGCACGTCATTGACGGCGGCAATGCGCTCATGGAGCGCCGCGAAGGAGGGTTGCTGGGTCATTGTCGATCTCTGATCTTAGTCTGTACCGCCGGTGTTGAGATGGCAGGCGGAGAAGCGGCCGGGCCCGATGGCAGCCAACGGGGGGGCCTCCCGCTTGCATCGCGGACCTGCAAAGGGACAGCGCGGATGGAAATGGCATCCGCTTGGAGGATGGAGCGGAGACGGGATTTCGCCCGCGATGGGGCGGAAGTTCTTTCGGCCCACGCCCACCCTTGGGACGCTCTCGAAGAGCGCACGGGTGTAGGGATGGTTCGGCTGCGCGTAGAGCTCCGCCGTCGGTGCCAGTTCGACGATGCGGCCAAGATACATAATCGCGACCCGGTCGGAGACGTGCCGCACCACACCGAGATCGTGGCTGATGAAGATTCCCGTCAGATCGAGATCGCGGCGCAGGTCCATGAACAGGTTGAGCACCTGAGCCTGAATCGAAACATCGAGGGACGCAACAGGCTCGTCGAGAACCAGGAGGTCCGGCTTCATCGCGAGCGCGCGGGCAATAGCAATGCGCTGCCGTTGCCCACCCGAGAACTGGTGCGGAAAGCGCCTGCGATAGCTCGGGTCGAGCCCCACGCGGCCGAGCATATTGGCCACATAGGAATCCGCCTCGCGTCCTTTCACGATGTTATGAGCAACCGGACCCTCTGCCACCGTGTCGCCGATCCTGATACGCGGGTTTAGGCTCGCAAAGGGATCCTGGTGGATCATCTGGACGCGGGTGGTTAGTTTCTGCGTACGCCGACCCTGCTCTTTCGCAACGGGCACATTGTCGAAGAGGACCTTGCCGTCGCTCGGGGTATAGATCCCGGCGATCATGCGCCCGAGCGTAGACTTCCCGCAGCCGGACTCGCCGACGAGGCCCACCACCTCGCCTTTGTCAACGCTGAGGCTGACATCCGTCACCGCGCGCACGATCTCGGTCGTCCGGCCAGCGCCGAAAAGACCCGCGATCCGCTCCCCGAGATTGGGGTGCTTTACGAAGCGCTTCGATACGTGGTCGATGTCAAGGAGAGCGGCTGGCATGAAACGGGCTCGATCGGGTAATGACAAAGGGCGGTGCGCCCATCCTCGAAATGCTGGATGGGCGGCGTGGTTGTGCAGGCAGGTCCCGCCTTGGCGCAGCGGGGCGCGAAGGCACAACCTTGCGGCAGGTTAGCCAGGGACGGGGTCGATCCGGGAACCTGGGGGAGCTTCGTACCGGGTTCGTGCTCGGCCGGAACGGATGCGAGAAGCCCGGCCGTGTAGGGATGACGGGGCGACGCGATGACGTCCGCGGCAGGTCCGCTTTCGACGACGCGCCCCGCATACATGACACAGATGTCATCCGCGAGGCTCGACACCACGGCGAGGTCGTGGGTTACCCATACGAACGCGGTGCCAGTGTCATCGGCGAGGCGCCGCACTTCGGCCAGGATCTGCCCCTGGATCGAAACGTCGAGAGCCGTGGTCGGCTCGTCGGCGATGATGACCGCCGGGCTGTGCAGGAGAGCAATCGCAATTGCTACCCGCTGGCGCATGCCGCCGGAGAGCTGATGCGGGTAGGCATCAAGGCGCTCCTCGGGACTCGGGATGCCGACCTTGGCCAGGGCATCGCGTGCCCTCGCGCGGGCAGCCTTGCGCGAGACCTTGCCGTGCGCCCGCACGGCAGCGATCATCTGGGTTCCGATCTTCAGGACCGGATTGAGGGTCATCATCGGATCCTGGAACACCATGGCGACCTGGGCGCCTCGTACCTGGCGCATGGCATCACCCTTCAGGCGCGTCAGGTCCTTCCCGTTGAGAAGGACTTCGCCGCCGACGATCCTGCCGGGCGGCTCGACAAGGCCGAGGATCGAGTAGCCTGTGACGCTCTTGCCGGACCCGGACTCGCCAACGAGACCCAGGATCCGGCCACGGCCGACCTCGAAGCTGACGCCGTCGACAGCCTTGAGAACACCGGCACGGGTCTGGAAATGAGTCTGAAGGTTGCTGACTCGGAGAACCGCATCACTCATCGGCTGTGCCTCGGGTTCAGGACGTTGCGGACCTGGTCGCCCACCAGATTGATGGCAACGACGGTCAGCATGAGAGCAATGCCGGGATAGATCGAGATCCAGTAGCGGCCCGACAGCAGAAACTGGAAGCCGTTGGAGATCAGGGATCCTAGCGACGGCTGCGTGAGCGGAAGGCCGAGCCCCAGGAAGGACAGGGTCGCCTCAAGTGCGATGGAGTTCGCCACCTGCACCGTCGCCACCACGATCAAGGGCGGCAAGGCATTGGGAAGAAGGTGGCGGAACAGCACATAGCGGGCGGGAAGCGGTGTCGATAGAGCGGCCTCGATATAATCCTTGCGCCGCTCGGCACTCGCTGCACCGTGCGTGGTGCGGGCGAAGTATGCATATTGCGCCGCCACAAGGGCAGCGACCAGCTGCATCAGCCCCTGACCCAGCATCGCGACGAGCACCAGCGCTAGCAGGATTGCCGGCAGCGAGAGCTGAAGGTCGATGATGCGCATGATGAGCGCCTCGATGCGTCCGCCGTAATAGGCTGCGATCAGGCCGACCGTGGTGCCGAGCACGAGAGCGAAGGTGCTGGCCATAACACCGACAATCAGGCTCGTACGCAACCCGTAGAGAATGGCGGAGAAGATGTCTCGGCCAGCGGCATCGGTACCGAGCCAGTGAACATAGCCGCCGGACCCGGTTTCGCCAGGCTCAAGCCTTGCATCGAACAGATCCAGCATTTCCTGGTTGTAGGGATCCTGTGGCGCTACGAAAGGCGCAAACACAGCCATGAGAACGATGACAACGACCACGATGAGGGCTGCTACTGCAACGGGGCTCTGCCGGTAGTCCGACCAGAAGTTGGAAAGCCGGATCAGACCAGTTTCAGCAGGTGCCGTCAGGGCGGGAGAGTTGCTCATGACGCGGCCTTTACTCGAATGCGAGGATCGAGCTGGCCGTAGATGAGATCGACAACGAGATTGATCATGACGAAGAGGAACACCACGAGAATGAGATAGGCGACCATCACGGGGCGATCGAGCACGGTAATGGAATCGATAATCAGCTTGCCCATCCCGGGCCAGTTGAAGACTGTCTCCGTGACTACTGCGAAAGCGAGTGTCGAGCCAAGCTCAAGGCCGAAAACCGTTACGATGGGAATCGATATGTTCTTCAGCACGTGCAGGCTCACCACCTTGCTCTCGGCGAGACCCTGAGCGCGGGCGAAGCGCACATAATCGGAGCCCATCACCTCGACCGTCCCGGCCCGCGTCAGGCGTATCAGCAGGCCAAGCTTGAACAATGCGAGATTAAGCGCCGGCAGGAGGATGTGGCTCCACCCTTCGAGCGAGGTGATCGACAGGTGCATGCCCAGGACCTCGGTAGTCGGGCCACGCCCACCAGAGGGCAACCAGCCCAGCTCGACCGCGAACACCATGATGAGCAGCAGCCCTACCCAGAAGCTGGGCACGCTGAAGCCGAGAACCGAAAAGCCCATGATGGCTTTCGCAGATAGAGAATCCGGCTTGTAGCCGGCCCATAGGCCGAGCGGAATCCCAAGGCAGGTAGCAATCAGCATTGCAGTCAGCGCGAGTTCCAGCGTTGCCGGCAGCCGCGACAGGATCAGGTTCAGCACGGGCAACCGATAGATGAAGGATTCGCCTAGATCGCCGTGGAGCATGTTGTTCATGAAGATGAAGTACTGCTCGATCAGCGGACGGTCGAAGCCGTAGCGCTGGATCAGCGCTTCGCGCAGAGCCTGATCGGAGGCCGGGTCGATCATCACGTCGATCGGATTGCCGATGGCATACACGCCGAGAAACACGATGATCGACATGGCGATCACCACCATCAGGGCCTGCAGAATGCGTTGAATGAGAAACCCGATCATGCTGTCTCGTCAATGGCCTTCGGACACATGAGAGCCGGATCGCGAGCGCCCGGTCCTCCATGAATATCGTCAATCAAAAAGCCGGAGGGAAAGAGCTTTCCCTCCGGTAGAGTTCGATCAGCCGGCTCTGGCCGCTGAGGATTTCGAAATCAGCTCTTAGGCTTGATCTCGTAAGCAAGAGTCTCCTGATCGACCCGCGGCGGGATGGTCACGGTCCCCTTCTTCGCAGCCCAGACAGTCTGGATCTGGACGGTCGGGATCAGTGCGCGATCATTCATGGAGACTTCGGTCACCTTCTCGAACAGGGCACGCCGCTTGGTGTCATCCATCGTGCGAGCACCCTCTTGCAGCAGCTTGTCTACTTCCGGATTGGAGTAGCCCTGCTTGTTGAAGGCACCAAGGCCTACCTGCGGATCCGCCGTATGCACCAGAGAGCCATAGGTATAGCTCGCCTCACCAGTCAGCGTACCCCAGCCGCTCATCCAGAGAGAGAACTCGCCTTTCTGCTGAGCCGGGAAGAACACGGTGCCATTGAGTGCGTTGGCGTTGACCTTCAGGCCAGCACGAGCCCACATCTGCGAGAGCGCCTCGCACACCGCCGCATCGCCCGGAAGGCGATTGTTGGTGCAGTGGAAGTCAATCTCGAAGCCCTTCGGATAGCCAGCATCGGCAAGAAGCTGCTTGGCCTTCGCCAGATCGTAAGGACGCTCCGGCAGGTTCTTGTTACCGCCGAAGAAACTGGCGGGCATCAGCTGGTTGGCTGGGCGGCCCAGGCCTTCGAGAACAACGCGCACCAGCGTCTTGCGATCGATCGCAAGGTCCATGGCCTCGCGCACCTTCGGGTCGCGCAACGGGTTGGCATCGATCTCCTTGCCGTCGACCTTGACCTTCTTCGGCAGGGTCTCCTTCACGTTCGGCGTAAGGTTCAGGAAATAGACCGAGTCGGCCACGAAGGTGTCGACCGACTTGTCCTTCTGCATCGCAGCGTAGTCGGTGGCCGGCACATAGTTGACGAGGTCCACTTGGCCGGACTTGAGGGCTGCCATGCGGGCAGGATCGCTCGGAATCTCCTTGCGGACTACCTTCTGCCAAGGCTGCTTGCCACCCCAGTAATTGTCGTTGCGCTCCAGGACGAGGTCGCCCTTCGGCTCCCACGAGACGAACTTGTACGGGCCGGTGCCGATGGCAGCCTTGCCAGAGTTGAACTGCTCGTTGCGAGCTTCCATTCCTACCGACTTCGATACCACGAACAGGCGGATGAAGTCGTTCGGAAGGGTCGGCGCCGGAGCCTTCGTCTTCACATGCAAGGTGTACTTGTCGGCGACCTTCGTCTCCGCAACCTGCTTCGTGTAGATTGTCATGCTCATCGGGCCGGTGACGACCGGGATGCGGTCGATAGAGAACTTAACGTCCTCGGCGGTGAGCTCGGATCCGTCGTGAAACTTCACGCCTTCCCGGATCTTGAATTCCCAAGTCGTATCGTCAATCGGCTTCCACGAGGTCGCAAGGCCCGGCTTCAGGCCCAGGTTCTCGTCCGACATGACCACTGTATCGAAGATATGGCGCAGAGCCTCGGCTTGGCTGCCAAGGGTCGACCAATGGGGGTCGATGGAGTCGGGGCCGGCTCGCAGACCCATGGTCAGGGTTTGCGCCGATACGCCACCGCTAAGCACGGTGCCGAGGACGAGAGCTGCAACGAGTGATCCACCCGACTTGAAGTTTTGTTTCAATTCACTTCCCCTCTTGCTAAGACCCTGGCTTTTCGTCCAAGGTGTTCTTATCGATTAGAACGGTAGGCCCTCCGAACAAGAAAAGTCAACAGCACCTTGCCTAAACCCCAAACAGCACCTGCCGCTTATGAGGGCATCCGTTATAGTGACACGGAACAGACACCTGATGAGCGCATCCTTGCAGGCCTCGCAGGAGCTCTCGATCGCTCCCTTCCCGTGCCGCTCGGCACTCAGTTGCGTGGTCTGATCGAGTTCGGGATTGCGCTCGGTGAGTTGCCGACAGGCCAACGCCTTCCCTCCGTACGTGAGTTGGCAGAGCGTGCGGGCATCGCGCACATGACCGTTGCGACGGTCTACAGAGAGTTGCGCGAGGCAGGCCTCATCGAAGCGAAGCCGGGGGCAGGCACCTATGTAGGAGATGGGCACAATAGCGACGGTTTGCGTTCGCACGCGATCCGGAAGATCCAGCGTCGCGTCGAACTGCTCTTCAACGAGGCGGAACAGCTTGGCCTTGCACCCTCCGTCGTTTCATCCCTAGTAAACGCCCGCGCCGCGCGCGGACCGACACCGTCGCGACCGCTGCGTCTCGTAATGGTGGGCAATTTCGTGGAAACCACCCAGCAATACGCCAATCGCATCCAGGATCATCTCGGATCCGACGACACCATCGTCGTCACGACAGTCGACGCCCTGCATGCAGGTGAGACCTTTCCCCTTCCCTGCGATATCTGCGTTACGCTGGCGCATCGCCGCGGCGAGGTCGAGCACCTCGTGCCAAGCGGCATTCCCGTTGTCGGCCTGAGCTTCATTCCTGCAGAGGAGACGCGGGCTCGCCTCGCGATGCTGGATCCGATGGCGCGGGTTGGCATCATCTCGATCTTTCCTGAGTTCACGGCGCTCATGAAGCCTGGCGTGCTGCGCTTTGCGCCCCATGTCTCGGCGGTGGACGTACGCCTGATCACGGCACCCGATCTCGCAAGCTTTCTCGCACAGCTCGACGTGGCAATCTATGCCAGCGGCGCGGAACAAACCGTCATAAAGCTGCTGCCGCCCGGCCGACAGGCCATGGAGTTCCGCTATGTGCCGGATCCTCATGCAATCCGCGCTACCCTGCTCCCCGTGATCGAGCGCCTGCGCTCGTCAATGGTGTCTCAAGAGGAAGAGTCTTCATGAAAGTCAGTGAGATGAACTGGTTTCAGGTCGAAGAATACCTGAAGTCGGATGATCGCGCCGTTGTCCCTCTCGGTTGCACGGAGCAGCATGCCTATCTGAGCCTGTCCGTCGACAGCATCCTGGCCGAGCGTGTGGCCGTTGAAGCAGCAGCCCCGACGGGCATTCCGGTCTTCCCGGTTCAGGCTTACGGCATCACGCCTTACTTCATGGCCTATCCCGGCACGATCTCCCTGAAGGCCGACACCTATCTGCGAATCATCACGGACATTCTCGACTCGCTGAAGCGCACGGGCTTTCACCGGGTCCTTTTCGTCAACGGCCATGGCGGAAACACGCCAGGCCATACGGCGGCGATCGAATGGATGGGCGAGAATCCCGAGTGCCGCGTGAAGTTCCACAACTGGTGGAACGCGCCGCGGACTTTCGAGAAGGTCAAGGAGATCGATCCTGTCGCCTCGCACGCCTCCTGGATGGAGAACTTCCCCTGGACGCGCCTGTCCGGCATCGACCAGCCGTTTCACCAGAAGCCCATGGTCGATCTGGACCGCATGCGGACCTTTGGCCCGGAAGGTGTCCGCGAAATCCTCCAGGATGGAAATTTCGGCGGCTACTTCCAACGCTCCGACGAAGACATGAATGCCATATGGTCGGTGGCCATCGATGAAACCCGTGCCCTGATCGAGAACTGGTGATGAACGAGAATACGATCCTGATCTGGGGTGCCGGCGCTATCGGCGGCACCCTTGGCGCCTATCTTGCCCGCGCCGGCGAGGATGTGCTCCTCGTCGACATCGTCGAGCCGCATGTGGAAGCGATGAAACGCGACGGCCTTTTCATCGAAGGCCCCGTCGAGACCTTCAGCCAGCCTGTCAACGCAGCTTTGCCGAGCGAGGTGGCGGGTCAGTTCAAGCGCATTATCCTGGCCGTGAAAGCCCACCATACCCGAGAGGCGGTACGCGCCCTTGAACCCCACATTGCCGGCGACGGAACTGTCCTGTCTGCGCAGAACGGGCTCAACGAGATCATCATCGCCGAGGAAGTCGGCGCTGAGCGAACCGTCGGCTGCTTCGTGAATTTCGGCGCAGATTGGCTTGAGCCGGGTCGCATACTGTTTGGCAATCGGGCTGCAGTTGCCGTAGGCGGCCTTGATGGACAGGCGACAGCTGCAGTGCGCGATTATCACCGTCTGCTATCGATATTCGAGCCTAAGGCCGTGCTTACCGACAACATCTGGGGCTATCTCTGGGGCAAGCTCGGTTATGGCTCTCTGCTGTTTGCGACTGCGCTGACGAATGCCTCCATGTCGGAGAACCTGGCGTCGGAGCGGCATTTCCGGGTCTATCACAGCCTCGGTCAGGAGGTGATGGAGGTGGCGAAGGCGAGAGGCGTCAAGCCTCTCGGGTTCAACGGCTTCGACCCGGATGCCTTCATGCCAGGAGCGGACGAGGCAGCCGCACGGCGCTCTGTCGCAGACATGGCAGAGTTCAACCGCCACACGGCCAAGACCCATTCCGGGATCTGGCGCGATCTGGCCGTGCGCAAGCGCAAGACCGAGGTCGATGCTCAGATCGCCATCATCGCGACGCTTGGCCAGGAGACCGGAATTCCAACGCCCGCGATCAGCAGGCTCGTCGACCTGATCCACGACATCGAGGACGGGCGACGCGAACAATCCTGGTCCAACCTAGACGAGATGCTCAACCTATGAACCTGGACTTCACTAGCCGTCGCGTCGCCGTCACCGGAGCCGCACAGGGTATCGGACGCAGCATCGTCCAATCTCTTGCAGCCGAGGGTGCTCATATATGGGCCCTCGATCTGGATGAAGCTGGCCTCCGTGTGGCTGCCGAGGCCGGCGCCAAGGCAACCCGCACCCTTGATCTCGCGGATCGCGCTGCCGTAGCTGACGTTTTTGCCGACATGGCGGAAGCCCTCGGCGGCATCGACATCCTTGTCAACTGCGCCGGCGGCGTTCGCGGCCAAGTGGCGAAGCCCCTTGAGGAGGTGAGCAAGCAGGATTGGCTCGTTCTGTTCGAGGCCAATGTGCATGGCGCCTTCTGGTGCTCCCAGGCGGCAGCCCCTCATATGAAGCGCGGGAAGTTCGGGCGCATCGTCAACATCTCATCCGGAGCAGGTCTTCGCCCGAGCCTCACTGGCATTCAGGCCTATACGGCGTCCAAGCATGCACTCGTTGGCCTGACGAAGCAGCTCAGCTTCGAGCTCGGCCCCTTTGGCATCACCGTGAACAGCGTGGCGCCGGGGTTCGTGCTGTCCAATCCGGCAACGCAGCGCCAGTGGGAGAGCTATGGACCCGAAGGTCAGACACGACTTGTGGAGAGCATCCACACTCGCCGTTTGGGCTATCCAGAGGACATTGCGAATGCCGTGATGTTCTTGGCGTCCGATGCAGCAGCCTGGATCTCGGGGCAGATCATCTCCGTTGACGGCGGGCGCTCCTGAACCATTGCCGGTCTTCGAATTGTTTCAAGCTGGGAGTTGAGAGCACCATGGATGATGTGAGCAGCCAGCCTTGGGCTTGGGACGAGCAGACCTGGCGCAACAAGGTGGATCATGTGCGCGCCGGGCGTTCGCTGAAGCCTTCAAGATGGAAGAATGGTGCCCGTTGCGCCGTCGCCCTCTCCTTCGACTCGGATCATGAAACGAACGAGTTGCGCGATGGCGGCAAGTCCATCGGGCGCATGTCGCAGGGCCAGTACGGCAACCGCCAGGGCGTGCCGCGCATCCTGAATGCGCTCGCCAAGCATGACGCCAAGGCAACCTTCTTCGTCCCTGCTGTGGCTGCCCTCCTCTATGAAGACGAGCAGCGCCGGGTCGTGGCGGAGGGGCATGAGATCGGCATTCACGGCTGGATCCACGAGCTCAACAGCCAGCTTCCCTACGAAATCGAACGCGACTTGATGTTCCGGGCGGCCGATACCCTGGAAAAGATCACGGGGGTACGTCCGGTCGGTCTACGCACCCCTTCCTGGGACTTCAGCCCGACCACGCTGCGCATCGAACGCGAACTCGGCTTACTCTACGATTCGTCTCTCATGGCGGACGACGATCCTTACGAACTCCTGGAACACGGCGAGCCTACCGGCATCGTGGAGTTGCCGGTGGAATGGATCCGCGATGATGCTGTCTATTTCAACATGCATCGCTTCACCGGCCTGCGCCCCCACACGCCGCCGACGGCCGTCTACGACATCTTCTTCCGGGAGTTCGAGCGAGCCTATGAGGAAGGAGGCCTGTTCCTGTTGACCATGCACCCTCATGTGACCGGTTACCGCTCCCGCATCTGGATTCTGGAAAAGCTCTTGGAGGAGATCACGCAGCGCGCGGACGTGTGGGTGGCGACCCATGCTGAGATTGCTGCATTCGTGAAGGAGCAGTGCCCCTGATGGTGTCTCCCGCGCGCCCCAGGGATATTGGTCTTTCCTGCGGCAGCCTGCCCGCGGGTGAGCTGAACAGCATCGCGGACATTCCAGGTGTTCGCGTTGGTCATCGCACCCTGGTTCAGGGCGAGATCCGGACCGGAGTCACAGCGGTCATTCCTCATGGCGGCAATCTCTATCGCTGCAAGCCCGTAACGGCCGTTCATGTGCTCAACGGCTTCGGCAAGAGCGCCGGCCTCGTACAGGTAGAGGAATTGGGCACCATCGAGACTCCGATCCTTCTCACCAACACTCTCTCGGTCGGCACATGCTGCACGACGCTGGTGCGCCATGCCATCGAACACAACCCGGATATCGGCCGCACAACGGCGACGGTGAATCCGGTGGTCTTCGAGTGCAATGACGGATACCTGAACGACATCCAAGCACTCACCATCACGGAAGATGATGCACGTGCAGCTCTGGTGAACGCCTCCACTCATTTCGAGGTCGGCTCGGTGGGTGCCGGCTGCGGCATGAGCACATTCGGCTTCAAGGGCGGCATCGGCACGTCATCCCGTCTCCTAGACCTCGATGGACGCAGGTACCACTTAGGGGTGCTCGTCCTGTCGAACTTCGGCCGTTCCGGCGACCTGCGCCTGCCAGACGGCAGGCTGATCGCTCCTCCAGAGGCTAAGCCGGAGAGGGAGATCTCGGAAAAGGGATCGATCATCATTATCGCGGCCACCGACGTTCCGTTGAGCGACCGGCAGCTCAAGCGCGTCATCCGCCGCTCCGGTGTCGGGCTTGCACGGCTGGGGTCCTTCTGGGGTCATGGCAGCGGCGACATTGCACTCGGTTTCACGACCGCGAATGTCCTTTTGCACGACGAGAAGGCAGCCCTGGTTGATATCCGCATCCTCAACGAGAATCGCATCGATCTGCTCTTCGAGGCGATGACCGATGCCACGCAGGAAGCCGTTCTCGATGCGCTCGTGGCCGCCGGATCCATGATAGGCCGTAACGGCCACCGCCGTTCTTCCCTGGCTGATGCTCTTTCACCTTCCCGATCGGATTCCTGACCTCATGACCAGCAGCACGACATCCTCCAACGATTTCGCCCTCGCCATTCATGGCGGCGCCGGCACGATCCTACGCAGCAAGATGACGCCAGAACGGGAGGCCGCCTATCATGCAGGCCTGCGCCGCTCCCTCGATGCTGGACACGCTGTTCTTGTGGACGGTGGCAGCGCCCTCGATGCGGTCTCCGCCGCCGTGATGGCTCTTGAGGACGAACCCCTCTTCAATGCCGGACGCGGTGCGGTCTATACTTCCGCCGGTAAGCAGGAGATGGATGCCGCCGTCATGGATGGGCGCGACCGTTCCGCAGGCGCCGTTGCCGGCATCAGCGGCCCGCGCAATCCAGTTCTTGCCGCGCGCGCCGTAATGGAGCATTCAGGCCATGTGCTGCTTATCGGCGAAAGTGCCCTGGAATTTTGCCGTCGGCAAGGCTTGTCCTTTGAAGAGCCCTCATACTTCTACACCGAACAACGCTGGCAGGCGCTGCAGGAGACGCTTGCCATGCGCAAGAGCGGCGCTGAGGATCAGGACGAGTCGCGCAAGCATGGCACGGTGGGTGCTGTCGCCCGCGACCGGCACGGCAATCTGGCGGCGGCCACATCCACTGGCGGCATGACGGCCAAAGCCCCCGGGCGCGTAGGCGATAGCCCGGTGATCGGCGCGGGCACATGGGCCGACAACGAGACCTGCGCCGTGTCGGCGACTGGCCACGGGGAGATCTTCATCCGATATGCGGCAGCGCACGAGATCGCCTCACGCATGCGCTATGCGGGCCAGTCCCTTGATCAGGCCTCGCGTGCGGTCGTGATCGATATGCTGGCTCCCGCAGGGGGTACTGGCGGGATCATCGCAGTAGATCGCGCCGGCAACGTATCCCTGCCCTTCAACTGCTCAGGCATGTATCGCGGTGTTGTGCGAGGTGACGGCAAGCTCCTGACCGCTATCTATGATGAGCCTCTCATCGAGTTCCAGACGGCCTAGCTTCTCCGTGAAGCGAAAGCAGGGGAAGCCCCGTTCACAGCCGCAGTTCGGACCCTATATGCCACCTCGCGCACCTACCAGGGCAAAGGAGACCGCGCATGCCACTGAACGACGATCCTGTCTGGTTCATCACGGGTTGCTCCACGGGATTCGGGCGGGAGCTCGCTCAACTGGTGCTGCGCCGAGGCTGGCGTGCGGTGGTAACGGCCCGCGACGTCGGCAGGGTGCAGGACCTGACACAGGGCCATGAGGACAGAACCCTTGCCCTGTCGCTCGACGTCAACAACCCCGGCCAGATCGCTGCATCGGTCAAGGAGGCGGAGGACCGCTTCGGGACCATCGACGTTCTAGTGAACAACGCAGGCTACGGTTACCAGTCTTCCATCGAGGAGGGTGACGATGCCGAGATCCGCGCCCAGTTCGAGACCAACGTGTTCGGCCTTGCGGCCATGACGCGCGCCGTGCTTCCAGGCATGCGGAAGCGCCGTCACGGGCATATCGTCAATATCTCCTCACAGGCGGGCTTCATCGGCTTCGAAGGCTCCGGCTACTATGCAGCGACAAAGCATGCGGTCGAAGGCCTGTCGGATTCTCTCTCCAGGGAAGTAGCCCCGCTAGGCATCAGGGTGACCTGCGTGGAGCCCGGACCGTTCCGGACGGATTGGGCCGGTCGATCCCTGCAGCAGCGACGCCCGATGATTGCTGATTACCAAGGTACAGTGGGCGTTCGCCTGGAGGCGACGGCCACTTACAGCGGCAAGCAGCCCGGGGATCCCGTACGAGCTGTAGAGGCCATCATCAAGGCCGTCGAGGCGGACACCCCGCCCAAGCATCTGGTGCTGGGCTCGATTGCTCTCGAAGGCATCCGGAACAAGTTGAAGGAAACCCTTGCCGAGATCGACACCTGGGCTGAGACGAGCCGCGGAGCAGATTATCCTGAAAGCGAAGGCTAGACAGGATCTCCGACACCATACGGGCTGATGGCTACTACCGGGTGGCTTTCCCATTCTATGTGAGGGCTGTATTCGATAGGACCCGCTCCTCACGCTCCAAGCGATTTCGAAGGGAATTTGCCGGCAATGAGCCTTGAATCCGTTCGCGCCTTCCTTGCCATGAATGCACCTGATCTCAAGGTCATCGAGATGGGGACGAGCACGGCCACCGTTGCTCAGGCGGCGGAAGCGCATGGCGTCGGGCCGGAAAAAATCGCCAAGACCCTATCCCTCCGCGTGGGGGAGAAAAGCTTCCTGGTGGTCACGAGCGGCGTTGCCCGGCTGGACAACAGGAAAGTGAAGGCGACCTTCGGCGGCAAGGCGTCGATGCTCGACGCGGAGCAGGTCCAGGCACTGACCGGGCATCCCGTGGGTGGGGTCTGCCCTTTCGGGTTGGCAACGCCCCTGCCCATCTATTGCGACATCTCGCTCAAGGCTTTCGACGAGGTTGTCCCGGCTGCGGGCTCCATCCACGCAGCCGTGCGCATCGACCCGCGGCGCATGGCCGATCTCGTCGGCGCTGACTGGGTGGATGTGTGTCAGTAGGATCCGCACTTACAAGAAACCCGGCATCTTCGGATGCCGGGTTGCTCAGAAGATCCTGACGATCAACGTGCCTTCACGGCGGTATCGGGGAAATCGCTGAAGAGTCCGTCGACTCCAAGAGCATAGAACGCCTTGTACTCGGCCGCCGGATCGCCCTTGAAGGAGGAAGCAAGGCGCTTGGGCTCGTTTCGGAAGGTCCAAGTGAAGACCTGCAGGCCCGCAGCATGGGCGTCCTTCACAACGCTGGACGGTTCGGCGAGAATACGATCCTGCTCGTCGGCCTTTCCATCGCCGTTCAAGTCGTCCGCCTTGCCGTCGTTATTCTGGTCGACCTGCTTTGTCGGGAGGATGTAGGGTTTCCACGGTGCCAGGATATCCGCGTAGGACTTGACCTCGGCCAAACCTTCCTTCGTCAGAAGGTCCTTGTAGGTGCGCTTGTCGCCGACCACGACGAAATCATAAGGCTGGGCATAGGGCGCACTGAGGACGATGTTGCCGTCCTTGTCTACGTCCTCCGCATCGAGCAGTTGCGCCAGCTTCACGTCGATCCGCGTGTTCAGGTACTTCAGGTTCGCCACCTCGAAGCTCTGGATGACCACCGGGGCTGACGCGTCGGCCCAGCCGGCCTCCTTGAGGACGCTCACCAGTCGGTCTTCCATCGGCAGTCCGAGAGCGGCATGGAAGGTCGAATGCTTGGTCTCAGGAGCGATGCCGACAGCCCTCCCCCTTGCAGCGCCTTCCTTCTTGGCGAGTTCGATCACCTCCTGCAGGGTCGGAACCTGGAACTGGCCGTTTTTCGATTGATCGCGATCAGCCATGGCCTGCTTGGCGCGAAGCTGCTTGATCTCGGCGAGCGTGAAGTCGCTGGCGAACCAATCGCTTGTATCGACACCATCGACCTTGCGGGTTGCCTTGCGGGACGCAAACTCAGGCCGGTTGGCCACATCCGTGGTACCGCTCAGCATCGGTTCGTGCCGGGCGATCAACACGCCATCCTTCGTCACGACGAGATCGGGTTCGATGTAGTCAGCTCCCATGTCGATGGCCATCTTATAGGCCTCAAGCGTGTGCTCAGGCAGATAGCCGCTGGCGCCGCGATGGGCGACTACGATGGTCGGCGCGCCGGTCAGCGTCTTCTCCTGAGCCAGCGACGATCCGATCATCGCCGGCAGAATGGCAGTCACGGATCCGAGCATTGCAAGATACTTCATGGTCTCTCCTCCTGGACAGGTCTCTAGCGACGCTTCTGTGACGCCGTGATGACCAACGCATCCCTGCAACTATCGCAGCCGATATCCGATGCAACAAGAGGCGGTTCAGCTATCCGACGGAAAGGTGGACCTCACGAATTCCCATGCCGCCACGAGATGGCGGCGCATGGCTTCCTCCGCATTGTCGGGGTCGCGGGCAAGGACTGCCTCGAAGACGGCCTCGTGCCCGGCGCAGTTCATCTGATCGATTCCGGCACCGCGCTTCATCGAACGCCAATGCTGAGTCAGCCATTCCACATAGGCCTTATGAATGGCCGGGTAGATCGGATTACCAGGGATTCGATAGAGCACCGCGTGAAACGCGGCGTCGGTCTCATCGAAGAGGGGTGAATTGCCGATTGACTCCCGGTTGGCATCGAGCGCCGCCCTGAGATTATCGAGATCGTCCCGCCGCGCGTGCTTGGCGGCCCAGCGTGCGAGTGCTGTCTCCATGAAAATCCTGGTCTCGAAGAGATTCCAGACACCCTTCCGATCGACCATGAGATGGCCGACGAGATTGCCTACCTTGCCGACGGCAATCTCATAATCGGGCTTGCGCACGACAGGACGATGCCCAAGGCGGGTTTCGACAAGGCCGCGATTGGCCAGCGAAACGATCGCCTCACGAACGGCGGCCCGGCTCACACCATAGCGCTGCATCAGATCGCGCTCGGCCGGAAGACGCTCACCCTCCTGAAGGCCCCCAGTTTGGATCATCTGAACCAGTTCGGCCGCCACAGCATCCGAACGTCGAGCCCCTGCCCCCGTAGCCAAGTGGCCATGCAGCCTTTCGCTCTGGTCCATGGTCACCTCGTTCTTGTCCTACAGCTCTCGGCACTTGATCCGCACGAGCCAAAGCTGATCTGCAGGCACTGACACCTACCATATGGTCAGACCAAAATCCATCGGCCCCTGATCGCAGCGCCCTACATCTGCCGGAATCCGACGTCAGACCCATTGAACTACAGCTTCCTGGCTCAAATCATCGGCCTTGACAGCTGAAAACTGTCTGCCCATCCTAGTTTCGGTCGAACCAAATAGGGCGCGAGCTAACGTTTGGTTTGACATTGCTCAGCTTGAGCACACAGGGAGAGACTGGTGACGCCATCACGAGGCACCCCGCTGTCGAACTCTGGCCCGCACCTGCCCAGGCAGGGATTAGGCGAGGTGCGGCCATGACCAATTCGGTTCAAGTTGGCCGCTCCGAGGCTGTGACCCACTACCAGATGTATATCGACGGCGCCTGGACGGATGGACGTTCGGCAGGGCGCTCGGATGTCGAGAATCCCGCAAACGAGGTCGTGTTTGCATCCGTCCCAGCCGGAACCGTCGAGGACGCGATTGAGGCGCTGGAGGCAGCACGCCGCGCTCAGCCTGCATGGGCTGCTCTCCCACCTATCGTGCGCGCCGGCTACGTGTCCGATCTTGCAGCGGCAGTAAAGAGGAACAAGGCTCATCTCGCCCGCATTGTGGTGCTGGAGCAGGGTAAGCCCTTGAATCAGGCCGAAGGTGAGATCGATGCGGTCATCACATTCCTGACCTTCGCGGCCGAGAGTGCGCGCCGCATTGAAGGCGACATCCTTCCCTCCGACTTCCAGAACGAGGAAGTCTGGATCCGCCGTGTGCCCTTCGGCGTGGTCGTCGGCCTCACTGCCTGGAACTATCCGGCGGCTCTCGCCGCGCGCAAAATCGGCCCTGCCCTCATGGCCGGCAATACCATGGTGGTGAAGGGACACGAATCCACGCCCTTGTCTGCCCTTGAGATCGCTCGTCTTGCCCATGAAGTCGGGATCCCGAAGGGCGTGCTCAACGTGGTGACGGGCGACGGGCGCACCGTGGGCGATGCGCTGGTGCGCTCCCCCATCAGCGCCATGATCACCATGACCGGCAGCGTCCGCGCCGGTCGGGAGATCTATGCGGCAGGAGCGCATGAGCTAAAGGTCCTGCGCCTCGAGCTCGGCGGCAAGGCGCCGTTCATCGTCCTAGACGATGCGGATATCGAAGCCGCGGTGGAAGCCGCCATCGTCTCGCGCTTCACCAATTGCGGGCAGATCTGCACGTGCAACGAGCGCATGTATCTGCACCGGAGCATCGCGGAGCCGTTCCTGGACAAGTTCGTGTCCCGGGTCAAGCAGATGCGCCTCGCCGACCCCATGACCAATCCTGACATGGGGCCGAAGGTGAACCGCCCCGAGGTCGACAAGGTCGAGGAGATCGTAAACGACGCCATTGCGGCGGGCGCCGAGGTTCTCACGGGCGGACGGCGTCTGACCGAAGGCGAGTTCTCCCGCGGCCATTGGTTCGAGCCGACCGTTCTGCGCGTGGACAGCAACGAGGCCTCCGTCATGCAGCGGGAGATCTTCGGCCCGGTTGCACCGGTCATGACTATCGACAGCTTCGAACAGGCGCTGAGCTTCGCCAACGACAGCAGCTATGGCCTCTCGGCCTATGTCTATACGAACGACCTGCGCCGGGTGATGCGCCTCTCGCGGGAGCTCTCCTTCGGCGAACTCTATGTCAATCGTCCCTGCGGCGAACTCGTGCAGGGCTTCCACACAGGGTGGAAGCATTCGGGCCTTGGTGGAGAGGACGGCAAATACGGTTTCGACGGATACCTGCGCAAGCAGACGACTTACGTCCGTTGGTGAAGATCCGCAGCCATAAACGGCTGCGGCAAAAGCTCAAGAACCCCGAAAACGGGCATAAGAAACTTAATGGAGGAAGATGATGCTGAGAAGGACTTTCCTTGCACTCGCGACCGGTGTGGCCGCCCTTAGCCTAGGCCTCGGCGGCTTGTCCGCGCAGGAGTTGCCTAAGCTGAAGCAGAAAGACAAGTACAAGGTCGGCTTCGCGCAGACCGAGTCGAACAATCCGTGGCGTATTGCGCAGACGGAAAGTATGAAGGCCGAAGCAGCCAAGCTCGGGCATCAGCTCGTCTACACCGACGCTGCAGGCTCCGCCGCCAAGCAGGTGGCTGACGTCAACTCGATGATCGCTCAGGGCGTTGATCTGATCTTTCTGGCCCCGCGCGAAGAGAAGCCCCTGATCCCGGCTGTCATGGCAGCCAAGCGGGCCGGCATTCCGGTGGTTCTTCTCGACCGCAACGTCGACCAGAGCCTCGCGAAGGCAGGCCGCGACTACGTGACCTTCATCGGCTCTGACTTCGTGGACGAAGGCAAGCGCGCGGCTGAGGCGCTGACCAAAGCCATGAACGGCAATGCCAAGATCATCCAGCTAGAAGGCACCACAGGCTCCTCTCCGGCCAACGACCGCCGCAAGGGTTTTGAGGACTACATCAAGGCGCATTCCGGCATGAAGGTCGTCGCTTCGCAATCCGGTGACTTCGCCCGCGACAAGGGCCGCCAGGTAGCCGAGACGCTGCTGCAGGCTCATCCGGACGCAACGGCGATCTACGCACACAACGACGAGATGGCGATCGGTGCAATTGCGGCCCTCGAAGCGGCCGGAAAGAAACCGGGCAAAGACGTGATCGTAGTGTCCATCGATGGCACGCGGGATGCGCTCCAGGCCATTATCGACGGCAAGATGCTCGCCACCGTGGAGTGCAATCCGAAGTTCGGGCCAAAAGCCTTCGAAACCCTGGCCCGCTACGCCAAGAGCGAGCAGATTGAGCCGTGGGTGGTGAACACCGACCGCTTCTTCGACAAGTCTAACGCGACCCAACTCATCGCGGACGCCTATTAAGAATCGAGGCGCTGCCTGTAAGAGAACGGGCAGCGCCTTTTTCGTTTTGTCGAAACCATGAACGGAGCTTCCATGGCGCCGCTTCTTTCCATGCGTGGCATCGACAAGCGCTTCGCCGGCATACCGGCTCTGCGCTCGGCCGAGCTCGTGGTTGAGAAGGGCGAGGTTCATGCGCTTATCGGCCAGAACGGCGCCGGCAAATCCACGATGATCAAGATCCTGACCGGCTATTACAGGAAGGATGCCGGCGAGATCATGTTCGACGACAGGCCGGCGGAGTTCTCCTCGCCGCAGGACGCACAGCGGGCCGGCATCAGCACGATCTATCAGGAGATCAATCTCGTCCCCTACCGGTCCGTGACGGAGAACATCTGTCTCGGTCGTGATAAGCGCCGCTTCGGTCTCCTCGACTGGTCGGCCATGCATGCGGAAGCCCGCGCGCTGCTCGGCCGGTTCAAGATCGACATCGACGTGCGCCGCCCGCTCATGTTGTATCCCACAGCCGTGCAGCAGATGGTCGCCATCGCCCGCGCGATCGGCTTTGAAGCCAAGCTCGTCATTATGGACGAGCCCACCTCCTCGCTCGACGAGCGCGAGGTCGAGGTCCTGTTCGGCGTTATCCGTCAGCTCAGGGAAAGCGGCGTTTCGGTGATCTTCGTGAGCCACAAGCTCGACGAACTGTATGCCGTGTGCGACCGGGTCACCATCATGCGCGATGGCCGCACTGTGCAGGTTGCCTCAATGACTCAGCTCTCCAGGCTCGATCTCGTCACCACCATGCTCGGGCGTGAGCTGTCGGAAGTTCTGTACGAAGGCGCTGACATGACCGATGCGCCAGGGGAGGCCCGGGAGCCTGTGCTGAAGGTCCGGAACCTCGCTGTGGGCAGGAAGGTTCACGATGTCAGCTTCGATGTGAGGCAGGGCGAGATCGTCGGCCTCGCCGGGCTTCTCGGCGCGGGCCGGACCGAGTCCGTGCGGGCCGTATTCGGAGCCGACAAGCCGGATGCCGGCAAGGTCGGATTCGCTGGACGTGAAAATGCCATCGCCGCACCCTTGGATGCTATCCGGGCCGGTATGGGCTTCTGCTCGGAGGATCGAAAGCTCGAAGGCATCATCCCCGATATGTCCGTGCGCGAGAACCTGACTCTCGCCCTCATGCCGCAGCTGGCCCGACGCGGCATCGTGGACGAGGCCCGCAGCCGGGAGATCGTGGACCGCTTCATCAAGCGTCTCGGCATCCGCTGCACCGGTCCTGAACAGCGGATCCGTGAACTCTCCGGCGGCAATCAGCAGAAGGTGCTGCTTGCCCGCTGGCTGTGCATGAACCCCAAGCTCCTGATCCTCGACGAACCGACCCGCGGCATCGATGTCGGCGCAAAGGCCGAGATTCTCAGCCTGATTCGGGAACTCGCCGGGCAAGGTCTCGGCGTCCTGATGATCTCCTCGGAGCTGGAGGAGGTCGTGGAGGCAGCCAGCCGCATCTTCGTCCTTCGCGACGGCCGCACCGCAGCCGAGCTTGGGGGCGACGCAGTGAACGAGCAGAGTGTCATGGCCGCTATGGCTCATGGGCATGAGAGCGCTCGGGAGAGCATCCATGGCTGATACGACGGCCACCCTGCCCCCTGCGCACAGAGCGCCTCGTTTCGACGCCAGAACCATTCTGACGCGCTATGGCGCCTGGATTGCGCTGGCGCTCCTCATTCTGGTCAACCTCGCCATCACGCCGAACTTCGCCACCTGGCAGACGCTCAACGTCAACCTCACACAGGTCTGCGCCATCGTGATCGTCGGTGTCGGGATGACCCTCGTCATCGCCACGGGCGGGATTGATCTGTCCGTCGGTGCTCTCATGGCCATTGCGGGAGCGATTGCACCGCTGATCTTCCTCGGCAAGCTCTTTCCCCCGCCCCACCCAGCCGTTGGCATCGCGCTGGCTTTCGTCGTGCCGGTCCTGGCTGCGGCGGCGCTCGGCGGGTTCAATGGCTGGCTGGTGACGCGCCTGCGCATCCAGCCGATCATTGCGACTCTCGTGCTCTTCATCGCCGGTCGGGGCATCGCGCAGGTCTTCACCAACGGTAATCTGCAGGTCTTTAACCTGCCGAGCTTCCAGTTCATTGGGCTCGGACGTGTCTTCGGCATCCCCTTCCAAGCCATCCTGATGATCGTCATCGTGGCTGCAGCAGCCTGGATGCTCAGGCGGACCGTATTCGGCCGGCAGATCCTTGCCGTCGGCGGCAATGAGAAGGCAGCTCGGCTGTCCGGCATTCCCGTGGCTTCCGTGAAGCAGCGGGTCTACCTCATCAGCGGTCTTCTGTCCGGCATCGCGGGTCTGATCGTTATCGCAAGGAACTCCGCGGCAGACGCCAATCTCGTCGGGTTGGGAATGGAGCTCGATGCCATCGCGGCTGTAGCGGTGGGCGGAACGCTCCTCACCGGAGGCCGGGCCACAGTTATCGGCACTTTGGTTGGAGCACTGATTATCCAGCTCGTGCGCTACACGCTTCTGGCGAACGGTGTCCCCGATGCCGCCGCTCTCGTGGCGAAGGCTGCCATCATCGTGCTGGCTGTCTGGCTGCAGCGGCAGAGCCATCGCTGAGGTCCCCGATGAACACAGTCTCACTCAAGCTGTTTCAAGGGATCGGACGCTACGGCGTGCTCCTGGCGCTTGTCGCCCTCATCCTGTTCGGATGGCTGCGTTACGAGAACTTCCTCGGCGCCTTTAACGTCCTCTCTGTTCTGCGCTACAACAGCATGTTCGCCCTGGTGGCGCTCGGGATGTGCTTCGTCATCATCACCGGCGGCATCGATCTCTCTGTGGGCTCAACCGCAGCCCTCGGCAGCGTCGTGGCTGCCCTGCTCTCATCCTATGGCGTCATGCCCGGACTGCTCGGCGGCTTGGCGGCCGGGCTGGCGGTCGGCGCCTGCAACGCCTTCATCATCACGAGACTGAACATCCTGCCCTTCATCGCTACCCTCGCCACGATGCTGGCCGCGAGTGGTTGCGCACTGCTGCTGGCGGACAACCAGTCTGTCTCGGTTTCATACGAGACGGGGTTCGTCGAACTAGGACAAGGCGACTTCCTTGGCTTTCCGATTCCGGCCTGGATCGCGCTCATAGCCTATCTTTTCGGCTCCCTCGTTCTCAACTTTACCGCGTTTGGGCGCACCGTGCTCGCGATCGGAGGGAACGAGGATGCGGCCCGCCTCATGGGGCTGCCGGCTCAGCGGGTGAAGGCGCTTGTGTACTTGGCGAGCGGCGGCCTCGCGGGCCTAGCGGGCGTGATCCTCGCTGCGCAGTTCGGAGCCGGCCAGCCGATCGAGGGCGTGGGCTGGGAGCTCTTCGCCATTGCGGCTGTCGTGGTCGGAGGCACACTGCTGACCGGAGGCGTCGGCTCCGTCGGATCGACGCTCGCGGGCGTGCTCCTCCTTGGTTTGATCTTCAACATCTTGAACTTCGAGAACGGTCTCGGCTGGATCAGTCTCTCGGCCTATTGGCAATCCGTCATCCGCGGCGCGTTCCTGCTGCTCGTCGTCGCCCTTCAGGCCCGGCTGAGCATGCGCACCGAAGAGACCGCCTGAGTTTCGGCCGCACATTCGACAATCAAGAGAGTGAAGGACAACCATGCCCCGGATCACCTCCATCGAACCCGGTTTCTACCGCATCCCGCTTCCGACCGTCCTGACCGACTCCATGCATGGCGAGATGCGTGCCTTCGAGCTCAACACGGTGCGAATCCGCGATGCGGACGGAGCCGAGGGCGTCGGCTATACCTTCACGGTCGGGCGCAACGGTGCCGCCATCGATACGATCCTCGGCCGCGAGCTGCCCGAAATCATGGATGGTGAAGAGGCTGACGAGATCGAGCGCCTCTGGCACAAGGCTTGGTGGGCGCTCCATTACGGCGGGCGGGGTGGTCCAACGGTTCTGGCGCTGTCGGCTTTTGACATGGCCCTCTGGGATCTCAAGGCCAAGCGGGCCAATCTGCCTCTCTGGAAGGCCCTTGGCGGCTTTGATCACAGAGTTCCCTGCTATGCCGGCGGCATCGATCTCGATCTGCCACTCGACAAGCTCCTGCGCCAGACCGACGACAACCTGGGAAAAGGCTTCCGGGCCATCAAGATGAAGGTCGGCCGTGCCAATCTGTTCGAGGATGTGGAGCGGGTGAAGGCGATGCGCGAACATCTCGGCGCCGGCTTTCCGCTGATGGCAGACGCCAACATGAAGTGGAGCGTCGATGGAGCCATCCGCGCCGCGCGCGCCCTTCAACCTTTCGATCTCACCTGGCTCGAGGAGCCGACCATACCGGATGACCCGGCAGGCCACGCCCGTATCGTACGCGAGGGCGGGCTGCCCATCGCTGCCGGCGAGAACCTGCGTACGCTCTGGGAGTTCAAGCTCTACGTGGCCGGCGGCGCAGTGACCTATCCGGAACCCGACGTCACCAATTGCGGCGGCGTGACGCCGTTCATGAAGATCGCCCATCTGGCCGAGGCCTTCAACCTGCCGATCACCAGCCACGGCGCCCATGACGTGACCGTGCACCTCCTCGCCGCCTGCCCGAACCGCTCCTATCTCGAGGCCCACGGCTTCGGGCTGGAGCGCTACATCGCCGAACCCTTGAGAATACAGGAAGGCTTTGCCCTGGCGCCGGATCGTCCCGGCCATGGCATTACCTTCGACTGGAGAGGTCTCGACAAGATCAGGGCCTAAGGCATCGGAGTCCCTCAAGAGCACTTGAAGCAGGATGCAGGAATGAAAGAGCGTTTCGACTATATCGTCGTCGGCGGCGGTTCTTCTGGCTCCGTGGCCGCCGCGCGCCTCGTCAATGAAGGCAGACGCGTCCTGCTGCTCGAGGGCGGCTACTCCCATCGTCACCCGCTCTTGGACATGCCGCCAGGCATCTTCAAGATGATCAACGGCAGCAAGTACATGCGCTATCATCATACGATACCGCAGGAGCATCTGGACGGTCGCGTGCACGACATTCCGCAGGCCAATGTTCTTGGCGGAGGCTCTTCGGTCAACGCCCAGGTCTATATGCGCGGGCGCCCGTCCGACTATAATGAGTGGCACGAGGCGCTGCACGGAGAAAATGACTATCCCGGATGGAGCTGGGCCGACGTGCTCCCCCACTTCCGCACCATGGAAGGCAACAACAGGTTCTACAACGAGCTGCATGGCGCTGACGGGCCGTTGCTGGTATCGGATCCCGGCCATATCAACGATATGTCGCGCTGGTTCGTGCAGGCCGTTCAGGCCCTTGGCGAACCCTTCAACCCCGATTTCAACGGTCCCAAGCAGCGGGGCGTCGGCTTCTACCAGTTCATGAACCGTCGCGGTCGGCGCAGCAGCGCAGCATACGCTTTCCTGGCGCCACTCGCTGATAACCCAAACCTCGTCATCCGCCTGCAGTCGCGGGTAAGAAAGATCGAGATCGAAAACGGGCGAGCCGTCGGTATCACCTATCGCGATGCCAAGGGCGTTGACCATCAGGTGTATGCGGACGGTGAGGTGATCGTTGCATCCGGCGCCCTCGTGACGCCGCAGCTTCTTATGCTCTCGGGCATCGGCCCAGCCAATCAGCTGCGGGAGCACGGCATCTCCTGCATCGCTGATCTTCCCGGTGTGGGCGAAAATCTCATCGATCATCCGGAGGTTCCGCTTATTGCAAAAGCCAACGGTCCCTATGGCTATTACAAGCAAGGTGTGGGCTGGCGAATGCTTCTCAACGGCATCCACTTCCGCCTGTTTGGGTCCGGCCCGATCCTCTCGGCCGGCGTCGAAGCCGGCGCCTTCGTGAACCCGACCGATCCTGAGGCCGAGCCGACGATCCAGGCCTTCTGCGTGCCGATCGTCTATCTGGACCGGGACACGCTCAACCTCGTCGAGGACACCTATGGGCTGACGATCACGACTGTCGTGGTGAAACCAAAATCCCGTGGCTATGTCCGCCTGCACTCGGCCAATCCGGATGACATGCCCCTCGTCTCGCCCAATCTGCTGAGCCATCCCGATGACGCCCGCGCGATGATCGATGGACAGCGCTTCTTCATCCGCGCCTTCCAGACCACTCCCCTGGCCGAGCGGATCGAGCGCGTATCAATTCCAGATCCTGGCGATCTCAGCGACGAGGCGATCATGAAGCACTGCCGCCGCTTCGTGAAGACGAACTATCATCCCAGCGGAACCTGTCGGATGGGCAAGGCGAGTGATGAGATGGCCGTACTCGACTCCAGGCTGCGCGTTCGTGGCATCGAGAACCTGCGGGTCTGCGACCTCTCGGCTATGCCCAACATCAATGCGGGCAACACGAATGCGCCCGCAATGATGCTCGGAAGCCGTTGCGCAGAACTCATCACCGGCCGACCGACCATCAGCACCTCTCAGTTCGGCCCTAGATTGTCAGAGCAGGGCGACATGAGCGTTGCAACGATAAGCTGAGGCAGGAGGGGGACCCGGGGCTTTGGTGCTCCGGTGTTTTTTGTGGCGGCTACTCCTCGCGGAAGGCTTTGGCCATGTTGTCGGCCACGGGCTTGGTCAGGTAGGAGAA
>NZ_JBWBEW010000053.1:0-28510 GCF_056148915.1 Microvirga sp. jy35 | reverse complement strand
GGACACCGACATCGACTTCTTGCGGGGAGGCCTGCCTCGTTCGACGCTCCGGCTTTCCACTCCGACGAGGTTGAGACGCTGCCGGAAGGAGGGACGTTGCTGGCCTTCAACACAGTGACCGAAGCGCAAGCAGTTGAGATCCGGTATGGAGCCGGATTGTTCTGGGGCGTGCAGTACCATCCCGAGCTCGACCTGTATGAGGTCGCCGGAGCCCTGCGACGTCAGTGTGACGAACTGGTGAGCGAGGAATATGCGAGCAGCCCTGAGACTCTTGAGACATATGCTTCCATGGTCGAAGCCCTCCACCGAGCTCCCGACCGCAAGGATCTGGCTTGGACACTTGGACTCGATGAACAGGTCACTGAGGTGGCGTGCAGATTGACAGAGCTGCGCAACTTCATTCGGTTCGTGATCGAAGGGCAGTGACAGTCCAGGGCATCTGCGTTCAAGAGATGGCGCTATTCTGCTGCTGGCAGGCGCTACTTCCTGGAAGGTCTACTCTTGGCACGAGGCTGACCTTAGCCGTACTTCCGCAGTTTTGGGATGAGCGGACCTTCGGACCGACATCCGCCACTAATCACTTCGACTCTAAGCGGTGCTTCCAATGTTCAATCTCCTATTTCAGCCCGCCCTTCGAGATAGAACACACAGCTTCCCTCTAGCTCGACGCGCTCGCCGACCAGACGGCAAAGGATTTCGCCACCCCGCCGCGACGCTTGAAACGCGCGGAATGCTGTCTTCTTCAGCCGCTTGGCCCAATAAGGCGCGAGCGCACAGTGGGCGCCGCCGGTCACGGGGTCTTCAGGGATGCCCTTGGCTGGTGCGAAATAGCGGCTGACAAAGTCATAGCCGCCATCACCTGGCGCCGTGACGATCAGACCGCTGCGATCCAGCTTGGCGACCGCCGCAATGTCCGGTATTAGGCGGCGTACCTGATCTGCTGTCTCCAGCAGGGCAAGATAGTTGAATTGATCGGCCACCACTTCCTCAGGGACGTGTCCCAGCGCCTCAGCCAGTAAGGGCGGCGGCGCGACAGGCTCCGATACACGGGCCGGAAAGTTCATGACGTAGCCGGTTGCAGTGCGCTCCACACTCAACGGACCACTGGCCGAATGGAACACCACGTGTTTGCGGTGCGGTGTCAGACGCTCCATCACGACCGCAGCGCTGGCGAGCGTCGCGTGCCCGCACAAGGGCACCTCGACTGTCGGCGTGAACCAGCGCAGTCGGTAATCCTCGCCGTCGGGCACGAGGAAGGCCGTCTCAGCCAGATTGTTCTCGGCCGCAATCGCCTGGAGCGAGACATCGTCGATGAAGCGCTCGAGCAGCATGACGGCAGCCGGGTTGCCGCCAAAGGGCCGGTTCGCAAAGGCATCGACCTGGTAGAAGGGAACGAGCAAGTGTTGATCTCCAGAAGGACCGATCAAGACAAGCCGTGATTGTCAGCGGAGTCAAATCCTATGGGGCTCCTGTACGATCCATAAATCACTAATGCGGGAGTTGCTGACTGTTCCACACAGATATCATCAAGCGGCGAATGCTCAGTTCGTACCAAATCGATTGAGCGTAGGTCTGCTGCTGGCCGATACTGTTGAAAAAGTCCGCAACTGCCGATTCTGGCGTGGTCAGCATACAGGATGCTGGGCCTAGTTTGGCGCGCTAATACAACTAATAGATCGGCGAAGCAGCGCTCGGGAGTTTTTCAACAAAATCGGCCCGTTCTGGAAGGGAACTGAACTTCCGCTTCGGACAGGGTTGTCGGTCGTTTTTGCCAGGGAGAGTCACCTCAGGATCTACTCGGAGCTTGGCACAGGAACGACGATCAAGATCTACCTCCCGCGCTATCGTGGGGCGGCCGATGAGGAGGCCCTATCGGAGGCCACACCGGTTGTGCCGAGATCGGAGGCGGGAGAAACGGTGCTGGTGATCGAGGACGAACCCGTCATTCGGGATCTGATTGTCGAGGTTCTTCAGGAGCTGGGCTACCGGGCCCTGGAAGCTGCTGATGGGCCTGCGGGCCTCAAGGTCCTGCAATCGCGCATGCGCATCGACCTGCTTGTCACGGATGTCGGGCTGCCCGGGATCAACGGGCGCCAGGTTGCGGATCAGGCACGGGTCACCCGTCCTGACCTGAAGGTGCTGTTCATCACAGGCTAGCCGAGAACGCCACGCTGGCGAATGGCTTCCTGGAGCCAGGCATGGAGATGATCACCAAGCCGTTCGCAGTGGACGCGCTGGCTACCAGGATCCGGAGCCTGATCCAAGGGGAGTGACGGATCAGGGGCAAACTGTTGTCATTGGGACCCCCGGCCATCTTGCGCGTTACATCCAATCGCTAACGCAGGCCGGAACACCAACATGAACGACGAGCAGCGGCGACGCCACGCAGGGCGCTCCCCCGAGCAGGGCGGAAGCTCGGCCGACGAACTGGCCTACCGCTTGCGCCAGCAGGAACTCATGGCGGCGTTCGGGCTGCTTGCCCTGGACGCCCTGGATGTCATGACCCTGCTCCAAGAGGCAACCCGCCTCTGCGCTGAGGGGCTGCACGTACGGTATTGCAAGATCATGGAATACCTGCCGGAGGAGGATTGCTTGATCGTCCGTGCCGGGGTTGGCTGGAAGTCCGGCGTGATCGGATCGAAGACGGGTGCCGATCTGGAAAGTCCCACCGGTTATGCCTTCCACACGCGCGAGCCCGTGATCTCCAATCATCTTGAGGGCGAAGGCCGCTTCCGCACGCCGCAGGTGCTTATGGACCACGGGATCCGGCGGGCCATCAACGTACCGATCGTCACTGGAACCAGCCGCTACGGTGTCCTGGAGGTGGACAGCCCGGTCGAAGGGCGGTTCACCGAGGCCGACGTCGCCTTCATGCAGGGGCTCGCCAGCCTGCTCGGCGTGGCCTTGGCACGGTGCAAAACCGAAGAGAGGCTGCACCTTGCGGCCAGGGCCACGAACGATGCGATCTGGGATTGGGATCTTGCGACGGACCGCCTCCTGTGGAACGAGGCCTACACCATGCTCTTCGGCCATGCGGACAGGGAGACGACCGGCACCTCGTGGAAGGAACACATCCATCCCGATGATCGCAAAGGCGTACTGAATGCCATCCAGGCAGTGATCGCAGGCAGTCAGGAGAACTGGAGCGCCGAGTACCGCTTTCTGCGGGCGGACGGATCAGAGGCCTATGTCTTCGACCGGGGCTTCGTCACCCGCGACGAGCATGGGCGCGCAGTTCGGATGATCGGCGCTATGCTCGACCTCACGGAGCGCAAGCGCGCGGAGGCGGCGCTACAGGAGAGCGAGGAGTTCACCCGGCGCATCCTGGAAAGCTCGACCGACTGCATCAAGGTGCTCGATGCGGACGCACGCCTGCGGTTCATGAGCCTGGGCGGCATGGATGTCATGGAGGTAGATGACTTCGGGGCCATTGAGGGCTGTGACTGGCGCGACTTCTGGTCCGGACCGGATCACGGGAAGGCGAGGGAGGCCGTGCAAACAGCTCTCGCCGGCGGCAATGCCCGCTTCCAGGGGCAGACGCCGACGATGAAGGGACGGCCACGGTGGTGGGACGTGGCTGTCACCCCTATCCTTGGTGCGGACGGTTCGGTGGACAAGCTCCTGTCCGTCTCGCGCGACATCACCGAGACCAAGCAGTCGGAAGATCATCAGCGGCTTCTCATCAACGAGCTGAACCACCGGGTGAAGAACACGCTCGCCACCGTGCAGTCCATTGCCAGCCAGACCCTACGCAATGCGGCAACCCTGGCCGAGGCGCAGGCGGCGTTCGAGGCACGCCTCTTCGCCCTATCCCGCGCCCACAACGTGCTCACCCGTGAGAACTGGGAAGGAGCCAGCTTGCGTGCGATTATCACCGAGGCGATTGCACCCTACAGCAATGCCCGCGAGAGCCGACTTCATCTTCAGGGTCCTGATGTGCGGCTTCCGCCCAGGATGGCGCTGGCCCTTGCCATGGCCCTTCAGGAACTGGCGACCAATGCGGTGAAGTACGGCGCCCTCTCGAACGACGCCGGCGAGATAACGATCGAATGGAGGCTCGATGGCACGAAGACTCCGCCGTGCCTGCACCTGCAATGGGAGGAGAGTGGCGGCCCTCAGGTGCAGGTGCCGAAGCGAAGAGGCTTCGGAACACGACTCATCGAGCGCAGCTTGGCGCTCGATCTGGAGGGTGACGTCCGGATCGAGTTTGCCCCCACTGGGGTCATCTGCACCGTCGACGCTTCTCTCATGGCCGATGCCGGGCTGCCGGCAGGATCGGCGTAGGCCAGGACAACCGGCCTGGTCACGACGTCAAAACGGTCGTATTCGGCTAGCCCCCTCGCAGATGTCAGCTCTGTGTATCGTGCACCCTGGTGATTATACCCTCGACGTTTATTCCTCACACGGACGTTGACCAGACCATCCATGTTTGAGCTCACAGTGCACCCTCATATCTGGTCAGGATCGGAAGGAATCCCGCCGTGGTTGCTTCAGGAATAGGCGTGTCCGGATCGTAGTACCAGCAATGTCTTTGCTGTAGCTCGATGCATCTTCATCCTCAACACCCAGAGGAGCTAAGATTCGGCTCACTCCAGGGCGCCTTCGATGGGCCTCCGATCCGCCGACTGCAGGAGGCTGTTAACAGATTGCTCACCATGCTGAGCAGAAGGTGCCTGCGCGTGTGAACGCCTCCTCCTAGTTCCGGGTTAGCCCATCGAACTCGCACGAGAAGGGCCACCCGTATGATGCCGATTTCATCTCTCTGGAGCCGTGTCCCTCAACCTGAATGCCGGCCGGCAGCGTCAAGGCGCATCTGCGTTCTTGTCGTTGAGGATGACCTGCTTGTCGGGGGTGTGGCAGCCGAGGCGCTCGAGGAAGCGGGTTTTGCCGTCCTGACTGCCGCAAGTGCCGAAGAGGCCACCGTTATCCTCGCTGAAGAGGTCGTTGACGTGCTTTTCACGGACATCGACTTAGGAGGATTGGATGGATGCGATCTCGCCCACCAAGCTCTCACCACATGGCCGAAGCTTTCGGTGGTCCTGACATCTGGCCGCTCGCGAAGGTGCCACGCGGATCGTCTCCCGTCGGGGGCATCGTTTCTCGCCAAGCCATACCGCCTGCCGCACTTGGTTGACGAAGTAAGTCGCGCGGCTCAGTCCACATCATCCTATTAGCAGTCCACATCCGATCCATCGCGACAGGATCCATGATGGTACCTTCACCTTAAAGGAGATAATTATGCGCATTACACTTACCGTTCTTGGAAGCGCCTTTCTTTTTGCATCTTCAGCTTTTGCTCAGGTGCCGGCTGAGGTCGAGGCGTGTCGCCTGTCAGGGCTGGCGGCTTTGAAGGAGCGGTCGCCCTCATTGGAGCATCTCACCTTCGACATCCAGTCGCTGGCCATCTCCAAGGCAGACACGAAGGTCGAGGACACGCCGATCCGGATGGTCGTCATGGGCGATGCCTATCTCCAGCGCGAGAAAAGCGACAAGCCGAACCGCTTCGTCTGTCTTGTCGGCGACAAGGGCAAGGTGTTGCTCACCTTCTTCACTGAGCAGTAGGCCTGCTTATGCGGCCATACGGCTCCGTTTCTTAAACCCATGCATTTAGGGACATGTCCGAAGCTGTGCCATTGGTGGAGCCAACCTGCGGGCTGCGATAGGATCATGCGTCAGGACCGCGAGCATACCGACAAGGGCTGCCGCATCAGTGGGATCGCACGAATGCCGGGTGAGGACGCCGCTAAGCGTGACCCTATGAGAACCTAGGGCGACCTGCAGGCTTGAGCGAGTAGAACGGTCTTCTGCAATGCTTAGCCGTGGTGCTAATGTTTGCGGAATTGTGACGGACTGAAGCCCTTGATCTGCTGGAACCTGCTCGAGAATGCGAATGGGTTCTAACAGCAACGGAGTGGTTTCTATGGATGCGAGCATCCGGCTGGTGTTCAAGTCTGCCAGCTATAATAAACAGGATGAACTACGCTAGAATGTCTGCTCATGGAGAGAGCACCGGACGTTACTGACATGTAGCGGGAGAGGAGAACTCTATCAGAGGTCAAGCCGACGCCTGGTTCTTCTCTGGGCCCGAGTTTCATGAGATTGGGAGCTGAGTCTCACATTTGAGCCAGGAACTGCATTGCCGAGCAAGTCACTCTGGAAAACTCTCGTTTATGTCCTGATGCAGTGTTGTGTTGGCGTGTTACATCTCGCTGAAGTGCCGGAGCATCCGCTCCGCGTCCGGCTCCAGGCCGGTGAAGAGCCGGAAAGCGCCAACAGCCTGGAACACAGCCATGCCACCGCCGGACATGGTGCGGCACCCTCGCGCCCGAGCTTGGCGTAACAACACGGTTTCCAGCGGGAAGTAGACGATATCGGCAACCCACAAATCTGAGCGTAAAAGGTCGGCAGGAACCGCCATGCCTGGGTACTTCGCCATGCCCAGCGGCGTCGTGTTCACCATTCCATTGGCGGCGGCCATAGCATCGCCTGCGGAAAGGGCAATTGAAGCGCGGCGCTCTCCAAAACGTTCGCACAGAGACGCTGCTAGATTATGGGCGCGGGTCTGGTCCGTGTCGATGATCGTCACCTCGCCTGCGCCGAGCGTCAGGAGAGCGTGAGCCACCGCGGCGCCAGCGCCACCAGCACCAAACTGGACGATGCGGTCGATGTGGACATCCGACAGCTCGCGCCGGAAACTTTCGGCAAAGCCCCACCAGTCGGTGTTATGCCCAACCCGCCGTCCATCCTTCAGCACGACGGTGTTGACGGCACCGAGCGCAGCCGCATCCGGCGAGAGTTCGTCAAGCAGGGGGATCACCGCCTGCTTGCAGGGATGAGTGATGTTGAGCCCTGCGAAGTCAAACCGCTGCGCTGCAGTGAGGATCTCGCGAAGGGCGCTGGCATCGAGACGGAACGTCTCCAGATCGATCAGCTTGTAGACGTAGCGCAGGCCCTGCTCGGCGCCCTCTCGCTCGTGGAGTTTCGGCGTACGTGAGGCCTGAATTCCGGCGCCTACCAGTCCAACGAGAACGGAAGGACTGTTCGAGATCCTTACGGCTTCATCAGCCTGCGATAAAGACCTTGATGAAAAATCGCTTGTCATGGATTTCACGCATCCGCGTGCGATTGATCGATCATGCCGAGGATCGCCCGGACTGCAATCGGATAGCCTTCGGGGCCTAAACCCGCGATGACGGCCGTTGCCACCGGCGAGACGTATGATTTGTGATAGATCGGCTCACGACGGTGGATGTTTGAGATGTGCAGCTCGATCAACGGGCCCATAAACATCTTCAGAGCGTCCATTATCGCCATAGAGGTGAAGGTGAATGCGGCCGGGTTGATGATGATCCCGCGGCTCTCATCAATCGCCTCGTGCACCCACTCGATGATCTCGTACTCACGATTCGACTGCCGGAAGACGATGGGATGACCCGAGGCGGCCTCCCGGCACATTGCCTCCACCTCGGCCAGGGTCGTGCTGCCGTAGATCTCCGGCTCGCGGGTGCCGAGGCGGTTGAGGTTGGGCCCGTTGATAATGTAGATCGGCTTGCTCATCGGCATGTGTCTCTGAAAGGGAGCAGGCTCATCCCTGGTAGCCGAAGAGGCGCGGCAGCCAGAGCACGGTTTCGGGCACGAAGGTCATGATTGCAAGAGAGACGATCATGGCAAAGAGGAACGGCAGCGAGTCGCGGACTATGTCGCGCAACGGCTCGCCGGAGATATTCGCCATGATGAAGAGGAGCAGCCCGTAAGGCGGCGTGATCAGGCCAATCATGATGTTCACGACCACCACCACACCGAAATGCACGAGATCGATGCCGAGGGCCTGCGCGGTCGGGATGAAGACCGGCACCACGATCAGCAGAATCGCCGTTCCTTCGAGCACGCAGCCTAAGAGCAGCAGCAGGACGTTGACGAAGATCAGGAAACCGATGGGGGACAATTCCCACCCTGCCAGCAGCGTCTTCACGCCTTCCGGAATGTTCTCGACGGTGATCACATAGTTGAACACGAGCGCACCGGCTATCAGCATGCCGATGGAGGCAGTCGTTCTCGCGCTGACGGCGAGTGCATTGTAGAAGTCGCGCCAGCTCACGCTGCGATAAAGCCCTGCGGATATGAGAAGCGCGTAACCCGCCGCGACGGCTGCGGCTTCCGTTGGAGTCATCACGCCGCTGTAGACGCCGCCGAGAAGGACGACGGGCATCATCAGCGAAGGAAAGGCCTCCCAGGTGATCCGTGGCAGTTTGCGAAGCGGAACTGGTTTCTCGACGGGAAAGTTCCTGCGGCGCGCGGTCGTAGCGACGATGATCATCTGGCTCAGGGCCATCAACAGGCCCGGAACGACGCCGCCCAGGAAGAGAAAGCCGATCGACGCGTCGGATACGAGGGCATAGAGCACCATCGGGATCGATGGTGGGATGATCGGTCCGATCACCGACGAGACGGCCGTCAGCGCGGCGGCGTAGCTTCCGGGATAGCGGCCGTCTCGGGTCATTATGGCCTGCATCATGCGCCCGGTGCCAGCGGCATCGGCGATGGCCGAACCGGACATGCCGGCGAAGATGATGCTCTGCAGGATGTTCACTTGCGCGAGGCCGCCGCGGAAGCGGCCCACGAGGGCATTGCAGAACGCCATGAGGCGGTCCGCCATGCTGCCGATATTCATGAACTCCGCGGCGAGAATGAACAGCGGAACCGACAGGATGACGTAGTTGGAATACATGCCGTTGAGCAGCTGCTCGGCGGCCGTTCCCATGTCCAATCCCGCCAGGAGCAGGTACAGGATCGAGCCGGCTATCATCGAATGGCCGATGGGAAGGCCGAGAAAGGCGAGGGCGGTGATCGCAACGAGCGAGATCGAGAAGGGGCTGGTCAGGTTCATACGCCGGAGCTCGCTTTGGTAGGGTCGAATTCATCCGGTGCCACGCCCCGCATGGCTTGCCAGGCGATCCAGATGTAGCGAATGATGGTGGCAACGGCGAAGACGATGTAGATCGAGAACAGCCAGTCGAACCTGATCTTGAGGTAGCTTGTCTTCTCAACCTTCATGAAAGTGACGTAGTCGACGATGGCTGGAAGCGAGATGGCATAGAGAGCGATTACAGCGAAGGCGCTGATGAGCGCCATCACGCGCCGGGGCCCGGGGCTGACAGCGCCGTAGATGATGTCGAAGCGGATTTCCTCACGCTCGCTGACGACGAAGGCAGCGCCCCACAGGACGAGCCAGAGCCAGAGGACGACGCTGATCTCGTGCGTCCATCCGATCGGAAGCCCCAGAAGATACCGGAATGCGATCTGCAGGAGGAAGGCTGCGAACATCGCGGCCAGCATGGCGGCGGCGACGTTCTCTGCGCGTTTGGCAAGCCACGAGCCGAGTGCCCGCGAGGATGAGGTCATGGGAACCGTTTCCTTCGTGAGAAAGCGCTGAACAATCGTCAAAGCTCGGCCGCCAGAATATGATGCCCTGGCAGCCGAGTTCAGGCTTTACATCGCGTTGATTTTATCAACCATGCCGGCCGGCCAGCTCTTCGCCAGGTCGGACGCCAGATACTTCTTCTGCGCGAACTCGCGGAAGGCCTTCAGGTCGGGAGTATAGACCTCGAGCCCCTTCTCCTTGAAGAAGGTTGCAAGCTGAGCCTCCTGCTTCAAGTGTTCCTGCGTGCTCCACTCGATCGCCTTGTCGGCCGCCGCCTGGAAGGCTGCCTTCTTCTCAGGCGACAGGGACTCCCAGACCTTGTTTGATACGGCCAGAACGTCGAAGCCGACGAGGTGGGAGGTCAGCGCGATCTGCGACATCACCTCGTAGAACTTCATGTTCTGCACGTTTGGCAGTGGGTTGTCCTGCCCGTCGATGGCTCCCGTCTGGAGCCCGGTATAGACCTCCGCATAAGCCATCGGCGTGGGGTTTGCTCCCAGAGACTGCCCAAGGAACTGCCAGGCATCGCCGCCGGGCATGCGCAGCTTGATGCCCGCAAGATCCTCAGGCTTGCTGATTTTCTTGTTGGGCTTGAGGCCCACATGCCGGGCGCCGAAATAGGTGGGGCCGAGGATATGGATGCCGAGCTTGTCAGAGGCGATCTTCTTCAGCTGCTGACCTACATCGCTCGCAAACACCTTCTTCAGGTGGTCGGCATCGCGGAACAGATAGGCGGAAGTGACGATGGACCATTCCGGAATCTGGTTCGAGATGTCCTGCGGGGCGATGTTGCCCATCTCGAGGTTGCCGCGCTGCATGGCGACGAGTTCAGTGCCCTGCTTGAACAGGGTGCCGCCGTAGTAGGGCTGAAGGTTGAAGCCCTGGGCTTTCACCTCCTCGCCGAACTGCTTCATCATGTTCGCCCGGATGTCCTGCTCGGAGAACACAGCCGAGAATCTCAGGTTCGTGGTTGCTTGTGCTGCGGCCGGGCCAGCCGTGCCCCACGTCAGAAGGGCCGCGCCTGCAGCCATCAGGACACGTCGATTGATGTCAAATCCCATGGTTTCCTCTCCTTCAATTGTCGCGCATGACCCTGCGTCTTGAAGGGTACTATCCGCTCCGATTTTTGCAAAATCAATAGGCATTTTTGAAATCATCTGATATTTTGCGTTCTAACATATGCTTCGGACGTTATCTGAAGAGGTAGGATGTTCCTGGAGGGGTCTCCATGCTGGCTCAGGAGAAAGCAAAAGCCCGATGAGCATAGAATTGATGGCTACATCCATTGCGGATCGCGCCTATGACCGGATCCGGGCCGACATCATCTTCGGGCGCCTTGCTCCTGGCCTGCGGCTGCGGCTCGATCGACTGGCGGAAGCCTATGGGGCAAGCGTCAGCACATTGCGTGAGATCCTGAGCCGGCTCTCGTCAGAGAGTTTGGTCATCGCTGAGGGTCAACGCGGTTTCCGGGTGGCACCTGTCTCTCCGGCGGGATTCGAGGATGTCGCAGCGATGCGGCTTCTCCTTGAGACCTATGCACTGCCCCTGTCCTTCTCCGCTGGCGACCTGGAATGGGAAAGCCGGGTTGTAGCCGCCCATCACAAGCTCGCCTTCATGGAGCGGCGGATGCTGGCAGGCGACCCGAAGAGTACGGAGCTATGGAAGCGCTATGACCGCGAGTTCCACCAGTCTCTCATCGAAGCCTGCGGTTCACAGACCCTGCTCGATCTCTATGGTGGGGTCTTTGACCAATACCTGCGCTACCAGATGGTGGCTGTCGTCTTCCGCGGAGAGATCGCCGCGGAGGAGCATCGAACGCTGCTCGATTGCGCCCTGACGCGCAATGCCGATAAGGCCTGCGCGGTACTGGCGCAGCATGTGAACGGATGCGTGTCCTACACGCTGGGGAGCGGAGCACTGGCATGAGCGATGACATGCATGTCCTTGCGCCTCCCGCCACGGTTGGGGAGAGCGCGTATCAAAAGATCCGAGCCGATATCGTGTTCGGACACCTTCCGCCCGGTAAGAAGCTGAAGCTCGAGCGCCTGAAGACCGATTATAATGCGAGCGTCAGCACGCTTCGAGAGATCCTGAATCGCCTGCACTCCGAGCGCCTTGTGGTCGCAGAGGGGCAGAAGGGTTTCGAGGTGGCGCCTGTCTCGATTGCCAATCTGAGAGAGATTGCCGCGTTGCGGCAGCTTCTCGAATGCCGCGCGCTGGAGCAATCGTTCCGGTCTGGTGATATGGAATGGGAGGGCCGCGTCGTCGCCGCCCACCACCGACTCTCCCGGATGGAGGAGCGGATGGCTCAGGGCGATAGGTCCAACACTGAGGAGTGGAAGCGCTACGACTGGCAGTTCCACCAGGCACTCATCTCCGCTTGCGGTTCCAAGATGCTGATCGACAACCATGCAGCGGTTTTCGACAAGTATCTGCGCTATCAGATGATCGCCCTGAGCTATCGCGGTGAGATCGCTGCGAGCGAACATGCCGAGCTTCTGGAATGCGCTCTGCAAAGAGATGCCGAGCGGGCCTGCGAGGTGCTGACGCGCCATGTGGCTGGCGGCGTCGAGCATGCACTGGCCACCGGAACGATCAGCTGACGAGAGACGGAGCAGGCCGATCGACACAGGCTCCCGATCACAAACGAGGAAATGGACTGTCGAGCATGCGCACTGCCATCGCCACCGTCTGCCTGAGCGGCACCCTGACTGAGAAGATCGAGGCCATCGCGGCCGCGCAGTTCAAGGGTGTGGAGATCTTCGAGAACGATCTCTTGTCCTTCAATGGCACGCCGGCTGATGCCCGGCGCATGATCGAGGGACTCGGACTTGAGGCCATCACCTTTCAACCGTTCCGCGACTTCGAGGGCATGCCAGAGCCTCAGCGCTCGAAGGTGTTCGCACGTGCCGAGCGCAAGTTCGATGTCATGCAGGAACTTGGCTGCGACCTCCTGATGGTGTGCAGCAACGTCTCTCCGGATTCGCTCGGGGGCATCGAACGCGCTGCGGCGGATTTTCATGAACTCGGCGAGCGCGCCGCGAAACGCGGCCTGCGCGTGGCTTTCGAGGCGCTCTCTTGGGGGCGCCACATACACGATTATCGCGATTCCTGGGAGGTCGTGCGTCGCGCGAACCATCCTGCGGTCGGCCTCGTGCTCGATTCCTTCCATGTGCTGGCTCGCGGAACGGACCTGTCAGCCATCCGCTCGATCCCGTCGGATAAGATCTTTCTCGTGCAGATGGCCGATGCTCCCAAGCTCGACATGGATCACCTGTCCTGGAGCCGGCATTACCGCTGCTTTCCGGGGCAGGGCGAACTGCCCATTGGCGCGTTCATGGATGCATTAGGCGCAACGGGCTTTGATGGACTTCTCTCCCTGGAAATCTTCAACGACCGCTTCCGAGCAGGCTCCGCGCGCAGCGTCGCCATCGACGGGCAGCGCTCCCTCATCGTGATGCTCGACGAGTTGCGTCGTCGGACGGGAGCGGCTCTGCCCGATCAACCCGTGCTGCCGCCCAAGGCGGTCAGCTCAGGCGTCGAGTTCGTGGAATTCGCCCTCGACGAGCGCAATGCTGCCAGGTTCGAGCTGACCTTGAGTGGGCTCGGCTTTCAGAAGGCAGGCCGCCACCGCTCGAAGGCCGTGACGCGATGGCGTCAGGGCAACATCAACATCGTCGTGAACGCCGACAAGGAGGGCTTCGCCCATTCCTTCAACATCACGCACGGCACCTCCGTCTGCGCGCTGGCGCTGCAGGTCGACGACGCGCGTGCAGCGGTGAACCGTGCCGTCACGCTGCTCGATCAGCCCTTCCAGCAACCGGTCGGGCCGGCTGAGATGAAGATCCCGGCCGTCCGCGGTCTCGGCGGCAGCATCCTGTACTTCGTCGATCGCAAGTCGGGACTGGATCGTCTCTGGGATACCGACTTCGAGCCCACCGACGTGAAGGACTTCACAGGAGCAGGGCTGGTTGCGGTCGACCATGTCTCGCAATCCATGCATTACGAGGAGATGCTGACTTGGCTTCTGTTCTACAGCTCCCTTCTCGATGTGCGGAAGACGCCGGTTCAAACCGTGCTGGATCCCGGCGGCGTGGTACAGAGCCAGGCCATCGAGACCCATGACGGCTCGCTGCGCCTCATCCTCAACGCGTCGCAGAGCCAGCGCACGTTGTCGTCGCGGTTCCTCAACGAGCTTTTCGGATCCGGGGTCCAGCACATCGCGCTCGCGACCGATGACCTCATAGGGACGGTGCAGCGCCTGAAGGCAGGCGGAATCGATCTCCTGCCCATTCCGGAGAACTACTACGACGATCTTGAAGTGAGGACGGATCTCTCCATCGAAGATGTGGAGCGGCTGCGAGCCAACCATATTCTGTACGATCAGGAGGGTGGAGCGGAGTATTTTCAGGTTTATACAAAAACCATGGAGGGGGGCTTCTTCTTCGAGATCGTGGAACGGCGCGGTTATCAGGGCTATGGAGCCGCTAATGCTCCCATCCGCCTTGCATCTCAGACAGGTCTGGCAGCAGAGACTGGCCCCACTGGACTCTGACTGCGTGACAAGCCGATGGAATGTAGGGTACCGGACAAAAGACTATCTGAGGTCAGTCTCGCGAAAAGTGGAATCCGACTTGTGGTCTCAAATTCAGGCATTGCGAAAGCATGGGGCTCTCTTCCGGCTGAGCAAGATTATTGCGCGCGTGGCTAAATGCAAATGTATTACTTATAGAAGTGAAGCTGTAAGTATCCCTGCCGGACTCGTGCTGGCATTCGGCTGACAAGAAAGACTCGGGCTGCGGCAAGAATGGAAGCTGTGATCAAGCTCGCGAGCACCCATATGGAACAAGATTTCAGGCACTGATATCCGGCGAATTCGGTTGGATGTTTGAAGATATATCCCTTTTAGGGATGAGAGACAAAATAGGGACTTCAGATATAACATTATAGCGTCAGGTTGCATCATCCGCCCAGAACTCATTAAGATCCGAAATTGCAGTTTGGGATCTCGCGGATATTGAGCATGAACTTGCGCTTTGTGGAAACCTTTCTGTGGGTTGCGAGGCTGGGGAGCTTTAGTGCAGCAGCCGAGAGACTTCACACGACGCAGGCGGCAATCTCAAATCGAATCGCAACTCTAGAACGCGATCTTGGAGTCAGGCTGTTCGAGCGGGATGTTCGATGCATCAGGCTTACCAGCCTAGGACAGCAGGCGGTCGCTAGGGCTGAGGAACTGGTACGGGCTGCCAACGAGTTTCGGGAAGCCGTAAGCGATCCCAGCAGCCTGCGTGGATCAATCAAGATCGGCACGATTGATTCAATCGCACACGCTTGGTTGCCGCAGTTCATCGAGCGGATCTGGGCACGGTATCCCGGGATTGCCATGGACCTGAACACCGACACTAGCCTCAACATGGCTAGGGAAGTGGCCGAGCGGCGTCTTGACCTCGCATTGATTATGGGGCCGGTGATCGCACCAGACCTGATCAATCTCGACCTATGCACCTTCGCCTGTACCTGGCTCGCGAGTCCCAAGCTGGAACTTCCCGACAGGCCGCTAACCCTCGCGGAACTCGCCGACCATCCGATCCTCGCCTATTCCAAGGACAGTGTTCCCCACCACAGGCTCTTACGGCAGCTTGCGGACTCTGGCATTGAGGATCCGACCACCTACAACTCGAATTCGCTAGCCACCATCATCCGGCTGGCGCAGGACGGAATCGGTGTGACACCCATGCCGACGGTAATCGTGCGGGAGCAACTCGCAGCCGGAACGCTCGTCGCACTCGACGTGTCACCCGGCTTTCCGCCTCTCAGCTTCCACGCTATCTACTCTGATCATCCTGACAATCTCATTTCGGCCGTTGTGGCGCAGATGGCGCAGGAGGTCGCTCACAGTTTTTCACTCGCCCAGACGGATGGTGCCTCCTGGTAGGTGCCAAGCCGTGCTGTGGAGGGATTGTGCAGTGCCGAACAAGGAAAACTTGGGGTAAAGGAAAAGTATTTCGCGTTTGTCGTGGCACGGAAGCCGCGCTCTCATGCGGCCATAGATCTTCTAGGAGGCCGGGACGTGAAAGTCAGCTTAGTTCAAATGAACTCCCAAGACAACAAGGCAGAAAATCTCAAAACCGCCGCTGCCATGATCGAGAAGACGGTCGCCGATGAGGCACCCGACCTCATCGTACTGCCGGAATACTATGCATATCTCGGAGAGGGTCGGGAAAACGTTCACAGCAACGGTGAGTTCTTTCCAGATGGTGAGTCCTACAAGCTCATGTCGGGTCTCGCCGCCAAGCACCGCGTAACCATTCATGCTGGCAGCGTGGTCGAACGTGAGGGCAACAATCACTACAACACGACTCTCGTATTTGGCCCGAACGGCGCCGAGATCGCCCGCTACCGCAAGATCCACCTCTTCGATGTCGACATCCCAGGCGGCACGAGCTATCGCGAGTCGGATACGATCAGCCGGGGTCAGGATGTCGTGACCTACAAGGTTGGCGATATCACGGTGGGCTGCGCCATCTGCTACGATATTCGCTTCCCCGAACTGTTCCGGAAGCTGCGCGATGCGGGTGCTGATGTGATCGTGCTGCCGGCAGCTTTCACGCTCATGACCGGCAAGGACCATTGGGAAACGCTGGCTCGCGCCCGCGCGATTGAGACCCAGACCTACTTCCTTGCGGTCGGGCAAGTGAACTCGCACGCGGGCGGCAAGAAGTGGTGCTGGGGCCATTCCATGGTGATCGATCCCTGGGGTCACATGGTTGCCCAATGCTCCGACATGGTTGCGACCACGAGTGCCCGTCTCGAGTTGGATTACGTTACACATGTGCGCCGCAATGTGCCTGTTGCCCAGCATCATGTCCTAGCCTGAGGAGCGCGCACATGTTCACTGTCAATCCCATGCCGGAGCAGATTTCTCAGGAGTTGATCGATCTCTTGGAGAAGGTCGAAACGGCTACCGTTGGGCACTTTCTCCACTCAGGCTTTGTGGACCGCGAGTTGCGAGCGGTTCTGCCGGAGAAACGCGTTGCCGGCACCGCCGTAACAGTGCGGATTCCGCACGCGGACAGCACAATCCTGCACTACCTTACCAAGCTCGTCCGGCCTGGAGACATCGTGGTGGTGGATCGCTGTGGCGATGATAAGCACGCCTGCTGGGGAGGAGTCGTCACCCATTCCATGAAGATCGCAGGCGTCAGAGCTGGCATCGTCGATGGGCCGGCTACCGATTTCTCCGAGATACGCCGGGTCGAGATGCCCATGTGGTGCCGCGGTCCGTCACCGATCACCACGAAGATCCTGGGGCTCGAAGGAGCGATCAACGTGCCCGTGACCGTCGGCGGACAGGTGATAGAGCCGGGCGATGCGATCCTCGCCGACGAGAGCGGCGTCATTGTCTTGAACCCAGTGGAGGCAAGAGCCGTCGCCGAGCGTGCCATCGGCATGCAGGAGAACGAACTTAAGCTGCTGGAGCGGCTTCGAAACGGCGAAAAGCTGCCAGACATCTCTGGTGCGACGCGCATCGTAGAGGAGAATAACCGGCGCGTCGCCTGACGCGTCGGCTTCGGAAGGGCAGTCAATAATCAGAGGGAAATAACGATGATGAAGCTGCGTGTTTTATTTGGCGCTTCCGCGATCGCGTTCGCGATTGCGGCACCGGCTCTGGCTCAAACCAAGACAGTGACGCTCGCCGCCTATAGCGGCATCTTTCAAGATCACTACACCAAAGCCGTTGTCGAGCCCTTCATGAAGGCTCACCCGGACATCAAGGTTCAGTTCTACGGCATGCCGAACTCGGCTCAGATGCTCGGCACTCTCCGCGCCCAGAAGGCCGCGCCCCAGATCGACGTCATGATTATGGACGTGTCGGTCTCCAAAGCGGCAACTGACGAAGGCCTGTTCGACAAGATTGACGAGAGCGTGTCGAAGAACGTGGCGGATCTTTACCCCACCGCCCGCATCGAGGGCGTGGGCGGTGTTGCTGTAACCTTCGATAATCTTGTTCTTCTGTACAACAAGGACCAGGTGAAGACCGAGCCAACTTCCTGGAAGGCGCTGTGGGACAAGCAGTATGCTGGCAAGGTCACAATTCCGGCCGTTCCTGATATCCAGGGCACGACTCTGACGATCATCGCCAACAAGATGGCCGGCCAGGAGGATTATAAGAAGACCGTTGAACCCGGCATCAAGATGCTTGGGGAACTCGCTCCCAACGTGCAGACTTGGGATCCGAAGCCCGACGTTTACACCCCTATCGCCAATGGCCAAGCAGCGCTAGGCATCGGCTGGAATGCGCGTGCGCAGGTCTACGCCGGCACGTCCGGCGGCAAGCTCGGCGTAGTCCTGCCGCAGGAGGGCAGCGGCTTCCAGATCAACACGATCAATCTGGTGAAGAACGCTCCGGCTAGCGACGCGGGCAAGACCTTCATCGACTTCGCGCTGAAGCCCGAGACTCAGGCAGCATTCACGGAAGCGATGTTCTACGCTCCGACCAACCAGAAGGCTCAGGAAAAGATATCCAAGGAGGCGCTGGCTCGCACGGCTGCCGGTTCGATGGACGAGATGATCGGAATCGACTGGATTGCTGTTGCAGGCATTCGCGATGCCATTACGGAGCAGTGGCGCCGGCGCGTCATCCCGCTGAGCCGCTAACCTCACTTGCCGCAGCCGAACGCCCGCTGGAGAAAGCCATGATGCATCAGTCAATCCGTTCCGGCAGCCCGACCGTATCCGGCGGCTCTGACGTGCACCTGCGACTCGACGGGCTCACGAAGCGCTACGGCGACTCCATCGCCGTAGCGGCCCTCGATCTTGCAGTCCCGAAGGGAGAACTCGTGGCGCTCCTCGGGCCGTCCGGTTGCGGCAAGACAACGACCCTGCGCATGGTCGCCGGTCTCATTAAGCCAACCGACGGGCGCATTGTTGTAGGAGGACGGGATATCACCGTGATGCCACCCTACCGCCGAGACATGGGACTCGTGTTCCAGTCCTACGCTCTGTTTCCCCATATGACTGTAGCGAAGAACGTAGCTTTCGGTCTTGAGATGCGCTCCGTCCCGCGACCCGAGATCGAGCGTCGCGTGAAGGAGGCGCTCGCCATGGTGCGGCTCGAAGCGCTGGCCGAGCGCAAGCCGCGCGAGCTCTCAGGCGGCCAGCAGCAACGTGTGGCCCTGGCCCGAGCCCTGGTGATCCGACCATCGATCCTGCTTCTTGATGAGCCACTCTCCAACCTGGACGCCAAGCTCCGCGACGAGATGCGCAACGAGATCCGCGACATTCAGCAGAACCTCGGCATCACGGCGGTCTTTGTCACGCACGATCAGGTCGAAGCCCTGAGCATGTGCGACAAGGTGGTGGTCATGAGGAGCGGCCAGCTTGAGCAGATCGGCACGCCCGTCGACGTTTACGAGCATCCCGCAACCCCGTTCGTGGCCTCCTTCGTCGGTCGCACGAACCGCCTGGAAGGCAATGCCCAGGGGGACGGGCGCGTGATCATAGGCACCATGGACCTGCATGTGCCCGGCCGGCCGGGCGGCAACGTCGAAATCATGGTCCGTCCCCATCGCATGAGGCTGGTCGAAGCTGGAAACGGCGAGGATTTCGCCGCGGAAGGCACGAACCGTCTCGCGGGGCGCCTCACCCGTGTCACCTTCGTGGGCGACCTCCTCCAGTACCACGTCGATGTGGGTGGAACGGAGATCGTCGTGGAGGCTGCCTCCGATCATGGCCACGGTCTGAGGAAGGTGGGAGCGCCAGTTACCGTGCTATGGCGGGTTGAGGACACCATGGTGTTCGGGAGGAACCCATGACAGCGATCACGGCTCCGTCGCTGCCGGTGATGCCTCGCCTGACTTCCGGTCGAACCGGAACGGCGGCAGTGCTCCTTCTCCCGATCGCGATCATCAACGCCATCGGATTCATTCTACCGGTCCTGAACCTGGCGCGAATGTCGTTCAACGAAGCTCTTGCCGGCGGTGGTATCCGTGAGGCCTTCACGATCGCTAACTGGACTGGACTGTTCGGTGATTCCTTCTATGTCGAGTTGATCGTCAACTCGATTCTGGTCAGCCTCGGCATTACGCTGGCGACTCTCGTCGTGTCTTATCCGATTGCCCTCTATCTGCACCGGAGCTCCGGGCGCTGGCGCACCTTCCTGACAGTGCTGGTCATCTCGCCGCTGCTCACATCTGCCGTGGTCCGCACCTATGGCTGGATCGCGCTGCTCGCTGATCAAGGTCCCATCGTCAGCTCCATAGCGGCCCTTGGCATCACGCCGCCGCGTCTGATGTTCAACACGACGGGCGTGATCATTGGGCTGACCGAAATTCTGATGCCCTACATGATCCTGTCGCTACTTGCCGGTTTCGGCCGCCTTGATCCACGGGAGGAGGAGGCGGCGATGACCCTCGGGGCCCCGCCGGCCAAGACGTTCTGGCGTGTGATCCTCCCGCTGACGCTGCCAGGCATCGCGCTTGGATGTCTGCTCTGCTTCGTCCTGGCAGTATCGTCCTTCATCACTCCGAAACTGCTGGGGGGAGGGCGGGTCTTCCTGCTCGCAACAGAGATCTACGATCAGGCTATCGTGACGCTGAACTGGCCGCTCGCCGCAACGCTATCGATGCTGGTGCTGATCATATTCGGTGCAGCGCTCGGAGCCTATGCCCGTGTGCTTCGCGCTATAGACTAGGGGATCATCATGGAATCGAATGCTACCTCCGTGCCTATGAAGATCCTGGTGGCGCTGCTGTTCCTGTTCCTTCTGGCGCCAGTGATCCTCGTCGTGCCGATCTCCTTCAGCGGCGAGCAGATTCTGTCTTTCCCGCCGGAAAGCTGGTCCCTGCGCTGGTATGCAGCCCTCGCCGACAACCCGAAGATGATCTCGGCTTTTTGGACAAGCCTGATGCTCGGCGCGATCGTAACTGTGATCTCTCTCGCAGTAGCGGTTCCGGCAGCTTACGTGATCGTCAGGATGCGTACCCTCGGATCAACGTTCCTCTATAATCTGTTCACGGCGCCCCTGCTCCTGCCAACAATCGTACTGGGTCTTGCAATCCTCATCGTCTTCGCATCGGCAGGCTTCCTCGGCACCTTCACGGGGCTGGTCATTGGCCATCTCGTGATCACCCTGCCTTACGCGTTGCGCGTGCTTGCGACGACGCTCGGCAACATCAATCTCGCCTGTGAGGAGGCGGCATCCACCCTCGGCGGACGTCCGCTTACAGTGTTCCGCCGGGTGACGCTGCCTATGATGGCACCCGGTATCGTGGCTGCGACGGCTTTGTGCTTCCTTGTCTCTTTCGACGAGGTGGTGATCACGCTCTTCCTCACAGGGCCGCGCCTCACCACCCTCCCGGTGGAACTGTTCCACCACGTGGAGAGCCGCGCGGATCCCCTGGTGGCGAGCGTCTCAGTGCTCTTGATCCTGCTTACCCTGGCGGTGGTGATGATCGTCGACCGCACTGTTGGCCTCTCAAAGACTTTCGTGAAGTAAGAGCCTCACCACTCGTCAATACCTTAAGCATGGGTATGGCTAAGCTTCGATGCTCGTGCAAAAATCTGATCGTTGTGCAGGCTGGCCCGATACGGCAGCTCTCATCGGTGGTATTGTGAGGTGACCATCAGATTGGTCAGAATACCAGGCGAGTTGTTCAAGGGATCATCATGAGGCCGATGAACGAGAGCCATTTAGCGATCCTGCGTCGGCATATGGTCGAGATGATCGCCATCCACGCGGATCTCGCAAGCGACGAAACTGGCAAGGCGGCGTTGGATGAGCAGGTGATGGCAGCGATGCGGAAGGTGCCGCGGCATCTTTTTGTCCCAGCCCCCCTTGCGCCTTACGCTTATCAGGACACTCCCCTGCCCATCGGTTTCGATAAAACAATCTCACAGCCATTTATCGTCGCGCTCATGACCGATTTGCTACTCCCGCAGCCAGGCGAGAGGGTGCTGGAGGTGGGGACTGGGTTGGGCTATCAGACCGCAATCCTCGCTGAGATGACCGGTAGCCTCTGGAGCATCGAGATAGTCGAGGAGTTCGCCAGCATTGCACGCGAACTCCTCAGCCAGCTCGGCTATGCCGGTGTGGAAATCAGGGAGGGAGACGGGACCCGAGGCTGGCGCGAGCACGCTCCCTTCGACAAGATCTTGGTTTCGGCCGCAGCCGATAAAGTGCCTGTCGCCCTGCTCGATCAGCTCAAACCAGGCGGGCGCTTGGTTATGCCGTTGGGGCCCGACGAGATGCAACGTCTCACCATCATCAATAAGGATGTCAACAGCCGGACAAGTGTTCAGGAACATCTGCCTGTGCGGTTCGGCCGCCTCGAGACGATCACCTGAAAGGCTGTGTCTCCTCGACCTGCTCTATTGTTAAAGTTGACCTCGGCTTTCTCATATACCGATCAGCACAGCCCATGCCCGAGTGCCATTTCTTAACAGGCAGCTTGGATCCTTTCATCACGTTCGTGCGATGTGGGCTGCCGTGAACTGGCCTGCAGGACCCGATCGTCTATGCTGCTATGTCGTGATCCAAGCCTGGGGTTCTGCAATGAGCGAACATCCCTTCCTGAATCCTGATCGACGCTCTTTTCTGATTAAAACGGCTGTCGCGTCCGCCTCCATCATGATCCCGAAGAGCCTCGTTGCGGCTGAACCTGTCCCAACACCGGGACAGACGGAGGGGCCCTTCTACCCTGTCGAGTTTCCGCCCGACATGGACAGCGACCTCGTGCGGGTCACAGGGCGGGCCACCCAGGCGCTGGGACAGGTGATCCATGTGTCAGGGCAGGTGCTGGACACTCGCGGGCAGCCGAAACCCGGCAGCGTTGTCGAAATATGGCAATGCGATGCGAACGGCATCTACCGCCATCCTCAAGCAGCCGGGCAGGGGCGTATCGACCATGCCTTCCAGGGCTATGGCCGCGCTCAAGTGGACGAACAGGGACAATATCGGTTCCGCACCATCCGGCCAGTGCCCTATCCCGGTCGGACACCGCACATACATTTTGCGGTGCATGTGCCAGGGCAGGGGCGTCTCGTGACGCAGATGTACATTGAGGGTGAGCCCCTCAACGCACGGGATTGGGTCCTCAACCGTATCCGTGACCCACAGGCTCGTCGCAGCGTGATTGTCTCCCTGGTTTCCGGGCAAGTGCCTGAACCCGGTGCTCTCCATGGACGGTTCGATATTATCGTGGCGGCGTAGATTTTGAGTTGCTTCTAGGCTCATCCAGTTCGCCAGTCATCCGGATGAGGAGTTGGTACGGCATTGCCGGTCACCCACCGTGACGTTGCAACAGAAGGTCTTTGGCCTGGTTCACGCGGGCTGCGAGATAGGTGGAGCCGCCTTGGTCCGGGTGAAGCTTCTTCATCAGGGTGCGGTGAGCTTGCCGGATTTCCTCAAGACTCGCTCCAGGCTGGAGGTCCAGGATCTGGTAGGCCTCCTCAGGCGTCATGGCACCAGATGGGGAAAGGGCGTCCGCCCGCGGCTGCTCCTGACTTCGAGTATTCTCACGCCAATGAGGAAATCGACGGTCGAGATAAGCCTCAAGAAGGCGTGAGCCGTCCGTGTCGGCAGCATAGCACTCCGCCAGCAGATCCCGCAGGCGTACCTCATCAAGGGACCCGAGCTGATGTCCCGCGAACACACCCCCGAGTACGGTTCCTTCCATCTCGCCGGTGTCGTGATCGAGCGTCATCTCGACCAGAGTCGAGCGAACGCGAGAAATGCTGCCGGAAGACCGTTTCGCCCGCCCACCAAAACCAGGAAAACTCAGGCGGCTCCAACCAAGGAGCCAGGCACCGAGGCTTCCGATGAGCAAGGCCACATCGATCCGCCCCCGCACGGCGACCAATCCCGCAATGCCAAGAGCCACGGTGCCGCCAGCGAGTTTGAGGAGCTTTGCGAGGGTAGCCGGATTTGCGTGCGCAAAGTTGCTCAGGAAGAACCATAGGACGGCAACCGCTGCAATGCCATACAGCAACATCACGGCTTATGTCCGGTGATGGCGGTGAGCAGACCCCGGGCCTGCGCGCTTCCTGCGGCCAACCGTGTGAGACCCTCGACGCCGCCGGTCGCATAGGCCGCCGCGGCGCGCAGAAGTTCGGACAAGACCTGGGGGGCTCCTGCGTCGAACCGCGCATAAGCTCCGCCGCTTAGCCGCGCGAGTTCCTGAAACGCCCGAGCCGTATCAGGGTCAAGTCCCTCTTGGAACATGAACACCTTTAGACCAAGAAGGCCAAGCTCGCCCGCGACGGCACAGAGATCGTCGATCGGCTCCTCCATGGCATCTCCGACATAGACGAGCACCTTCACAGGCGCTTGGCTCGCCTCGGTCCGAGCGTGACGGAGCACCCGCCCAATCTGCGTTTGACCACCGCGACAACTGATCTTTGCCATAAGGTCTGTAAGGGTACGCGAGTCCGCAACCCACCGGGAGGACCGGCACTCGTCAAAGCCTCGGAAGTAGACCAACTGCACGGATAGCCCACCGGCCTCACTGGCCGCAGCAAACATCTGGCCCTGAACCCTACAGGCGAGATCCCAAGTGGGTTGCCGGCTCATGGTGGCATCAAGAGCGAATATGAGCCGGGCACGGGAAGCATTGCCCGCCAACGGTCCAAGCCGTTTTGCGTCCGCCAGGAAAGAATCAACCATCGAGGTGCGGCTACCAGCGGTTGTGGGCGGTTGAGTGACGTCCTTCTTGTCTGCCATTGCATCTCCCTCTTAGAGGATATGGGGCTGGATGAGGCACCTGTAAATCCGCGGGCAGAACGGATAGCGAATGGATACGCTGAGGGACAAGCTGTAGAGCCGGAACTGTCGGACGGGCGCCTCCCGGTGCTTCGCGCAAGCGGCCGAGCGTTTGCCAGAAAGGCCGACAGATAAGGAGACCAGGCGCAAGAAGAGGCTAAGTGCTGCACTCAGCTTTGGACCAGAGCCTCGATTTAACCAGCACTGGTCTTAAAGCGCTCCGAATTTGTCCTGCATCAAATCAGCGGAGACGAGGATACGGTAAGGATCTGCTGTTCCCGAGGAGCCTGCAGATGGCCATTTGGTTTGACAATCCCCTCTTGCGCTCACTCGGTCAGGGGCTTGCCGTCGCCGCGGTGCTGGCCGCAATGGCGATGATGGCGTTCATCGCCGGTGTAGCGCTTCTTGGAGCTATGATCTGACTTCCCGTCTTTATGTGCCTTAGGGAGTTGCGGCGGCACCTGCCGGCGAAAACGGCTTGGACAACAGGATTGCACTCGAACTGTAGTGAGGGAGCAGCCAGGAGAGGGGGCGAGGGTCTTCGATCCATATGAAGAGAGGCCCGCTCGCTGCACGGAATTTCTGGATTCCACGCAACGGCTCGGCCGGGTTCGCGCTGTCGTCGGGACGCTTGACCTGGATTGCGTCTGCCGCAGCGAGCTCGATGCTGCTTTGGAACGCTTCGAGAGTCTCGAAGCCCGGCGGCAGCTCAGGATGATGCTGCTTGATGCCCGGTATCAAGCAGAGCGAATTGCCGTGCTGCTTGAACTCGTCGGCGAGATCGACACTGTCGGGTCCAACGGGACGGACTTGGGTGTCTTCGACGAGATTACGCTGCTCTTCCAGGATATCGAGGCTGCGGCACAAGCGGGAGCTGCCGCTATGACGAAGGCCAGGAGCCTCGCGGCAGCACGCGGAACATATCAGGCCAGGAGCTTCATATGAGACCGGGCGATGTTCTTGCTGCAGGACTGCTCCAGGGTCTCAATGAGGAGGCTGACAGAGGCGTGCTGCTGCTGGCTGAACGGCGAACCATCGCGGCTGGAGATGTCGTCTTCACAGCGGGGGAGCCCGCCTGCGCCGTGCATGTGGTGATTTCCGGTGCCGTGCAACTGGTCCAGCGCACTTCCAACGGCTCCCGCATGATCGTCAACTATGTCCGACCGGGCGCTGTCTTCGGCAGCCCGGCCTTGCTGGGGCGGTTCTACCCGACCGATGCCACCGCTGTTACAGATTGCGTCGAACTCCAGTGGTCATCGGAAGTCATGCGCCGGCTTGTCGATCAATATCCGCCCATGGCACTCAACGTGATCCGGGATCTTGGGGCGCGCCTGCGAGAGATGGAGAGCAGGCTGCGGGATCTTTCGATCGAACCTGTCGAACAGCGCCTTGCCCGCGCCATTCTGCAACTTATCGACACGTATGGACAACACACCGAAGAAGGGATCGAAGTTCCATTCCCGGTGAGCCGACAGGATCTTGCTGCACATGGCAGCTGGTGCCTGGGTCGGAGCATTCGTGTGCTTTTCCCTGGTGTACTGGACGGTTTTCACACGTCCGCGGGTAGCAACCTAGTCAGTCAAGGGATGCGTCGGCATCCTCCGGCGCAGGGCCAGCACCGGCGGCTGTTCCGGTCGTCAGGGCTAGCTCTGTCGAAGCAATCCTGGAAGAGCCTAGCTCGGCTTGTCCGGCTGACCGGGTGGCAGTGCGAGATGCTCGTTCAGGATCCGCACGATCCTGACCACGTCGTCCCTTGGAATTGCAAAGGCAAGTGGCCCATAGGACGGGTGATCGAACGCGAGCAGTGAGCCGTCGATGCTTGCGACCTGCACGTACCAGGGTGGCTCGATAACGGTTTCCACCGTCCTACCATCAAGCGGAAGCTTCAATGAGCCCTCGACCATGCGGGACCTAGCCTGACCGAGTAGCTGAATCAGCTTCGTGAACTGCTCAAGATCAAGTCCGACCGGGTTCGACGGACCTGTCGTCGAGCCGATCTCGATCGTGACTGTCTGCCGATCGTCGGAAACCTTCACGCCAACCCGTACTTCGGCCATGACACACGCCTCCGTCCTCACTCGGGTCATGTGGTTCACGGCTGCTAATTCAACCGCGCACTGCCCGAATAGGCTCTCAGTACCGCTAAAGTGGTGGAGCAGCGTCCAAGATCCTAACATGCCCTTGGAGCAAGAGATCCGCGTAACAAAGCATCAGCTCTACCCAAATCACGCTCAGGATTTCATGGCAGGAGGAGGCGGTCAGGGCGAAAGTACTCGCATTCGGGAATAGAGCGGGAACCAGGGTGTTTTAGGCGAATGGCAGCGCTTGAGCATCAGTCTCACCTGAGGCGACCCCATGTCCCGAAGACCTTCGAAGACCAGCGATGATCCGTTCGATGGATTATGCCTGCCCATAAGCGCGTGGAAAGCCCTGGAGAGCGCCCAGGTCGCATCTCTTGATCAGTGAGGGCGATGGCTTCCCGGATCGAGCAGGTGCCGGGAATTGGGCCGGATATTGCCCGCGTGATCAGGGATAGGCTGGAGCGCTTTGGCCGCAGGAGGACGCTCCGCGTAAGGCTGATTTTTCCCAAACGCTGTCGAGGTAAAGGCGGATCTCAATAGCCGCGACATGCGGCTCGACTTGACCAAGGTCAAGGAACCGGAGGGCAAAGCCCGGTACATCAGGGGATCTGACCTGCGCTGGCTACCAGCCATCGCGGCACGCTGACCTGTGAGGCCCCAATGAGAGACGACCTGAGAGCGCGATACTCCGAGGAGCGGCTCCCGCGCTACACGAGCTATCCTACGGCGCCTCAATTCTCGGATGCCATCGGCCACGAGGCCTACGGGCATTGGCTGGCCTCCTTGCCGGCGGACGCCACTGCCTCCCTCTATCTTCATATCCCGTTCTGCCGCTCCATGTGCTGGTATTGCGGCTGCCACACCACCATTACTCAGCGCGATGCACCGATTATCGATTATCTCGCCGTTCTGCGCCGTGAAATCGAGTTGGCGGCGGATCGCCTGACCAGTCCACTGGCCGTGCGGCACGTGCATTTCGGCGGCGGAACGCCGACCATCATGGAGCCGGCCGAGTTGCTCGGTCTCGTGGGCCTCATGAGGCAGAGGTTCGTTCTGGAAGACTCCGCGGAAATCGCGATCGAGATCGATCCGCGGACCCTGACGAAGACGATGACGAGAGCTCTGGGCGAGGCGGGCGTCACCCGTGCGAGCCTGGGCGTCCAGAGCTTCGATCCGGTCGTGCAGCGCGCCATCAACCGCATCCAGAGTTTCGAGCAGACCGCCCGCGCGTCGGAAGGCCTGCGGGAAGCGGGCATCCGTGGCATCAACTTCGACCTCATCTACGGCCTGCCGCACCAGACGGTGGAATCCTGTGTCGAGACGGTCCGGCAGAGCATTGCGCTCCGCCCCGAGCGCTTCTCCGTCTTCGGCTATGCACATGTGCCTTCGTTCAAGAAGCACCAGCGCAAGATCGACGAGGCGGCGCTGCCCGACGGCGAAGCACGCTATGTCCATGCTGAGGCGATCGCCGAGGCTTTGGTGAGCGCAGGCTACCGTCGGATCGGCCTCGACCATTACGCCCTGCCGGACGATTCCATGGTGCAGGCCCAGATCGACGGCGTTCTGCACCGGAACTTCCAGGGCTACACCACGGATCCGAGCGATGTGCTGATCGGCTTCGGCGCCTCCGCCATTGGCCGGCTGACGCAGGGCTATGCCCAGAACGAGGTCGTGCTCGGGCGCTACGCCGAGCGCATCCAGCGTGGGGATCTGGCAACGACAAAGGGCTATGCTCTTACGGCCGACGATCGTCTGCGCGCCGAGCTGATCGAGCGCGTGATGTGCGACTTCCGGGTCGATGTGGGGCAGGTCTGCCGCCAGCACGAGGCCGCTCCCGAGACCATCCTGAAGGCGATCCCGAAGCTGCGCGTGCTCCAGGACGACGGTATCATCCGGCTTGAGGGCGATGTGCTGTCGGTGAACGACAATGCCCGCTTCCTGGTCAGGAGCGTGGCCTCGGCCTTCGATGCATACCTGGGCACCTCCGGACGCACCCATAGCCGTGCGGTGTGACCGCACGGCTAGACATCAGGGCTGACTGTCCCCAGTCCGTACTGCGACCTTGACGATATCCTCGAGGCGTCTCAGGGCCTCCAGAAGGGGCCCGGCCTCCGGTCCGAGCTGGTCCAGCAGGCGACGCTCGAATGCGAGAGCTTTGGGGACGATCTGCCGATAGGCGCTCTCCCCCTGGGCGGTGAGCGTCAGGATCTCCTCGCGCCGGTCCTCCTCGCTCGGGCGGCGCTTGAGCCA